>JBAXRO010000133.1:0-1509 GCA_037131165.1 Actinomycetes bacterium | reverse complement strand
CGGCGTGCTCCCGCTGAGTAAGCTTCTCCGCCTTTCTTCGGCGGATGGTCTCGTCGACCAGCGCTTGCCAGTTCAAAGGCGTCATCCCGCGAACATTCTCAGGCATGCGTTTGTCACGATCTCTGCGAACCGGGTTCTGAAACCGTCTGGGCTTTCCGCAGCGGGCGGAGCAATAATTGGTGCTGCCTTCCGCACCTGCCGTTCGAGATCCACGAAGGCTTGGTTGACCGCGCGCGTTGGCAAGCCGATCTCTAGCCCGAAGCGCCGAAACAGGGATTGGTCAGCTTCGTCCAGCCTTACTCGGCGCCCACCAATGGTTAGCGCCAGCGACTGATCAAAGCCGTCATAGATCGCGATGTTCAACACGTCATATACAGGCGACAGGCGCAGTCCTGCGGGCGTTTCCAACAGTGAGAAATTCTTCAAATGCGCATCACAGTTGCCGACAAGTGTGAAGGCCAGTAAGCGGCGGTAGAAGCGCGACAGGTCGATTGATGAGCGCGCGGAGTGCTGCTTGATGATCGACGCGATATCCTCGTACGCTGCATTGTATTTCCCCGTGTAGTCCTGTCCGCGCGGCATGCAGAGAATCTGTGCGCAATCCTCGAGCCTCAGCTTTTCGCCGCGTGCGCCCCGGTCGAATCGGGTGACGACAAGAGCTTGCTCCTCGACTACCGAAACATGGGCCAGCTCGAACTTCGTGACTTCGTTCGCGCCGAGCACGGTGGCCGTCCAACGAAGGCTTAGGGCCTCGTTGCGAACCAAGGTCTGGATCCGCTCCGAGTTGAACTTGGCGATGTACGGCGCGAGCCCTTGAGGTGCTGCAGGTCGGAAGGCATTCCCCTCCTTCACCACGAGGAGCTTCTTCTGAATACCGGAGACCGTCCTGCCAGGGCTCGCTGTCGCCTCGGTGATCTCGGGAGCCGGGGCAAGGTCGCCAGGTGGACGTAAGCTCACTGCACCAATGCAGTCGGCACCGTACCTCAAGAGGAGGCCGAGATCGTCTTCCTCGACCACGTGAGCGACTCTGGCCTGTTGCTCACGCAGCCAACCCTCTGGTGCGAGATGCTCGAAGAACGGATGAAGCCCTCGGGCCCACTCATGCTCGCGCCGCACCGCTGGGAAGCAACATGCTATGTCCTCGTTCCAGCCTGGAGCGTAGGTAAAGCGGGTCCCACCACCGGCTGTCTCTGTCAGGCTGCCTGCGAGCTGGTCCTTGTAGAGGATGTCGGCGGTCCGCGAAGCCATGCTAAGGTTAGTTTCCGTCTCTGCTCGGCATGGGCCAAAATTGGCCCCTGGGAGCAGACATGCCTTCTCATACGGCCCGCCGAATCAAAAAAGCAAGACATATTTTCATTCGTGGCCACTGGTCGTACAAAGGCAAGCCGCGGCTTGCTGGCGGGCGAGGTTTTCAGCCTCTCACGTTTCCCACCCAGCCGAAGCTTTGCAAGTGCAGCGGCAGCGGTACCTTTCAGTGCTCTCCAAGGCTCCAGCCTGGAGACCGCCTGT
>JBAXRO010000132.1:0-1556 GCA_037131165.1 Actinomycetes bacterium | reverse complement strand
TCCACCGCGCTCATGCGGCCTGCTCCGGGTGCTCGGAGGCGCGCCAAACCGAGCCGGAAGCAGCGTCTCGGCGGGCTTGATCACGCAACCGGAGCGCCTTCGCCGAGGACTTGGTCGCGTTGACCTCGTCAGCGAAGTCCCTCATCAGTGACGGGTTCTTGATCCCGGGCGACAGTTCGACCCCCGACGCCACATCGACGGCGAAGGGCTGGGCCTCGTCGATCGCCTGCGCCACGTTCCCCGGGTTGAGTCCTCCCGCGAGGATGACCGGGGCCGGCCCCTCGTGGCGAGCGGCGTACTCCCAGGGGAAGGCGACTCCCGTTCCGCCTGGCTGACCCTCCACGTGGGCGTCGAGCAGGTGGAATGCCGTCCTGTAGACCCTCAGGTCGAGCACGTCCGCGACCGACCTGACGCGGGCGGCCTTGACCACCCCGCATCCCGTCCGCCGGGCGACCTCGTCGCAGTAGACCGGCCCCTCGTCACCGTGCAACTGGACGAGCGTCAGGCCGCAGTCTCTGGCGATCCGGTCGATCGTCGTCAGCGTGGCGTTGTGGAAAACCCCCACCACCTCGGTGCGACGCTTCAAGGTCGCTCCGATTTCGGCAGCGAGCTCCTGCGGGCAGTTGCGTGGGGAGTCGCGGTGGAAGACCATGCCAACGGCCCACGCACCGAGTTCGACCGCCAGCTCGGCGTCCTCCACTCGGGTCATCCCGCAGAACTTGATCTTGGGCGCCAGCATCGCTGCCCAATGGTAGTCCGCCAAAGCAAAACCGCCCGCTCGGGAATCCGAGCGGGCGGTTTGGACCAGACGGGAGAGGGGACCGTCTAGTTCCGGGCGGCTTGGGTTGGCCGATCGCCGAGCTTGACCTGGAAGTCGCGCGTCTCGTTGCCGCGCTTGACCGTTATCTCGACCTCCTGACCGGGCTTGGCACCGGCAATCGAGCTCTGGAGGTCGTCGCTGCCCTTGATCTCCTTGCCGTTGATCTTCACGATCACGTCGCCGCCGATCAGGATCGGAGTACCCGCGATCGCGACCTGGCGGTCCCCTCCCTTGAGTCCGGCCTTGGCCGCGGGGCTGTTGGGGACGACCTTCTGGATCAGAGCTCCCTGGGCGGAGGGCAGCTTGAGGTCGGCGAGCGTCTTGTCGATCGTGGCTGTCTCGACTCCGAGCCAACCGCGCTGGACGCGCTTGCCCTGCTCGAGGCTGCCGAGGATCTCCTTGGCGGTGTTGATCGGGACAGCGAATCCGATGCCGACGTTGCCGCCTCCCCCGCCACCGGTCTGGATCTGGCTGTTGATGCCCACGACTTCGCCCTTCGAGTTGATCAGCGGGCCACCGCTGTTGCCCGGGTTGATGGCTGCGTCGGTCTGGATCACCCCGTCGATGCTGAAGCCGTTCGGGGCGTTGATCGTCCTCCTGACAGCGCTCACGACTCCGGTGGTGAGGGTTCGCTCGAGCCCGAACGGGTTGCCGATCGCGAGGGTCGGGTCGCCGACCTGGAGCGTTGCCGAGTTGCCGAGCTTGAGCGGTTGCAGGTCGAGCCCCTTCGGATCGA
>JBAXRO010000131.1:0-1578 GCA_037131165.1 Actinomycetes bacterium | reverse complement strand
TGACTCGATCAGTTCGTCGCTGCCCTTGTCCTGCCCGCGACCGCAGGCGACGACCATCTCCCCGGCTTGGCGGAAGTCGATCTCCAGCCCCAGGTCACTGGCCCAAGCACCTACCCCGCCAGCGAGCTCTTCGGTCCGCTCGATCAGCGCCCGCGCCGCTTGGCCGCCCCAGTCGGCCTCAAGCTGGACGACCGACTCGGCAAGCCCCTGGCAGAACCCAGCGTTTCGCCCGCTCGGGCCGGTTCCGCATATCCCGGCATCCAGAAGCAGGATTCGCTCGGGATCGATCAGGTCCGAGAGGAACCAGGCCGCCCACATACCGCTGTAGCCGCCACCAACGATCACCACATCGGCTTCGGCCCGGCCGCCGAGCGCCGGTTGAGGCTGAACAGACTCCAAGCCGGCGTCCCTCAGCCACCAGCCGTGAGCGTCGTGTCGCATGATGTTCATGCGACTCAGAGGTTGATTGTTCGGGCTTCCTCGATCCCGTCCTGCGCGATCAGTGCCTCGAGCGCGGCGACGGGAACCGGTGCATCGGTCGTGATTGCAATCGCAGCGTGAGCGGGCCCTTCAACGTTCTCGGGCTGCCTGCCGACCGCGGCCGAGACGATGTTGACGCCGTGCTGGCCCAGCTCGGTGCCGATCCGCCCGAGCATCCCGGGCATGTCGCGGTATCGGAGAAGGGTCAGGTGGTCCTCGAGCTGCACGTTGAAGCGCTGTCCCCATACCTCGAGCAAGTGGGGCCGGTTGCGCTGGCCGATCACGGTCCCGACGACCCTGACGGGATCACCATCGGCGGCCACCGTGACCCTGACGAGGTCGGTGTAGTCGCGGGCCGTCGCAGACGTCCGCTCATCGACATCGATTCCCCTCGCCTGGGCGAAGGATGCGGCGTTGATCTCGTTGACCGGTTCCTCGGTTCGACCCGCAAGGGCTCCCATCAGCGCCGCAGCGACGAGCGGGCGCGTGTCGCGCTCAGCGATCCGGCCGAGGATCTCGACCTCGATCCGGCCGACTCCCCCGGCGAGCTCGACCGCCAGGCGCGAAAGATCGCGCAGGAGCGGTACGAACGGTCCGAGCACATCCCTGTCCTCGGCGCTGATCGCCGGGAGGTTGACCGCGGTCGTGACTGTTCCCCCGGTCAAGGCCGCGAGGACCTGCTCGGCCGTCTGGACTCCGGCCCGGTCCTGTGCCTCGACCGTGGAGGCACCGAGGTGCGGTGTCACGACGACATTGTCGTAGCCGCTGAACAAGGGGTGATCGGTGATTGGCTCCTGCTTGAAAACGTCGAGTGCGGCGCCTGCGACCTTCCCCGAATCGAGCGCGGCCTTGAGTGCGTCATCGTCGACAAGCTCGCCTCGGGCGCAGTTGATCACCCGCACACCCTCCTTCATCGCAGCGAACTGCTCGGTCGAGAGGAAGTTGCGGGTCTCGTCGGTGGCCGGGAGGTGAATCGTGATGAAGTCTGCCTCCTTGTAGATCTCATCTACCGACTCCGCCCGCTCGGCACCGAGCTCGCCGTAGCGCTCGGCGGAGATGAAGGGATCGAAGGCGAGGATCTTCATCCCAAAGGCCTTG
>JBAXRO010000130.1:0-1593 GCA_037131165.1 Actinomycetes bacterium | reverse complement strand
GTCGATGCGAACGGTTTGAAGAGGAGAAGCCCACTGATCGCGTAGAACAGCGGCACGCCGAAGTTCAGGTGCCAGCCGAAGTTCGCAGACGAGAGATTGCCTGTGACGAACAGGGCGTGGTAGGCAAAGATCGAGAGAGCCGCAATCGCTCGGAGCGAGTCGATCAGCGGCAGTCGGCCCGACCGGGCGCCCGGCTCGACGGCCGTTGCCGTCATCGTGCCGTCGGCGCGGGCGGGATCGGGGGCAGCGGGGGCTGGGGCGGCCCGAGCGGATGAGCCCCGTCGATTCGCAGCACGGTTACGCAGCCCCGTCTGAGGACGACCTTGGTGAAGGGCTCGACCTGTTCGAAGAAGGCAGGCTCGGCCCTGCAGTCTTCGAGCACGTACCCCGCCCCCGGCCT
This sequence comes from Actinomycetes bacterium, assembly GCA_037131165.1. Taxonomy (GTDB): domain Bacteria; phylum Actinomycetota; class Thermoleophilia; order Solirubrobacterales; family Solirubrobacteraceae; genus WLNJ01. The sequence continues at coordinate 1,193 of JBAXRO010000130.1, read as the reverse complement.
GACCAGCAGCTTCCGAGCGCCTTCCGTGCCGAGCCTGCCGGCGAACAACGCCTCGAGCAGCTGCCGGCGCGGCTCGAAATCGGGACTCCACGAACCGGCCCCAAGCCACGTCTGGCGACCGGTCCAAGCAGGGATCACGCTCCCCATGTAGTTCTGGGTCACGACCCCTCCCGGCTGCTTGGAGGAATCGAGGAACTTGAGGGCCGCATGCTCCTCGTCGTTGAGGAAGAACGGCTGGAGCCCTGCATTGACCGCATCCCTCATCTGCGCCACCCGGTAAACGGTCCCGGGGACGATCAGGACAACCAGCACGAGCACGGTCGCCACCCCCGGGAGAGGGCGATCTCCGAGCCTCTCGCGGATGGCGACGAACGCCAACACCGACAGGGATATCTGCATCCCCTGGATCGCATGGAACGGGAAGGTTCCCAGTGGTGCGAAGTAGACCCCGAGGGCCGCGAGTGGCCAGAGCCTCAAGGCAACGGAGCCGGGGGTGCTCCAACGCCCCTTCCCGTAGGTGAACGCTGCGGGCAGGGCCAAGGGAAGCATCGCCGCCACAAGGACCCAAAGGGGCCACCTCGGGAGGCTGTTGGCGACCCCGGCCAGCTCCCAGGCGGGGTCGGTCTTGGAGAGGACGAAGTAGTAGACCAGCGGAAGGGCCGAGGCGACGAGCATCGGCCCGACCCCGGCGATCACCCGCTTGACCTGCCTGCCTTCGGCACGGAAGCGGATCAGCTCGGCCGCGACGATGACCCCCGCGAGAGTCGCGCCCTGCCACGGCTGGAACCATGAGCTCAGGAGCGCGCAAGCGGCGGCGGCAGAGGCCATCCTCGCGTTCCCACCGAGCCTCGATCGCTCCCACGCGATCAGTCCGAGCGGAACGAGGCCGACTGCGATGGCCGTGTAGGAGTAACCCCAGAGGTACGCGCCGTTCCACAGCTCACCCCCGGCGAAATCGAGCTGGAACTTCGCCTGGGCCGCCGGTGCGAGCGTCCAGCCGGCGATCGCCGAGGCGGGCGCGCAGTAGAACAGTCCGAGTACGAGCGCCGCTCTCCTGTCGTCGCGTCGCGAGAGGTGGCGGTGGACGATCGCTGCCGCACCGGCGAACAGCGCGAGTATCCCGAACGGCTTGACCAGCGCGTAGGCCACGACGGGGCTTGCGCCGAGCTGGTTGACGAGGCCGGCGGCGATCA
>JBAXRO010000129.1:0-1655 GCA_037131165.1 Actinomycetes bacterium | reverse complement strand
CCCCGACAGGCCGTTCCCCGACAGGCCGTTCCCCGACAGGCCGTTCCCCGACAGGCCGTTCCCCGACAGGTCAGTTCCCCGACAGATCAGGTCCACGACGGGTCGGTTCCTTGTGGGGGCAGGCCCACCAAGGGTTCATGTCATCTCGAGCAGTCCGCGAAGTGCGGCTCATCAAGGATGGGGGTTGGTCATGATCACTGAACTCGGGAGGCGCGTGCTCCCCTTCACTCTGACGCCGGGCCTCGGTCCCGTGCTCACGGCCCGGCTCATCGAATGGTGCGGCGGCGACCTCGACAGGGCGGCGTCGGCCTCCGCATCGATGCTGCGGCAGGTTCCCGGCTTTGGTCCCGCTCGAGCCGATTCCATCGCCGCCGGCTTGGCCGCAGCGGGCGAGCGTGCGTTGCGAGCCATCGACCTGGCGGAGCGTCTGGGAGTTCGCATCGTCGCCAAGGGCGATGAGTCGTATCCGGAACTCATGGCCATCCTTCCCGACGCTCCGTGGGTGATCTACGTGCGAGGTGCCATCGAGGCGACCGCTCGAGATCGCTACCCCGTGGCGATCGTGGGGTCTCGCAAGTGCACCGCCTACGGGCTGGAGCAGGCCAGGACGTTCGGGGCGGCGTTGGCGAGGGCAGGGCTGACGGTTGTTTCGGGCGGGGCTCGCGGCGTCGACAGCGCGGCGCACCGCGGCGTGCTCGCCTCCGGCGGTCGCACCATCGCCGTGCTGGGGTGCGGCTTGGCCCACTGTTACCCCCCGGAAAACCGCGACATCTTCGACGCCATCGCGTCGCAGGGGGCGGTGGTGTCGGAGTTGCCGCTCGACACGACACCTCACGCCGATCAGTTTCCTGCCCGCAACCGGATCATCTCGGGTCTCAGTCTGGGCGTGGTGGTGATCGAGGCGGATGAGCGATCGGGGGCGTTGATCACGGCCCGCGTGGCGGCCGAGGAACACGGACGTGAGGTGATGGCGTTGCCGGGCAGGGTCGATTCGGCCTCCAGTCGCGGGACGCACGCCCTGATCAAGGCCGGCGGGGCGTCGCTGGTCAGCGATCCGGCTGATGTCTTGGCGCAGTTGGAGGGCCCCGCTCGCCACTTGCACGCGAGCACGCACGCCGCCCGATTCCAGCCCGCATCAAGCGAGATGGGCGGGCGTCTGGGGGCGGCGTTGAGGACGGAAACGGGCGAGGCGCTCCCGTTGACCGAACTTCAGCGACGCGTGTGGGACCAGCTCGGTGGCGGGGGGATGACCTTGGATGAGCTGTGGGAGGCAACGGGGCTTGATACCGGCGTCTTGAGGCGGGAGCTGATGGCCTTGGAGTTGGCGAGGCGGGTCCGCCGCGAAGGGCACCGATTCGCGGCGGTCGCGGAGTGAACGACGGTTCTCGGAAGTGCGCGGGCATGTCACAAGGCCATGTGAACGAATGATGTACGGTATCAGGAAGGTTTTTCCTAACAAACCATCCAAAAAGTGTTGACGTGCGGTCCCTGATATGCTATCTTGTCCCAAACATGCCGACCGATCAGCGGTCCGAAGGCCTCCCGGCAGTCAGTTGCGGGAGTCTGGAATGAAGAACGGGCGACGTGCGTGAGAGGGGCGTGCAAGAAGAGGCGACAAGGCGTGCGGGTGTGAGAGACAGCAGGCCTGACAGCAG
>JBAXRO010000128.1:0-1731 GCA_037131165.1 Actinomycetes bacterium | reverse complement strand
GATGGCAAGACGGTTGTCGGCGCCGACGTCGACCTCGCCAACGCGCTTGCAACCACGATGGGCTTGAAGGCCGACGTCCAGAACTCTCCGTTCGACGGCATCCTCGCCGGGATCAACTCGGGCAAGTACGGCCTCGGGATGTCCTCCTTCACCGACACCAAGGAGCGCGAGAAGGAAGTCGACTTCGTCACCTACTTCCGCGCAGGTACCTCGTTCTACACGCCGGCCGGCAAGGCGAACGTGACCAGCCTCGAGGACCTCTGCGGCCTCAAGGTGACAGCCCAGAAGGGCACGACCCAGGCCGACGAGATCGCCGCCCAGAACAAGAAGTGCCCGGCGGACAAGCAGATCACGGCATTGATCCTGCCCGACCAGAACGCCGTGAACCTCGCTGTCAGCAGCGGTCGAGCCGACGTTGCGATGGCTGATTCGCCCGTCGCGGCTTACGCCGTCAAGCAGTCCGGCGGCAAGCTCGAGCTTTCCGGCAAGTCCTACAACGACGCTCCCTACGGAATCGCGATGGCCAAGGGAACGGGCCTCGACAAGCCGGTCCTGGCCGCCCTCGAGGCGCTGATCGCGAGCGGTGCGTACAAGCAGATCCTCGACAAGTGGGGTCTCTCAGCCGGTGCGATCACCGACCCGAAGGTGAACGGCGCCGAAAGCTGAGGAAGGCTCCTCCGCTGCCAATGACGATCGTCCGGTGAGCGGCAGGAGTGAAGAACCGATGGATGCTGAGCGGGGACGGCCCGTTGACATAAAGGCCGTTCCCGTTCGCCATCCCCTGCGCTGGGTTGGTGCCGCCGCGGTCTTCCTGGTTGCGGCGTCGCTGATCAACTCCGCAGCGGCGAACCCGAGGATCGGTTGGTCGGTGGTCGGTCAGTACCTGTTCGACCCGAGGATCCTCGACGGGGTCCTGCTGACGATCGAGCTGACCATCGTCAGCATGGTCGCCGGCGTGCTCATCGGGGTCCTGATGGCTGTCCTCAGGCAATCACCGAACCCTGTCTTCTCTGGCCTCTCTTGGGTGTACATCTGGCTCTTCCGCGGTCTTCCGCGCGTGGTGCTGATCCTGTTCGTCTTCTACATCTCAGCGCTGTACCCGAAGATCACATTCGGTATCCCCTTCGCCGACACGGTCTTTCTGTCGGGCAACGCCAACACCCTGATTACGCCGTTCCTGGCGGCCTTTGTCGCGCTGAGCCTCAGCGAGGGTGCCTACATGGCGGAGATCGTCAGGGCGGGCCTGATCTCGGTCGACGACGGACAGACGGAGGCGGCCCAGGCCCTCGGCCTCTCGCGTCTGCAAACGCTCCGCCATGTCGTCCTTCCGCAGGCGATGAGGGTGATCGTCCCGCCGACCGGCAATGAGACCATCTCGATGGTCAAGGACACCTCGCTCGTGTTCGCAGTCGCACTGCCCGACCTGCTCTACAGCGCACAGCTGATCTACTCGGTCAACTACAAGCAGATCCCTCTGCTCGTCGTCGTAGTCACTTGGTACCTCGCGCTGACCTCGGTGCTCTACGTGGTCCAGTACTACCTCGAGCGTCGCTTCGGGCGCGGTGCCGCGCGCGAGCTCCCGCCGACACCCAGGCAGCGGCTTGTCGCCGCCTGGCGCAAGTGGAGGCCGCGGCAAGGTGAGGCTGCCGCATGAGCGAGCCGATGGTCAAGGCCGAGGGCGTACACAAGCGTTACGGCACGCTCGAGGTGCTCAGGGGCATCGACCTCGAG
>JBAXRO010000127.1:0-1818 GCA_037131165.1 Actinomycetes bacterium | reverse complement strand
GAAGGCCCAAGCCGAGCAGGTCCGCTCGATCGCCGTCGAGCGAATCGGCGATGCCATCGGCATCGTCCCAACGGGCCTGCTCACGTCCTTGGACGAGGCGCTCCGCCTGCACTTGGGCCTGTAGCGCCAGCTGGCGCTGGTGAGCCCTGCTCGAGTCATCGAGCGCGCGCGTCAGGCGAGGGGATTGTCTTGCCGGCGCCCACCAAGCCGCCGTCGGCACAGCCCGTGTCCATCGAGCTGATGGGCGTGATGGCGGCTGTTGTGTTCCGGGATGTGAGCCGGGGTATGTGCCTCTTTGGCGTTGTCAGGTTCGGACGCGCAGTCGATGACTGACTGACCGACCCGCCTCGGTGCGGCCGGCCGGCGTCCCGGGTGACCGTTACCGGGCCGAGCGGCTTGAGCACAAGAGCCGCGCCCTGACCCCGTGGTACCCCAGGCTCAAGGCCTCCAGGCGGCCGCCTGCTTGCCCGCGAGCGAGACCAGCGATCCGAGGTTGAGGCTGATGTCCGTGAGGTGAAGGCCCCAAGCCGCGCCAAGGCTCTGGGTGAGGTGGGGTCGAGGGTCGCCCGCCGGTCCGACATCGGTTGCTTGCAGCCACGTGTGTGTCGCATTTGACTTGCATTGAGTCGAGTACATGCCGGGGAGGCTCACCCACTGCGTGGTCGGTACCGCGAACCCGGCCAGCGCGAGCGCCGGAGCGAGTCGCGAGGTCGGCAGGTACGGAACTGCCCGGCCTGAGGCTCCGGCAGCAAGGGCGTTGGGGTTGACGCACAGCACTCGCAGTCCCGGCTTGAGCGTGATCCCGAACTGGCCGTTCGCCGGCGGCGTCGCCGAGTAACTGTTGTAGGCGATGACGCAGCGCGTCTGGGTCGTCGTCCGGCAAGCCGGGATGTTCTTGAAGCTGCCGCCGACGTCCTTGCCTTCGGGCACGAGGACGCCCCCGCCGATCAGCATCGCCGAGACGAGCTTGCGTCGTGTCGAGGAGTGCGGGTCGATCTCCTCCGCGACTAGGCGGGTCAGGTTCGCGGTGCCTTGGCTGTGTCCGATCAGGATCACGCCACGGCCCTTGTTGTACTTGGAGAGGTACTCCTTCCAAGCGGCCTTCACATCCGCGTAGGGCAGTTCGCGATCGGCTGGCGTCGTCGGAGTTCCCGCTCCGAGCATCGAGCTCGACTTGGTCAGCTGGCGGTACATCGGAGCGTAGATCTTGCACTTCGCCTGGAAGCGCGAGGCTTGGTCCTGAGCGACGGCGATCTCTTCCGGATCGATGTCGAGGTTCGCGTTCCCGGTCTTCTGGTTGCTGACGGTCGGGTAGACGTAGAAGCAGTCGATCGGAGCGGACTTGGGCGCGGTCGCCGTTTCCTTCTTGGTGGTTCGGTCCGCGAAGAGCGCGGTGTTGCCCATCGACACCGCGCATGGGTTCGACTTGATGCCGGGCTTGCAGAGCCAGACTGTCGCCGCTTGAGCGGGACTGATCGCCGCCAGTGCCGCGATCCCCACGCCAAGCGCCACGGCAACCGCTCCGATGGCGTGCAGCCGACGCGGAGGCTTGATTCCCAGAGGGTTTCCCTTGCCGATCTCGCTCATGGGCAGAGCGTCGCATCCGCCCGGGAAAGCGTCGGCAAAAGGTGAGTCAGAAGGGGGAAAGGCCGGCCAGAGGGGCGGGGTGTCGTGACCGTTGTTCCCGTGACCGCAAGTGTCGAGCACGTCTACCCGTTCCAGGTTGCGCTGCTTGCAGGCGAGACCGGCTTGCCGGTGGACTCGAAGGCCCAAGCCGAGCAGGTCCGCTCGATCGCCGTCGAGCGAATCGGCGATGCC
>JBAXRO010000126.1:0-1859 GCA_037131165.1 Actinomycetes bacterium | reverse complement strand
AGGCACCTGAGGGTCGCTACGAAACCCGGGGTGCTTCCGTGTGTCTGTTGAGTTCGAGGTAGGCGTCGACGCGCCAGGCGTGCAGGAGTGGGGCGATGACGGGCCGGTCGCTGAGCCTTCGATGAGTCCGCTCCAGGTGCGCATCGAGACCGGCGAGCTCATCAGCGTGGGTTGTGGGGTCGGCCTCGAACGTGGTGACTGCGAGGTCGGCTTCGATCTCGGCCGGGTCGACCTCTGGTTCGGGCTCAGCGGCGGCGACTGTCTCTCCGGCCACCTCGGAGGCCTGCTTGGGGGCGGGGTCAAGCTGGCCCGAGCGAGCCCATTGGATGAGCAGTCCAAAGGGGCTGCTCACCGGGTTGGTGCCTGGGTGGTTGACGAAGTGATGCACGCGGTCGATCGCCGCGCGCAGCTGGTCGGGTGAGCAGTACCGCAGCGTCTCGTACACACCGGCACGGTGGGTCATCGGCTTGAGGCGATGCTGCTGCACGAGTCGGTGCACGGGCGTGAGGAGGTGGTCGAGGTCTTCATCGCTGATCGAGGCCCGCGGAACTTCGGCGGTTCCGCGCAGACGCGCGTGGTTCCGCGTGCCTGAGAGCAGAGGAGGAGGTGCAGGAAGGTCTTCTTCCGCTTCTTCATTGCTCTGCACCTCGGCGCCGCGACGTACCGCGCGCGATTCTTCGACTTCCCGTGCGGATCCGCGCGCCGGGTAGGCGGTCCGCGTGAGCAGTCCGATGAGGTGCGCCTGTGCGTCGACCACGTTGCGATAGGCGTCGATCAGTTCGCTGATGTCCGCCCCTGCAGCGCGGTCGATGCTTCTAGGGGTGGCGTCTGGTGCACCAGCGATGTGTACAGGATCCGTAACCGGCGCGCAGCCCGAAAGGACGATGTGTGGGGCGCGAGCGACGACGAGCGGGCCGAGCGCCGAGAGGTAGGCGCCGATGGTCGAGGGGGCGAGTTGGCGCCGTCGGGCCAGTTCGCATTGGCGCATCGGGATGGTGACGAGGTGGCCCTCGACGACGCCGTAGTCGGCGATCACCGAGTCGAAGAACGCTCGCGCTCGCCGTTGGGTTGCGGTGACGTTGTCGTGCAGGAGTCGGCCGGCCATGTGCAGTCGTCTCGTGGGTTCGGTCAGGGCTCGACGACACTCACTGCCGGGATGCGGTCACCGGGTCGGTGACTGAAGCGGGCCGATCTCCATCAACCGGATCAGCGCTGTGCGAGGAATGCGCTTCGTCCGGCCGAGGCGTACGAACGGAAGCCCCGTCCGACCGCGCGTTGCCTCGAACTCGACTGTGAGCTCGTACGCCTTGGAACGGCCGAGCTGCAGCACCTCGGCCGCCTGCTCGACGGTCAGGAAGGGGGGAAGGTTCTCGAGCATCGGGTGGCCTCCACATCGGCAATGGATCAATACAGTGCACTATCGCGCAATGGTTTGTTGACGTCAAGCACAGCAAAGAACTACTGTCGGTGTGTGCCGAAGTTGCGCCGCCCCGAACCCGTCGACGCCGAGTTGGTCCTCACCACGAACCAGGTGATCGCCTACAACTTCGCTCGCGCTCGCGAGGAGGCGGGCTGGACGCAGGTGGAAGCCAGCGATCGACTCGAGGGCTACCTTGGCTACCGCCTCAACCAGGCCGGTGTGTCGTCGATTGAGCGCACCTTCGACAGCGACCGGCAACGGAGTTTCACGGCATCCGAGCTCGTCGCCTTCGCCCGCTGTTTCAAGAAGCCGGTCGGCTGGTTCCTGCTCCCTCCCGAGCGGATGGGCCGCCACTTCATCGACCCGATCAGTGGCTCCTCGTGGATGCGGGCCCACGACCTGCCGGCCCTCGCCCTGGGCACACCGGAGGCGTGGGCTT
>JBAXRO010000125.1:0-1937 GCA_037131165.1 Actinomycetes bacterium | reverse complement strand
AAGGGCAAGTTGTGGCCCGAGCCGCTGCTTCAGTTCAACCCGGCGTTCAAGTCGGCGGGCAAGGTCGCGGATCTCGCCGCCCGCGGCACGGTCCATCCGAGCGTCGCGGACATCTTCAAGGGGTACTCGCTCCACCAGCACCAGTTCGACGCCATTCAGTTGGGAGCGCAAGGCAAAGACTTCGTGGTCACGTCGGGCACCGGGTCGGGCAAGTCGCTCACCTACATCGGCACTATCTTCAGTCATCTGCTGAAGGAGCCGTCGACGACAGGCGTCGTGGCGGTCGTCGTCTATCCGCTCAACGCACTCATCAACAGCCAGACGGGCGAGTTCACGAAGTACAGCGAGAACTACAGAAACGCGACGGGTCAACCCTTTCCCATCAGCTTCGGCCAATACACGGGGCAGGAAGAGGAATCCAGTCGCGAGCGCATGCGGGAAAGTCCGCCGCAGATCCTGCTCACCAACTACATGATGCTCGAACTGCTGCTGACGCGAGCGCAGGAACGGCCGATCCGCGACGCGATCTACAAGAATCTTCGTTATCTCGTCTTCGACGAACTGCACACGTATCGAGGACGACAGGGCGCGGACATCGCCATGCTCATCCGCCGCATTCGGGCGATGTGCGAGCACGAAGTCACCTGCATCGGAACTTCCGCGACCATGGTGAGCGGCGGCACGCCCGCCGAGCAGCAAGCCCAGGTCGCCAAGGTTGCGACCACGCTCTTCGGCAAGACTTTCGAGCCTGACCAAGTCGTCAACGAGACGCTCGACCGCTCTCTTGAGGGCTCGGGGGATCGGCACGATCGCGAGCAACTCGCCGCCGCGGTTCGCCGCGGCGTCGTCGCGTCCGAGGATGCCACCGAGCTTCGGCGGCATGTCATCGCCCTGTGGATGGAGGCCAATGCCGCCCTTGACGAGCGTTCGGGCACGCTCGTTCGTCGCCGGCCGCGATCGGTGCGGGATCTTGCCGAATCGCTCGCGGCCGAGTGCGGCGAGCCGGAGGCGTCGTGCCGTGCGGCCATCGAGGGAATCCTCGTGTGGATCAGCACGGTGAACGCCGCGATCCAGCGCCAAGGACGACGGGACACCATTCTCCCGTTCCGCCTGCACCAGTTCATTTCGCAGACGGGCTCGGTCTACACCACGCTCGATCAGGGCGAGGACCGCTTCATCACGCTCGAGCCGGGCATCTACAAGGCGGACGAGGAATCCCAGAAGCCGATCTTCCCCAACGTCTTCAGTCGCGCGTCGGGTCATGCCTTCATCTGCGTCAAGCGGAAGGGCAACCAGTTGGTGCCGCGCGAGTTCATGGAGATCACCCCGGACGGCATGGACGACGGCGAGGACGCGAGCGACGGATACCTCGTCGTGGGCGACGTCTGGGATCCGGCGGACGACCTCGACTCGCTTCCGGACTCGTGGTTTCGAACCACCAAGGCCGGGCGCAAGCTGCATCCCGAACGAGCGGCTCGGCTCCCGCAGCGCATCTACTTCGACGAGTCGGGTGGTTGTTCCGACACCACGCCCATGAAGCATTCGGGTTGGTTCATGCCCGCGCCGCTTCTGCTCGATCCGACGAGCGGCACGTTCTTCGACCCCAAGACCAAGGAAGGCAGCAAACTCGCGAAGTTGGGCAGTGAGGGCCGCAGCACGTCGACGACGATCGCCACCTTCTCGATTCTCGCGCAACTCCGTGAAGCCAACTACAAGCTTGGCGATCAGAAGTTGCTGAGTTTCACCGACAATCGCCAGGATGCGGCGCTGCAGGCCGGTCACTTCAACGACTTCGTCTCGGTGGTTCACCTGCGATCGGGCATCTGCAAGGCGTTGCGAGAAGCACAGGGCAACCGTCTCACCTGGACGCAACTGGGCGAGGCCGTGTTCAGGGCGCTCAATCTCCCATTCACGGACTTTGCCACCAAGGACAGCGT
>JBAXRO010000124.1:0-2002 GCA_037131165.1 Actinomycetes bacterium | reverse complement strand
CGACTGCCGTGGAATCGGCCGGGGCTGCGACGGCGGCCACCGTGGTGGCCTCGGGCAGGCAGATCAAGCCACGCGAACCCGCTCAGGCGAGTCCGCCGGCAGCGCCAACGCCGGCCCGGCAGCCCAATACGGCGCGTCGCAGGCTGGTGGCACTCGTCGCAGTGGTCGCCCTGCTCGTGGCCGGGGCCGTATCAGCAATCGCCCTGACCCAGCCGGAGTCCGGAGGCCCGAAGGTCCGCGCGGTCACCGGCGACGACGCCAGCCAGGCAATCCAGTCGATGCGCGATCTCGTCGACTCGAACACTCGCTGAGGCCCTTCACAGATCCCAGGGGACGGCTCCCGCTCGCAGGGCTGAAGTCACACGCGGGAGGTCACCGTCGGCGATCGCCCTCCTGAGCGACGACGTCAGCTCGGCCATGAAGTGGAGGTTGTGGAGGGTGATCAGCCTCGGCCCCGTCTGCTCGTGCGCACGCAGCAGGTGGTGGAGGTAGGCGCGGCTGAACCCGGCTCCGCAGCTCGGGCAGGAGCAGCCGTCGATCAGCGGCGACTCGTCGTCCCTCCCCGCGGCGTGGGTCAGGTCGAGACGCCAGCGGGCTCCGGGTTCGGGGACGATCGCCGTTCCGTGGCGGCCGATCCGAGTCGGCATCGCGCAGTCGAACGTGTCGATCCCGAGCTCGACCCCTCGGATCACGTCATCGACGTCTCCGATCCCGAGCAGGTGCCTCGGTCGGTCGGGAGCGACGCGCTCCAGCTCCTCGGTCGCCCACCCGACGACTTCGTACATCTGGCCCTTCTCTGCCCCAAGTGAGCCTCCGATCGCGATCCCGCCGCAATCCCGCGACGCGACAGCCAGGACCGACTCCCTGCGCAGGTCCTCGTAAACGCCGCCCTGGGCGATGCCGTACACGAGCTGGTCGGTCGGCCCGTTGGCCGAGTGCCACGACAGGCAGCGGTCGAGCCAGCGATGGGTGCGCTCGGTCGACTTGGCCGTGTAGTCGCGCGTCACGTGGAACGGGGTGCACTCGTCGAAGACGAGGGCGATGTCCGAGTTGAGGGCCGCTTGGACCTCCATCGAGGTTTCGGGCCCCATGAACATCTTGGTCCCGTCGATGTAGGAGCGGAAGCTGACCCCCTCCTCGTCGATCGAGAGGATCCGGCCGTGTCGCCCGGGTCCGTTCGGGCTGCGCCCCTTGATCTCGTCGGCGACCGTCCCGTGGCCCATCGAGAAGACTTGGAAGCCGCCCGAGTCGGTGATGATCGGCCCGGGCCAGCGCATGAACTCGCCGAGCCCACCAAATCGCTTGATCCGCTCGGCCCCGGGGGCGAGCATCAGGTGGAAGGTGTTGCCGAGGACCATTTCGTAGCCGAGCGAGGAGACGTCCGCCGGACTGAGGAACTTGACGCTCCCCTTCGTCGCGAGCGGCACGAAGGCCGGGGTCGAGACGGTGCCGTGCATCAGCTCGAGCACCCCGGCACGGGCCCTGCTCGCCGTGTCGGTGGCGGTGATCTTCAACCCTGGCACGGGGCCGAGGCTATTGGTTCGCAGCCAACCCGGCGCGGAGAGCCCGGGCTGGAAGTTCAGTGGTGGTGTTCGAGTTCGCGCAAGCGGCGATACTCGTCGGCCGTCAGCGGCCTGCCACCGACAGTGCTCAAGGCCGGATCCCGATCGAGGTACTGGTCCTCGTTGCGACGCCAGACGGCGATGTAGCGGTAGAAGGGAACGACCGGGTGGAGATGGTGAACCAAGTGGTAGTTCTGGTAGAGCAGCGCCCACTTGAGCACCCTCTCGCCACCGATCCGGTTGCGAGTCGCACGGAAGCGGTTTTCCTTCGGTGTCGAGTCGAGCCCATGGTGCGGGAGGTAATCGAACGCCCAGCCGAGGAAGAGGATCGTGAGCCGAGCAGGAAGGAGGTAGAGGACGACGAGGTCGAAGAGGTGCCCCGATGCCGCGATGGCGACCATGGCTCCCAACGAGAGGACCGCGCCGATGATTGCCTGGAT
>JBAXRO010000123.1:0-2073 GCA_037131165.1 Actinomycetes bacterium | reverse complement strand
ATGAGCCGCTCGGTGAGATCTCCCCTGCGATGGACCCGGGACTCGTCAGGGTCTGCCCTTGGGGCAATGGCTGGGACGTCAACGATTCCTGCCCCTTCACCTCGAAGAACTTCTTCTACACCACCTTGGGAGAGCGCTACATCGACGAAGCCCTACGGGCGGCCCGGGCGGCCGATCCGAACGCGAAGCTGTTCATCAATGAGCTCCTCTGGAACCCCAAGGTCGGGGATCCAAAGGCGGATGCCCTGCTCGCCTTGGTGAAGCGGCTCAAGGACGAGGGCGTTCCACTCGATGGCATCGGGCTGGAGCTGCACGGGATGCTCGGAGTGGTGGAACCGGAATTCCCGGGGACCGCGAGCGAACTCACGAATGACGCTCCCACGATGGCGGGGTTGGTCGACTACATCAACCGCCTGGGGAAGCTGGGGGTCAAGGTCGAGTTCACCGAGGTGGACCTCCCGATCGGTCCGATCAAGTCGTCGATCTGGAAGATTCGCCGCCAGCTGATCTCGGATTCCAGTGCGCTCGACATCCAGGCGAAGCTGTTCGGGAGGATCGGACGGTCCTGCGCGGCAGCCCCTGCGTGCTCCGGCATCACGGTCTGGGGGCTGACCGACCCGGAGACTTGGTTCGCGGCGGGTGGCGACTGGAGGACCTTCAGGCCGCTGCTGTTCGACGAGAACTTCCAGCCCAAGCCGGGTTACTTCAAGCTCCGCGACGGGCTGCTTCAGAGGTGCCCGCTGCGGGGGACCCAGCCGTCGCGCTGTTCGACACCGTGGACGTCGCCTCCTGCTCCGACCGTCGCGTGGTCGACCAACAAGGCGACCCGCACCGTCACTGCCGGCCTCACCGCGAGTGGCTTGGCGACCGGATACTCGCTCGTCGCCAAGTCCGGCAGCAAGCGGGTCGAGGGGAGGTGCGCCTACATCGCCGCGCCGGCGAAGACGACTTGCAGCGTCAATCTGTCGTCCGGTCGCTGGTCGGTGGCCGTGACGCCGTCCAACAGCTGGTCGGACGGCACTGCGGCTCTCGAGACCATCACCATCTCTTCCGGTTGACCGCTCGACCGATCCCGACAGGGATCGGCCGTCGCAGGAGCCTGCTCCGACGTTCAGGCACCCTCGCCGGCGAGGAACTCGTTCGTGTAGGAGGTGTCCGAAGGCGTCGGAACCTTGACCTCCCCTGACCTCCTCAAGCGGTCAAGCAGTGCCGCCCACTGCTCGGGCGGCTGCCAGCCCCACGGTCGCGACCTGACGGGTGTAGTCATCGGCGGGCCGCCCAGTGGGTTGGCGGCAGGCACGGAGGCGTGCGTGCGGCGGGAATCGCCGAGAGCCTTGGCTCCCGGCTTGAGGCTCGCCGGGTCACCGGCGCACGACCGGCCGACCGCCTGCACGAACCGCCGGACGATCGCCCCGCGCCCCGAGATCGTCGTTCTCGTGGCGACCACGACCTCCGGGCCGACCGGGGCAGGTGCCCGTCGCTTGGCTCCCTTGCGGCCCCGCTGGGGTGCCACGGGCTTGGCCTCCGGCTGGTTGATCGGGGTGAGTGTCAGGCGTGCGACCGAGATGTAGGGAGCGCCGCCGTCACGGCGGATCAGGAGCTCCTTCGGACTCGCGACGATCAGGTCGGCGCGCTCGTTGCCGAGCATCTCGAACGGCGCGGCAGCCGATCTGGGGACCGTGATGTTGACGTCGAGGCCGGCCTCGCTGAACGCCCCGGTCTCCTTCGCCTGGAAGAGACAGAGGTCGCTCTGGTCCGGACGGCCTGCGAGCGCCACGTTCACCTGCTCGCTGGGCGCCGGGGCGGTCGGTTCCGTCCGCTCACCGCAGGCGGCAAGGGCCGTGACGGAGACGCAGGCGGCGGCTGCTGACAGGGAGCGCTGGAGCCTCACTGGTGCGATTCTCGCAGGCGCGCCCATGGAATCAGCCTCGACTGCAACGCTCCGATGGCGGCGAAGCAGGCGAGAGCAAGGCCGGCGAGCACGAATACGGCGGCGTAGGCCCTGGCGGTCAGCAGCTGGGGGAGTGCTTGTTGGATCACGAACCCGAGGCCCGAATCGCACCCGGACTGCTC
>JBAXRO010000122.1:0-2105 GCA_037131165.1 Actinomycetes bacterium | reverse complement strand
TATCTGACGCCCGAGATCGGACGCGCCGTCAGGGACCCGGGTCTTCGGCGGCCGGCTCGGAGGCCGGCGCCTTGCGCTTGGCGGGGGCCTTCTTCTTCGCCGTGGCCTTCTTCTTGGCCGGCGCCTTCTTCTTCACCGGTGCCTTCTCGGGTGCGGGAGCGACCGCAGCGGGGGAAGCCGTGCCCGACTCGGCGTCCTCGGGCTCAGGCGGCTTGGCCCCCTCCTTGGCCCACGGCTCGTCGAACTCGACCCGCCAGCGACCCTCTTCGTTCTGGTACATCGCGAGCTTGGCGCGGAAGCTCTTGCCGGCGCGGCTCTTGAAGCCGGTCACCTGCTTCTCGGAGCGTCCGGTGCGGATCAGCTCGCGGACGATCTGTGCGGTGAGGGTCTTGCCCGCCTTTGCCTTCCAGATGACGAACCCGCAACCCGGGTCGTCCTTGGCCCAGCAGGAGTAGCCCTTGCGGTTCTCCATGATGTCGTGGCCACAGACGGGGCACGGGCCGAGGTTCGCCCTCGGGATCCGGACGCCGTCGAGTCGCTCGTCGAGCATCGTGACCGTCTCCTTGGCGAAGGCTGCGATATCGCCCATGAAGGCCTCGCGCCGCTCCTCGCCCTTGGCGATCTTCTCGAGCCGGGCCTCCCACGAGCCGGTAAGGGCGGGTGAGGTCAGCGGGTGGTCGCCGAGCAGCCGGATCACGTTCACGCCCTTCTCGGTGCAGACCAGGGCACGGCCGTCGCGTTCGATGTAGCCGCGGGCAATCAGGGTCTCGATGATCCCCGCACGGGTCGCGGGCGTTCCGATCCCGGACTCCTTCATCGCCTCGCGAGCCTCTTCGTCCTCGACCTCCTTGCCGGCTGTCTCCATAGCTTCGAGCAGCTTGCCGTCGGAGTAGCGCTGCGGCGGCTTGGTTTCCTTGCGCTCGCCCTCGACGTCCATCACCGCGACCGACTCACCCTCCTCGAGCTTCGGGAGCAGTTCGTCGGATCGGCTGTCGCCGTCGATGCCGCGCCAGCCCGGGACGGTCAGGACCCTGCCGCGGGTGCGGAAACGGTTGCCTGCCACCTCGGTCTCGAGCGTCGTGTTCTCGGCGACCGACTCGGGGTGGAAGACGGCCAGGAACCTGCGGGCGACCATGTCGTAGATCTTGCGCTCGTCCTCGCTGAACTTGGCGATCGGATGGGACTCGGTGTTGGTTGGGATGATCGCGTGGTGGTCGCCGACCTTCTCGTCGTTGACGACCTTGCCGAGCGGGAGGCTGTCGAGACCGACGACGAAGTCTGCGGCCTTGGTGTACTCCGCCGCAGTCCGGCCGACCACCGAGGCGATCGGCTTGATCTCGGGGATCATGTCGCCGGTCAGGTAGCGCGAGTTGGTCCTCGGGTACGAGAGCGCCTTGTGCTGCTCGTAGAGCTTCTGGGCGGCAGAGAGGGTGCGCCTCGCCGTGAAGCCGTAGCGACTGCTCGCCTCGCGCTGGAGCGAAGTGAGGTCGAACAGCAGCGGCGCCTTGTCGCGTCGCTCGCGGGTCTCGACCCTGACGATCGTGCCGGTGCCGTCGGAGCAGGCGGCGACCGCCTCGTCAGCCAAGTGCTCCTCGGGCAGCCGATCGCCATGTTCGCCGTGCAGCACTCCGCTGTAAACCTCGCCCGCTGCGGTCGAGAACCGGGCGCTCACCTGCCAGTAGGGAACGGGCACGTGGGCGGCGATCTCCTCCTCGCGCCTGGCGAGGATCGCAAGGGTCGGGGTCTGGACCCGGCCGAGCGACACCGCTCCGTCGAATGAAGTGCGCAGGCGGATGGTCGCGGCGCGGGTCGCGTTCATGCCGACGATCCAGTCGGCCTCCTGACGCGAGCGGGCAGCGGACTCGAGCGGCTCGAGGTCGGTGCCGGGCCGCAGGTGACCGAACGCATCCGAGATTGCCTGCTTGGTCATCGAGGCGAGCCAGAGACGATCGACCGGCAGATCACACTTTGCCTGCTCGAAACAGAGGGCGAAGATCAACTCGCCCTCACGCCCGGCGTCACAGGCGTTGACGACACGATTCACATCGGGGCGGTTGAGTTGCTTGCGGACGATGTTGAACTGCTTCTTGTTGCGCTCGTCCACC
>JBAXRO010000121.1:0-2243 GCA_037131165.1 Actinomycetes bacterium | reverse complement strand
TGAGATCAGCGTTGCCGGAGGCGACCGCCGCGATCGTCTCGCCCGAGCTCTGTGACATGCCCGTGGTGGTGCTTGTTGTGGTGCTCGAGCTGTCGCTCCCTCCGCAGGCGACGATCCCGAGCGACGCGATTACGGCGACGGCTGCAGTTGTGATGGGCTTTCGGTTCATCTTGAGGTTCCTTTCGGGGATTTCCACCAGTCATACGGGAGATGAACACGGACCGGTTGGGAAATTGATAGCCGGACTCCAGATTCCGGCCTGAGGCGCCGGATCGAGGCTTGCGGTCGCACGCAGCGCAGGTCGCCCCCTTGAGGAACCGCCGCTCCAACTCACTGAGGGAGGCCTGAACAGGAAGGCTGGTGCCGAGGCGTCGAGTGGGCGATACTGGGCTCGAACCAGTGACCTCCGCCTTGTCGAGGCGGCGCTCTCCCAGCTGAGCTAATCGCCCTGGGAGATCGGAAGGCTAGCACCGCTCGAGCGAGTCGGCGCGATGGCCGGGCCGACCCCGCGGCAGGATTCAGCCGGTCGCGCTCGATGCTCTCCCGGACCGAGCTGCTGCGCGTCGTGCCGACGTGCGCAGTGCATCGGAGACGAACCCCGAGATGCCGCGGGTTGACCAGCGCGAGAGATGGATGCCGTCGCTCCGTGTCGGCTTACCGGCGACGAACGCCGGGCAGATGGAGTAAGTACAGACAAGTCGTTGAACGGAGAGATACTCGCCTCCCGCAGACTCGACCATGCGCCGGTCCTGCCTGTCCAGTTGCCAGTCCGTCGGCTTGATCCTGCGGTTGCAGGCCGAGAGCTGGCGGCTTGTAGCAAGGCACATACCGAGCGGGATCAGGATCGGGGAGGGACCGAGGAACAGCACGCCTTGGCTCCAGCGGCCGATCCTGCTGACGAACGGCCCGGTCGCTGCGGCCTGTCGCTGGTGCGGGTGCATCCGCTGGAACGAGACGACCGTGAGGCCCGGCTTCTCGGTCCTCAACGCCCGGATCACGAAGTTGCGATGCTCGTCACAAGAGTTGCCGTGGGAATCGAGGCGGCCGGTGGCTCCCGTCTCCCACGGACGACAGCCCGTGATGCTCATCGGGATCAGCTTGACATCCTTGGGCAGGAGCCTCTGGAGCTGGTAGAACCACTGCCCCGCGAAGGAGTTCCCGACCAGAGCGACGAGCGGCTTGACCCCCTTGGGCCAAGAGAAGTTGCCGTAGCCCAGCCCGTACCGCGAACACCTCCGGGCCTGTTCGAGGTTGAGGATCGTCATCCGGTTCGGGCAGCGCCCCCCTCCGCGATTCGCCGACCTCGCCGTAGGTCCGCGGCCGCCGATGTTCCCCCTCAATTGGCGGGTCACCATCGCCTCGGCGATCAGCGCCTCGCGTTTGGTGACCGTCTTCTGCTTGACGGCAGCGTCGAGCTCGCGTTCCCAGCGTGCCTTGCTCATCTCCGGGCCGGGAGGCGGCAGGATGCCGTCGGCGTAGGGCAGCGGCCGGGCGAGAGCAGCGATCGTCTTCACGCTGAAGGCAGTGATCGCGACCATTCCGGCCACTGGGAGCTTCGGGATGCGGCGCCGACGCTCGACCTCGAGCCTCTTCGCGTCCGACAGCTCCCCATCGCCGTCCCCGGAAGCCGGGCCGTCCTCGTCGGCAGGATCCCGTCGGGCAGTCCCTACTTCAGCCTCTTCAACAGGAGGAAGCTCCCCGACCGATTCCTTGGGTCGATGGGCCAAACGGATGAACGGACGCTCGATCGCGAAGTAGCTGACCGTAGCGACCACGAAGGAGAGCGCGAGCAAGCCGACGCGCGCACCGGCAGTCGTCGACGCCTTCCCATAGAGCACACCGGCGAAGATGATCAGCGGCCAATGCCAGAGGTAGAGCGAGTAGCTGATCCGACCGATCGCGCGAGGCAGCCGCAGCGAGAGCAGTCGCCCGGCCGGATTCCTCCCGGTCTCCGAAAGCCCGGCGCAGATCAGCAGCGCGGCTCCGCCCGTGGGAACGAGTGCGATCCAGCCGGGGTAGCCCTGCTCAGCACCGCAGACGACCAGCGCCAAAGCCAAGAGCCCCAAGCCGAGCAGTCCGCTGACAGAGGCGACCTTGCCCTTCATCCGAACTGCGATCGCCGGCGTCAGGGCGATGAACGCGCCGAGCGCGAGCTGCCAGGCGCGGGCAAAGGTGGAGAAGTAGCCGGCCGCGGGGTCGATCTGGGCCGACCTTCTTCGGTACCAACATCCAGTTGATCCAAC
>JBAXRO010000120.1:0-2257 GCA_037131165.1 Actinomycetes bacterium | reverse complement strand
CGTTCGGCCACTACTTCAAGGACGCGATCGAGCCGGACGAGTTCGCCCGCGCAGTAGTCGTCACGCGGAAACGCGGCCTGCCGCTCGATCGCTGACCCCACGTCAGCGATCGGCCCGGGCACAACCGCAGACTGCTAGCACGGAGCGTCGGGGCGGTCCTCCAACGGACTCCGGCGGGTCAGGCGGGTCAGGCGGGTCAGGCGGGTTGGTTGGCTCGCCGCAGTGACAGCAGGGCAACAGCGGCCGTGCCGGCAGCGCCAGTGAACACCGCCACCTCGACCGACGCCCGGTTGATCAGGAAGCCCCAGGCGAGCAGCCCGATGGGAGCGGACAAGCCGGTCACGAACAGCAGGGTGGCGACGCTCTCGACCGAGTTCCCCTCCGTGTCGGATGCGGTCGCGGCACCGACGTTCAGCGCCTTGCTGGCGAACCGGAATGCGCCGTAGGCCAAGCCGATCACCACCCACATCGCAAGTTCGGGCCGACGGCTCAGCGCGTACGAGCCGATCGCGTAGAGGACGAGCGCGCCACCGCAGACGATCGCCGCGACGGCGGCGGCCCGCAGGTCCGTTCGCCTGCGCTCGAGCTTCGAGACGACGACCGGAGCGAACATCTCCCCCACCGCCATTGCCGCGCTGAGGATCCCGGCTCCGGGTAGCAGCGGCGATTGACGCAGGGCATCGACGATCGG
Source organism: Actinomycetes bacterium (assembly GCA_037131165.1). Lineage (GTDB taxonomy): Bacteria > Actinomycetota > Thermoleophilia > Solirubrobacterales > Solirubrobacteraceae > WLNJ01. The sequence continues at coordinate 1,566 of JBAXRO010000120.1, read as the reverse complement.
GACGATCAGCGACGCCATCGGCGCTGCGAACGCCGTCACGCCGCAGCCGAGCAGCGTTGCCCGGCGCAGGTCGCGGTTGTCACGCAGGCGGTCGCGCATGCCGCTCCAAACGGGCTCGCGCGACTCGGGCATCAGGGGCTCCGCCGCGGGCGGCTTCGAGATCACGTAGATCGCGAACGGCACGCCGAGCACCGCCCTGATCAGGATGCCCCAGCCGGGGGCCACGACGTTCAGCAGGAAGCCGCCGGCTGCCGCGCCGATCGCCCATGCGATCCCGCTCGCCAGCGACAGCCGGGCGACCGCCCCGGCCATCCCCTCGCCGTCGAAGTACGCCCTCGCGAAAAGGGGGTTGAGAACCGAGAAGACGGCCAATGACACTCCTGCCAGGACAGCTGCGACGAGCAGGACGGGCATCGGCCTGACCCCGCCGAGGATCAGGCCGGCGACGACGATCCAAAGGATTGAGGAAAACGCCGCTGAGGCGGCGAATGCGCGACGCGCGCCGAGTCGCTCGGCAATGCTCGGCACTGCGGGGACCATCGCGGCGATCGAGATCCCCATGGTTGCGAGGTAGATGCTCGTCCAGATCGCACCACTGGAGCGGCCGCCGGCTTGGGTGGTGATTGCCGTCGAGTCGAGGGTGCCGATCGAGAGGCCGGCGAACAGCAGCCCGTAGGCGAGCAGGAACGGCAGCTCGCGCCTGGCCTCGGCTGCCCGGCCTGCGGAGGAGTGGCCGTCGGTCACGGTCACGGGCGCAACCCTTCGAGGTTTCTCCCGCTCACGCCGCGGATTACACCACGGCGTGGGGAGACCTCAGCGAGTGCCCGGCGTCGGCCCGGCCCGAGGCCGGACCGACGCCAGATCAGCTCAGCAGGATGAGCCTTGCTTGAGCTTGAACGCGCAGATCACGGTTCCCTCGGGAAGGTTAAGCGGGGTACCGACGATCGGCGTCGAACTCGGGTTCAGCGCGACCGAGCTGAAGTCGGAGAACTTGTAGAGGATCAGGGTCCTCGCGAAGTTCGCCCCTTCGATGCGCGCGTTGGACAGGTTTGAACCCGCCAACCACGAGTCGACGACGCTCGCTCCCGTCAACAAAGCCCCGGAGAAGTTGGCATTCTCGGCCACCACTCCGCTGAGCCGTGCGTTGAACAGCCTCGTCCCGTTGAGGTTCGCGCCGTTCAGGCTCGCCGAGAAGCCCCTGCCGCCGATCATGGTGATCGCCGTCATCTCCGCCGAAGTGAGGTTGGCGTTGGTGAGGTTGGCTCCGTTGAGTATCGAGCCCGAGAGGTCTGCCCCGCGGAGGTTCGCTCCGCTGAGGTTGACCCCCGTGAGATTCATGTTCGAGAGATCCGAGTCGGACAGGTCCGCGTTGGCCAGGTTCGCTCCCCGGCTGACCGAGTACCCCTTGACCACCTTCGGGCTGTCCGAGAGGCTCGGGGGACCGGCGGGACCGGTCGCACCGGTCGCACCGGTCGCACCGGCGGGACCTGCTGGGCCAGTAGCGCCGGTGGGTCCCGTTGCGCCATCGGCTCCGTCACGACCGGCTGCCCCTGTGTCGCCCTTGGC
>JBAXRO010000119.1:0-2346 GCA_037131165.1 Actinomycetes bacterium | reverse complement strand
TCTCGGACACCCCGCCTCAGCGTGACCTACCCCTTGCGCGCGTCCTAGTGGCAGTTCCGAAGCGCTTCGACCGGCGGATGCCGGAGAGGGACCAGACAAGGATCAACGAGCGGATCCGGGTTCCCGAGGTCCGGCTGATCGGTCCGGACGGTGAACAGGTCGGGGTCCTCTCGATCGACAAGGCGCTCGCCTACGCCCAGGACCGCGATCTCGACCTGGTCGAGGTATCGGCCGACTCGAAGCCCCCGGTCTGTCGGGTGCTCGATTACTCGAAGTACCGCTACGAGCAGGCGCAGAAGCAAAAGGCCGCGCGTAAGCACCAACAGACGATCGTCGTCCGCGAGATCAAGTTCCGCCCGAAGATCGCCCAGCACGACTACGACACCAAGGTCGGCCACGTAACCCGCTTCCTCAAGCACAAGGACAAGGTCAAGATCACGATCATGTTCCGCGGCCGCGAGATGGCCCACCCGGAACGCGGGCGCCAGTTGCTGGAACGGATCGCCGAGGACCTGGTCGAGCTCGCTGTCGTCGAACAGCATCCGCTGCAGGACGGCCGCAACATGACGATGATGCTTGCCCCATCGAAGGCCCTGCTCTCCGACCTCGCCAAGGCCGCCTCGGCGAGCCCGAACGGCAAGGCTCGCACGGATGCGGCAGCGCCCGAGGAGGTCGTTGCCGAGGCGGAGGTGACTTCGGACGGCAGTGCTCCGGAGCCCGTTGCCGAGCCGGCAGCAGTCGATCCGGCTCCTGCCGATTCACCGCAGGAAGACTGAGCAGTCCTTCCCAGCGGGCGGTCTTCAGGCCGTTCCTGTCATACTCCCGGATCGTTATGCCCAAGATGAAGACTCATTCGGGAGCGAAGAAGCGCTTCAAGGTGACGGGGACCGGCAAGGTTCGCGGTCGCCATGCCAACACGAGCCACATCCTCGAGAAGAAGTCGGCAAAGCGCAAGCGCCACTTGGGCCGCCCCGTCGCCATCTCCGAGGATGACGCCCCCCGGATCAAGCGCCTGATCGGGAAGGCCGGCAAGTGAGCCGCGTCAAGCGGTCGGTTCACGCCCGCAAGAAGCGGCGCGCGGTCCTCGAACAGACGAAGGGCATGCGCGGTGACGCGAGCCGCCATTACCGGACTGCGAAGGAGGCCCTGACCAAGGCCGACCAGTACCGCTACCGCGATCGCCGAAACCGCAAGCGCGACTTCCGCAGGCTTTGGATCGTGCGGATCAACGCCGCATCGAGGGAGCACGGCCTCTCGTACGGCAAGTTCATCCACGGTCTCTCTCTGGCCGGGATCGAAGTCGATCGCAAGATGCTCGCCGATCTCGCAGTCAATGACCCTCAGGCATTCCGCCGATTTGCGGAGCGCGCCCAGGAGGCGCTCGACGGCTGACGCTCACACTGAGCATCGCCGCCGGGACGCAAGCCAGGGCGCCTCTCTCGCAAGGGAGGGCGTCCTTTTTCGTTCCAAGGACAGACAACCTCTTGATAACCAGCCCAGACAACCCAGCCCTCAGGGAAATCCGCCGACTGCGGGCAGCGCCCGCACGGTCCCGCAGCGGCCTGTTCGCAGCCGAGGGTGAGGATCTGCTTGCCGCTGCCGAATCCAACGGTTGGCACCCCGTCCGCAGGCTCGTGGCCGCCGGCAGCGGCCTGCCCGGTGAGGAGGTCGATCCGGAGCTTCTGGCCTCGGTCTCGTCGCTTGGCTCCGGTACCCGAGCGATCGGTGTCTTCCACAGGAGCTTCTCCGAGCTGCCGTCCGCGGGAATGAGGATCCACCTGCACGGACTCTCCGATCCGGGGAATGTCGGGACCTGCGTCCGCTCTGCCCATGCGCTCGGCGCGGTCGGTGTCGGGATCGGTCCGGGCACTGCCGATCCCTTCGGTCCCAAGGCGGTTCGCGCGAGCATGGGGTCGATCTTCGCCCTGCCGGTCGCCGAGGTCGAGGACCCGCTCGCCCTGCCCGGCACGAAGATTGCACTCGTTGCGCATGGTGGCGACCCCGAGCTCCCCGACCGGCTTGCCGACCCGGTCGTGGTTGTCGGATCGGAGCGCGACGGCCTGCCCCAATCGGTTGCCGGTGGGAGTGACTTGAGGTGGACGATCCCGATCGCCGACGGAGCCGAATCGCTCAACGCCGCTGCGGCTTGTGCCATAGCCCTGCATGCCGTCAATAGGATCAGCGACCGATGATCGAGAGGATCCGCCAGATAGGGGATGAAGCGACGGCAGCCGTGCGCTCAGCGACTGGTGTCGCCGACCTCGAGCAGCAGCGAGTCAAGTGGCTCGGTCGCAAGGCCGAACTGCCCAACCTGCTGCGCGGCGTACGCGATCTTCCTCCGGAGCA
>JBAXRO010000118.1:0-2347 GCA_037131165.1 Actinomycetes bacterium | reverse complement strand
CGGCGACAGCCACTACATCATCGGGTCGGCAGTCGGCCCGGCTCCGTTCCCGGCGATCGTCAGGGATCTCCAGAGGGTGATCTCCGACGAGGCAAGGCAACAGGTGATCGAGCGCACCGGCCACCTGCCCAACAGGGTCATCGCCTGCGTCGGTGGCGGGAGCAACGCGATCGGCGGGTTCGCCGCGTTCCTCGAGGACGAGGGAGTCGAGCTGATCGGTGTCGAGGCGGCAGGCGAAGGCCTCGACAGCGGCCGCCATGGAGCTCCGCTCACGGCCGGTGGACGCCCCGGAATCCTGCACGGCTCGCTCTCCGCTGTGATGCAGGACGACGAGGGGCAGATCGCCGAGGCTCACAGCGTCAGCGCCGGGCTCGACTACCCCGGCTCGGGGCCCCAGCACGCTTGGCTGAGGGAGAGCGGCAGGGCAACCTATGTCGCAGTGACCGATTCGGACGCCCTTGCGGCCTTCCGTCGAGTGGCGGAGCTCGAGGGGATCATCCCGGCGCTGGAGACTGCCCACGCCTTTGCTTGGTTGATGCAAAACCCGGGGGAGTGTGACCTCCTGATCCTGTCGGGCCGCGGGGACAAGGACCTCGCCGAGGTGATTGCCCGGGGTGACTCCGCTTGACCGGGGTCGAACGGATCGCTGAAGCGTTCGCGTCTCGGCAGGGAAGGGCCGCGCTGATGCCCTACCTGATGGGCTGTTACCCCGATGCGGAAACCTCGGTTGCGATCGGTCTCTCCTGCGCCGATGCGGGCGCCGATCTGCTCGAGCTGGGAGTTCCCTACAGCGATCCGCTCGCCGACGGCCCAGTGATCCACGCTGCAGCGACTGAAGCATTGAAGGGTGGGGCAACGCTCGACTCGGTCCTCGCCGTGGCGGCGGAGCTGAGTCCGAGAATCCCGGTGGTGCTCATGTGTTACGCCAACCTGATCCACAACCGTGGCTGGGAGAGGTTCGCTGCCGGACTCGTCGAAGCCGGCGGATGCGGCGTGATCTGCCCCGATCTGCCGATGGAGGAGGCTCCCGAGGCGCTTGCGGCTCTCGACGCCCAGGGCCTCGCCCTCGTGCCGCTCGTAGCTCCTACGACGCCCGATTCGCGCCTGGCCGACATCGGTGCGAGGGCGCGGGGGTTCCTCTACACCGTGTCGGTCACCGGCACGACCGGCGAGCGCTCCTCGATCGCCGAAGGAGTCGCAGCCGTCATCGAGCGCGCCGGTCGCTCGACCGATGTGCCGATCGCAGTCGGGTTCGGGATCTCGACCCCGGAGCAGGCGGCGGCCACGGCGGCCGACGGGGCCGACGGGGTGATCATCGGCAGCCGGCTCGTCAGGGAAGCCGGCGAGGCAGCCGACCCGGCGGACGCTGTCGGGAAGCTCGTGTCGGGGTTCGCCGAGGCGCTGCGCTAGGATTCGCCGCGATGCCACTCGTAGCAGCGTTCACAGCAGCCATGTCGATCTGGATCGTCCTCTGGGCGCTCGGCGTCAAGGGCTTCGACGCCTTCATGGTGTTCCTCGTCGTGATCCTCACCGCAGTCACGGTGAAGATCGTCGTAAGCTCGCTTCCCGGCTCGAATCCCGACCGGGACTGACCGGACCCCGCTGCCTGACTACTTCGGTGCGGTCTTGGAGTCCGGAGCAGGTGCGGGCTTGGTGGCCGGCTTGGCGATCGGAACCGGTTTGCCGCATCCTGCAGCGGCTGCCTGCTTGAGGTCAGCGGCGGTGAAGGTGGCCTCAGCCTTGAGGCGGCCCATCTGGTACTTGTCCCGCGCCTTCTTCTGTTGGGCCTCGGTTCCCTTGAACAGCTCGGCCGGGTACATCGCGGGGCAGAGGTGAGCAAGCTCGAGCTCGTTGAGGTCGGGGTTCGCCTTGACGAGCTCGATCCTCGCAGTCTTCTGGGCGGCAGTCGGCTCCCCGCCGGGCGTCGGCCCGGGCTGCGATCCGCAGCCTGCGACGACAAGGGCTGCGGGAAGGATCAGGAGCGGTCTCAAGCGCACCGCCGCAGCGTAGCCTACGGACCCGGCGGGCCGGGCCTAGACTCGATCGGGATGCTGCCGCGGATTACGCTGATCGGTGCCCTCGCAGCCGTCGTCGCGACGGGCTGTGGGGGGGAGCGCAAGCTTGCGGGTTCCGAGCGCACGGCGCGGGTTGTGATCTCTGTCCCCAAGGCAGGGCCCGGCTCGGCCCTTGCCGACGACATCGTCGATGCTGCCCGGATCGAGCTGAAGCGTCGGGGTGGCCGCGCGGGAGGGGCGAGGGTGGTTCTGGACGTTGTCTCCGAGAGCGGCCCGGATGGCTCGAGGGCCGACCCCGAACAGACTGCCAGGCAGGCTGCAGCGGCTGTGGC
>JBAXRO010000117.1:0-2629 GCA_037131165.1 Actinomycetes bacterium | reverse complement strand
GGCTGCTTATGACAATCAAGCCACATTCGACATACTTGGTTGGCAGCCCACTCCGATTGAAATGTCAATCAAGGAGATGGCTGCGTCGATCTCACGCTAGGAGCTGGCATGGAGCAGGTAACCGAGACTCAAGGATTGGATTGGCGCTCCAAGTGTTCAATCGCATCCTGCCTCGACGTGCTTGGAGACAAGTGGTCTCTGCTGATCGTGCGCGACCTGATCTCTCATGGAACCCGCACCTACTCAGAGTTCCGCGAGTCACCTGAGCACGTCTCGACCAACATCCTTGCCGACAGGCTTCGCCTTCTAACAGCGCTCGGGATCATCGAGCGCACGAACCCGGAGGCGGCCGCCCGCAACAACGCCTACCGGCTCACTGCGAGTGGCCTCGAGCTGAGGCCGGCGGTCGAGGAGCTCGGTCGCTGGTCGCAGAATCACCTCAAGCAGTACCACTCCGAGATGGTCAACAGCGTCTGATTCCCGCTAGATTGCGTTTCGCAAGTCACAAACACCAAGCGAGGAGCTTCCAAACGTGAGCGAAGAGACAAAGCCTGCCTACGGGCTCGTGCAGATCAACATCAAGAACCAAGACGAGTTCATGGACCGCTACGCGCAGCATGTATTCCCAATCCTGGATGCGTGGGGTATCGAGATGATCGCCGGCTCGATGACGCCCAACATCAAGGAAGGCGACTACAGCGGAAACTGGTCCGCTGTACTTCGCTTTCCGAGCATGGAAGTCGCAGAGGCTTGGTACGACTCAGACGACTACGCGCCTTACCGCGACCTGCGCATCAACGAGTTGACAGACTCTGGCACCTTGGTCTTCGTCGACGCTCGCTGACGGAATCCGAGAAAAGCTGGCTTCGGCCCGGCCTGCAGGGCAACGCAACAAGCACTGCGGGCCGGGGTGCCTGGCCAGCCTCGGCGGTCGCGATGCCGGCGACCAGGCGGACACGCCGTCCAACGATGGGCGCGGCTGGTTCGAACTGCCGAGTTGCCGGGCGATTCGGGGTGTTTGCTACGCGCTTGCTACAGAGGCGCGGGCTCTCGAGTCTCGTTTGCTACCCGTTACGCACGAGCCCTCGCGAGTCACGGGATCAGCACTGCTTTGCCGGTGACGCCTCGGTCATCGATTGCCTGCAGGGCCTTTGCTCCGTCGGCGAGTGGGTAGGTCGCGGTCACGACCGGCGTGATCTGCCCGGCCGAGGCCATCTCATCGAGCTGTCTTGCGGCTGCGGGCAGTCCGCCCGGTGCTGTCGCGAGGACGCTCCAGCTGCAGCCTGAAACCTCGGTGTTGTTGAGAAGGAGTCGGTTCACTCGCACCTCGGGGATCGAGCCCTCGGTGAAACCGATCACGACGATGCGGCCTTCGCTGCGCAGGGAGCGAAGCGAGTCGGTGAACCTGTCGCCGCCGACTGGATCGAAGATCAGGTCGACTCCGCCTCCGGAAGCCTCGATCACCTCATCGCGCCAGTCCCCAGTCGTTCTGAAGACCGAGTCTGCTCCGGCCCCCAGAGCGATGGCTTCCTTGGCTTCGGTCGAGACAACGGCGAAGACGCGAGCGCCGAGTGCCCTTGAGACCTGGATTGCGGCCGTTCCAGTTCCGCCAGCTGCCCCGTGAACGAGGACGGTCTCGCCGGGTTGCAGGCGGCCGCGCCGCTGAAGGCCAGCGAGGGCGGTGAGGTAGTTCATCGGGAATGCGCCGGCCTGCTCCCAGCTCAGTGCCTCGGGCTTGCGGAAGGTCGCTTCCGGCACAGCGGCGACCTTCTCTGCGAATGAGCCGAGTGAGAGCGTCACGACCTCGTCGCCAACCGCGAAGTCGCTCCCGGCTGGTGCGCTTGAGACGACTCCCGCCGCCTCCCAGCCAAGCGTGAAGGGGAGGGCCTGGCGGATCTGGTGCTCTCCCTTGGTCATCAGCAGGTCGGGGAAGCCAACTCCAGCTGCCTTGACGTCGATCACGAGCGAGCCTTCGGGTGGCTCGGGTACGTCGGTAAGGCTGACGGCGGCGGGGCCGTTGAGAGTCGTTACTTGCAGGCCGAGCATCGGAACTCCTTGATTGGTAGGTCGGTGAGGCCCTGTTCTACCAGAATCTCAAAAAGGAACTCAGCCCGCTACGATCAGCAGGTGCGCTTCGACGAACTGGCGGACCAGCCGTGCTCCATCACCCGGCCATTGACTGTCCTGGGCGACAGGTGGACGCTTCTGGTCGTCAAGCAGGCGTTCGCCGGCGTTCGCCGATTCGAGGACTTCCACAGTTCCCTGGGGGTCAGCCGAAGCAGGCTCACGGATCGACTCGACCGCCTCGTCGAACACGGGATCCTCTCGCGCGAGCCCTACGTCGATGGACGCACGCGCTACGAGTACCGCCTGACCCAGAAGGGACTCGATCTCTACCCGGTCCTGATCGCTCTTCGCGACTGGGGAGATCAGTACATGGCTCCCGACGGAGCGCCAGTCAAGTATCTCCACCGCGGATGCGACGGCGAAGTCCACGCACATGTCACCTGCAGCAGCTGCGGAAGCGAAGCTGGAGCGCGAGATGTCGCCGTCGAAACCGGCCCGGGAGCGGTAGCGGCCTGAAGATGGGCGCGGCGGGTTTCGAACCTGCGACCTCTCGCGTGTGAAG
>JBAXRO010000116.1:0-3010 GCA_037131165.1 Actinomycetes bacterium | reverse complement strand
CCGGCGAGTTCAGTCGACTCACTGCGGAGGAGGTCCAACGGCGATGCGCGTCGCCGCTATTCGGCGAGGGAATCTTCGCCCGTCGCACTGCCACGCTGCACCCCGGCAAGCTCGCGCTCGGCCTGCGCTCAACACTGCTTGATCGCGGCGTCCGCATCCACGAGTGTACGCCGGCGCATTCGATCGCCTCGACCGGCTCCGGAGTGGAGGTCATTACGGCCCAGGGGAGTGTCCGGGCGGGTTCGGGAGTGCTTGCCTGCGGAGTTGCGACAGCCGACTGGCCCGGTCTCAGGCGGGAGACCACGATGACGTCGAGCCACATGGTGATCACCGAACCCGTCCCGGACATCCTCGACTCGCTCGGCTGGAGAGGAGGAGAGGCGATCATCGACGGACGGACGCTCGTCCACTACTTCAGGACGACGTCTGACGAACGGATCGCCTTCGGCTGGGGAGGGGGGATGATCGGCCGGGGGGTGAGGCCGGGGAGGAGCGAATCGATGGACCTCGGGCTCGTCTCGAAGGTGGCGGCCGACCTGCAGGGGTTCTTTCCCGCGATCGAAGGTCGCACGCTCGAACACGCATGGGGTGGTCCGATAGACGCATCGCCGACCCACATGCCGGCGGTCAGGCCGGTCGGCTCCGGACGCTGGCACGCAGCCTTCGGCTACACGGGCAACGGGGTCGGGCCGTCGCGGTCGTGCGGGCTGCTGCTCGCCCAGCGGGCAGTCGACCCGGGGAGCGACCCAGGAGTCCTGGCTCCGCTCATCGTCACCGACCCATTAAGGGTCCCGCCGGAGCCCCTGCGTTGGCTGGGTGGCTCCGCGATCATGAAAGCGATCGACAAGGTCGAGCGGGCGGGATCGGAAGGCGGCGGTGCAGGTCCGCTGGCGCGCGCCGCGGCTTCACTACCTGAGCGCCTCGGCTACTCGATCGGCCGATAGATTGGAGGAAGCCGAGCCTCGGTGTAGGCTCGTGCAGGCATCCCATCCGGACAGGCTTGGCCGGGCCGGAGCGGGGCCAGGGAACGGGAGGAGGACCCGGTGGAGTCGACGACGGCGCAGGCATCGGCCACGCAGCAGCCGCAGCTGAAGAGCAACGCGATCACGTTCGTGTCGAACGTCGTGATCGGGGTGGCCTCGACCGCCCCTGGTTTCAGTCTCGCCACGACTGTCGGGTTCATCGTCGCCATCGGTGGCGTCGGGCTTCAGGCGCCGGCGGTGATGCTCGTGTCGTTCGTCCCCATGTTCTGCATCGCGATCGCCTACCAGTGGCTCAACAAGGCCGACCCGGATTGCGGCACGACTTTCTCCTGGGTAACGAGGGCGATGGGACCCCAGATTGGCTGGCTCTCCGGTTGGGGCCTGTTGGTGGCCTGCCTCGTCGTGATGGCGACACAGTCGAGTATCGCCGGGTCCTATTCGCTCCAGCTGTTCGACATCGCCCCGGAAGGCTCGGTACTCGGGATCGACGCAACCACCTTCTGGATCACGGTGGTCGGCGTCTTCTGGATCCTCGTGATGACCGTGATCTGTTACATCGGGATCGAGCTCTCGGCCCGCACGCAGCAGGGGCTTCTCGCGGCTGAGATCGTCACCCTGCTTGCCTTCGCTGTAGTGGCGCTGATCAAGGTCTACGGAAGCTCTGCCCCGGAAGGCTCGCTCCACATCGCGGCCTCCTGGTTCAACCCGTTCGCGGTCGAGAGCCCGGCGGCGATGCTCGACGGTCTCCTGCTGGGCGTATTCCTCTACTGGGGATGGGATTCGGCCGTCTCCGTCAACGAGGAGACGGTCGACGGGAGCAACGCCCCGGGTAAGGCTGCCGTCCTCTCGACCATTCTCCTCCTGCTCATCTACATCGTCGTGACTGCAGCGGCTCAGGCATATGCGGGCGAGCAGGCGCTCGTCGACAACGCCGTGGACATATTCGCTGGCGGCCTGGGGAACAACGTCCTCGGCGACGGCTTCGACAAGCTCCTGATCATCGCCGTCCTGACCTCATCGGCAGCGGCGACCCAGACGACGATTCTCCCGGCCGCACGGGCAGCGCTCTCGATGGGCCGCAAAAAGGCAATCCCCTCGTTCTTCAGTGAGATCCACCACAAGCACCAGACCCCGGGCCATGCCACGTGGGTATTCGGAGTTGCTTCCGTCCTGCTGTTCATCGGGCTGAACCTCAGTTCCGAGAACGTGCTGGCCGACTCGTTGACGGCTTGCGGCTTCCTCGTTTGCTTCTACTACGCGTTCACCGGGTTCGCATGCATTCTCTTCTACCGCAAGCGGATCTTCCGCTCGACCGGCAACTTCATGCGGCTCGGACTCCTGCCGTTGATCGGGGCGGTCTCGCTCTCGGTGGTGTTCATCAAGGCGTTCATCGAGTACTCGAACCCGGAGAACACGAACGAGGCGATCTTCGGCCTCGGCGTGCCGCTGGTGATCGGCATCGGTGCCCTGATCGTCGGCCTGATCGGCATGCTCTACGCCAACATCGCCCATCGCGAGTTCTTCCGGGAGAACAGGCCCGAAACGGTCAGTGAAGAGCTTGCCGCGGCGGAGGGAATCGCCTGATCGTCCAGACTGCTTTCGCCGACTCAGGCTCCGGCGGCTCGGTGCTACTCTGATTCGAATGCCGCGAACTGCACTCCAGATTCGTCTCCTTCTGATCCTCCCCCGCCCGGGGGAGTAGATGCGAAGCGGCCGCGAACAGCCGCACACCAGCGCGAAGAGGGCAACAGACGGACGGAAAGGCAGGCATGACGATGCGGGATGAAAAGCAGGTACTGATATTCGACACCACTCTGCGTGACGGTGAGCAATCGCCGGGAATTGCGCTCAACGTGGCTGAGAAGCTTGAGATCGGCCAGCAGCTTGCGCGCCTGGGCGTCGACGTGATCGAGGCCGGGTTCCCGATCACCAGCCCAGGCGATGCCGACGCCGTTCGCACGATCGCCGAGCAGGTCGAGGGCCCGACCATCGCTGGTCTGGCAAGGACTCACAGCGCCGACATTGAC
>JBAXRO010000115.1:0-3133 GCA_037131165.1 Actinomycetes bacterium | reverse complement strand
CGGCTACTGCCCATCGCACCAGCATCTCGCCGCCACCGAGCACGCACTGTCGGTCGCAGTGGCAGCCTGAGGAGTCCCTCGGGCGCGGGTCGGCAGCACGCCGGCTCGCGCCCGATGCTCCCCACCCATCGCCCAGACCGGTCGGCCCGAGGTCGGCTCCCCGGTCCGGGCCAAGCCCACTCCCGGCTGGCAGCCGCCGGCTTTCTCGGCCTGGCTCCCGGCTGGCAGCAAGAGACTGCCGCATCGCGCCTTCCTTGCCCGGGCCTCCCCCGCTGAACAGCGACGCGGCGCCATCTCATTGCTCCCCAACGGGCTCGGAAAAGCCGCATCCGAGGGTGATCGAGCCCCAGTGTGATCCTCGTCACAGCGAAAAGTGCCGCAAAGACTTGATTTTTCGACGGCCATCCGTAAACTCATTGACTCGCTCGTCAGATCCGCCTAGCACGCGCCCCGGACGAACTCCCCCATCAGAAACCAAATCGACCACAGGAAAACCCCCCTAATGCCTATCGCCTACAAGGATTGGTCCGTAACCGTCAGAGCACTCGCAGAAGGCGAGCAGCTGCTCGTCGTCCGCAACGGGAACGCCGAGGACCCCAGTGGCCGCACCGACCTCGAGCACGACCGCTTCTTCCTCTACCCGACCTTCGACTTCCACCGCTCGGAGCTTGTCCGGGAGAGCCACCAGCCCGAGCTCGAGCGCGCGATGGAGGAAGGCGTCTGGGCCGAAGGCGAGCCCGCCCCGGTCGAGATCTCCCCTGAAGGCCACCTCCCCCAGCCCGACCGCATCCGCGTCCGCGCATGGGCCGAGGTCGTGCAGGAGTGGACGATCAACGACCGGCGAGTCATCGGTGACCTCTCCCCCTTCCACGTCTGGGCACCCGGTTACGCCGAGCGCCGCCTCGGCTGGCGCCGCCGCGACCCCCTCCACCTCGCGCTGATCCGTACCCATCGCATCCCGCGCCCCGTAACCGTCAGAGTCGGCGCAGAGTACGCCGAGCCGGGCTCCTGGGCCACGGTCAACCGCGATCTCCCGTTCGAGGGCACGCCGGTCCTTGCCGACGGCGAGTTCGACCACGCCGCCGACCAGATCGCGGACCTGATCGCCAAGTCCGGCGCCCAGGCTCACGCTCTGGTCTGAGCAGCGCCCGGTTCCGTCAGGCTCGGAGGCAACAGCCTTGGTTAGCTCTCCCTCGCGGGAGAGCGACGTGCCTGGTTTGAGACCTCACGGGCTCTCCCAAAGAGCGGCGTACTACGGGCCTGATCAGCTGCCGGCCTGATCAGCTGCCGTCTTCGGTACCCAGCAGTTCGCGGGCTTCCTGCTCGCGGTCTGCAGGGACCATGATGTCCCGCGGGCCCGCCGCAAGGAAGCTCGGTACGTCGAACCCGCCGCTGCGAACCACGAGCACCGGAATACCCTCCGCCTCGAGGCGGCCCTGGAGCATCTCCGCTTCGGGCTGCTGATGAGCGACTGCGACCCGAACCAAGCCTTCCGTAGACATGGCGCGAGCCTACTCGAAATCGAGCTCGGCGAGGTCCGGGATCCCGCCCCGGTCGCGGATCCACCAGCCGCGCAGGTCGGCCTCGGCGTCGTCCATGAGGCCGACGATCACATAGACCGAGTCGGGGTGGAACGCAAGGTTGCGGTCTGTCTCGGAGGGCTCGGGGGCGCTGCGCGTGTGCGAGTGGTAGATCGCGCCGAGGTCCCAGCCGCTGTCCTCGATCTCCATCTCGATCCTGTACTGCTCGGCCGGGTCGATCTCATAGCGAAGCGGACTTGCGGCAGCGTTGGCCGCAGGGAAGACCTTGACCGCCACCCCGTCGAGGCTGGCGACCATGCCGCAACACTCGTTCGGCTTCTCGGCCCGGGCGTGGGCGACGATCTCGTCGGTCAGCTCACGCGGGATGCGCCGCAGCGGCTGCCCCAAGGCCGATCCCGCCTCAGGCATCCTTGCGCTTGGCGGGCTCGTCGGCCGTGGCATCCACGAGGGCATCGAGCTCCTCGCGGGACGGGACAGCCTCGCTGACCGACTGGCGGAACTCGCGGATTCCCTTGCCAACAGAACGGGCCGCACCCGGCAGGCGCTTGGGTCCGAGGACAAGCAGCGCGATTGCCGCGACGAGGACGATTTCGAGTGGGCCGACCTGGGTGAACAAGTTTTCTCTCCGCTTCGATCCTAGCCGGTGGCCGCTGCGCGCAGTCCGGCAGGCGCGGCGCCGGTCACCACCACAGAGTCGACTCGAGCTCGGCGACCTCGTCAACTGGGCGAGTGTAGATGCCCGAGGAGAGGTAGCGCCAACCGTCGTCGCAGACGATGAAGACAACGTTGCCCTCGTCGAGCTCGTCGGCGATCCGGACCGCGACTCTTGCGATCGCTCCCGACGACACGCCGGCGAAGAGGCCCTCTTCGTCGAGCAGCTTGCGGGTCCAGATCACGGCGTCACGGTTGCTTACGAAGATCTTGCGGTCGAGCAGCGAGATGTCGATGATCGGCGGGATGAACCCGTCGTCGAGCGAACGAAGCCCTTGGACGGGCTCGCCCTGCATCGGCTCCGCAGCGACGATCTTGACGTCGGGCAGCTCCTCCTTGAGCCTGCGACCGACCCCCATCAGCGTCCCGCCGGTACCGAGCCCGGCGACGAAGGCAGCCACGTCATCGAGCTCGTCGAGGATCTCAGGGGCTGTGCCGTTGTAATGCGCCATCGGATTGGCAGGATTGCCGTACTGGTAGGGCATGTAGAGAGTGGGATCGGACTGGGCGAGCTCCAGCGCCATCTCGACCGCCCCATTGGAGCCGAGGTCACCCGGGGAGTAGATGATCTCCGCCCCGTACATCTTCAGCAGCTGGGTCCGTTCGGCAGTGACGCTCTCGGGCATCACGACCCTCAGCGGGTAGCCCTTGCGTTTGCAGATCATCGCCAGCGAGATCCCGGTGTTGCCGCTGGTCGGCTCGAGGATCGTCATCCCGGGCTTGATCGCGCCCTTTGCCTCCGCGTCCTCGATCAGGGCGCGAGCGACGCGATCCTTGATCGAACCGGTCGGGTTGCGCGACTCGAGCTTGGCCCAGATCCTCACGCCCGGCTTGGGCGAGAGGCGCTTCAGCTCGACGAGCGGTGTGGCGCCGATCGACTG
>JBAXRO010000114.1:0-3150 GCA_037131165.1 Actinomycetes bacterium | reverse complement strand
CTCAACTACCCGCTCGTCCTCCTGCCGGTTCGGGCCGCGCTGGCCCGCCTCGACCCCCAACTCGAGGAGGCCGCGCGCGGGATGGGACGCGGTCGACTCGCAGTGCTTCGGACTGTGGTGCTGCCGCAGCTCATGCCCGCAGCCGCCGCCGGAGCGATGCTCGCGGCGCTCTACGCGCTCGCGGATTTCGGTGCCGTTTCGATCCTGCGGTTCGACTCCTTCACCCGTGAGATCTACCTCGCCTATGGCGCGAGCTTCGACAGGATCGGAGCTGCCGCGCTCTCGCTCGCACTCGTAGCCGTGATGGCTGTCGCGCTCATCGCCGAGTCCGGCATGCGCAGCCGGCGCTCCTACCACCGTTCGAGTCCGGGAGTCCAGCGCCGCGCGGCCGCCGTTCCGCTCGGCGCTTGGCGCTGGCCCGCGGTCGCGTTCTGCGCGACGGTCGCTTCACTCGCATTCGTGCTTCCGGTTGCTGTCCTCGCATACTGGTCGCTCTCGAGCCTCGCGGGCACCGTGCAGTGGGGGGCGATCGCGTCTGCCTCCGCCAACACCCTCCTCGTCGCAACCCTCTCGGCCCTGTCCGCCGCGGTGCTTGCCGCCCCGATCGCCTGGCTCGGCGCTCGTCATCCCGGGCGGTTCGCGAGGGTCGTCGAGATCGGCGGCACCGTCGGGTATTCGCTGCCGGGGATCGTCGTGGCGCTTGCCTTCGTCTTCATCGGGATCCGCGCGGTGCCGGACCTCTACCAGTCGCTCGTGCTGGTCGTGGTCGCGATGGTCGTCCTCTTCCTGCCGCTCGCCTTCACCGCCATGCGAGCCGCGTTCCTGCAGATCTCGCCGCGGATCGAGGAGGCGGCCCGCAGTTCGGGACGAGCACCGATGGCGGTCGCCGCCACCATCGTTGCTCCGCTGGCCCGACGCGGAACGGTCGCCGGGGCGGCGCTCGTCTTCCTCGCGGCCGCCAAGGAGCTCCCGGTCGTGCTGCTCCTTTCGCCGATCGGATTCGACACGCTTCCCGCGACGATCTGGCGCGAGAGCACCCGCTCCTTCTTCGAGGAGGGCGCGATCCCGGCGCTGATCCTGCTTGCGGTCTCCGCTCCACCCCTCTGGTTCCTGCTAGGAAGGTCAGAGTGATAATCGGCGAGCAGGAACGGATTGAGATTGCGGAGCGGATCGCCTCCTGCCCGCGTTCGGGGCGTGGCGAAGCGCCCGAGGTCGTGAACCTTGACGGGCTGCGCAAATCGTTCGGCGACGTGCAGGCGGTCGACGGTGCCGACTTCAGCCTCAGGGCCGGCCAGATAGGTGCTCTGCTGGGGCCAAGCGGGTGTGGCAAGACGACGCTGCTCAGGCTGCTCGCCGGGTTCGAGCGGCCCGACGCCGGGACAGTCACCGTGCTGGGCGAAGAAGTTGCCTCGCCGACAACGTTCATCGAACCGGAGAAGCGGCGAATCGGAATGGTGTTCCAGGACTTCGCGCTCTTCCCCCATCTCGACGTTGCCGCGAACGTCGGATACCCGATGGGCCGCAAGCCGGATGGCGACCGGATCGCGAGGCTGCTCCGTCTCGTAGGCCTCGAGGGGCTGGGGGATCGCAGGCCCGATGAGCTCTCCGGTGGCCAGCAGCAGAGGGTCGCGATCGCCCGGGCATTGGCCCTCGCTCCCGCTTTGGTGCTGCTGGACGAACCGTTCTCGAACCTCGATGCGGCCCTGCGTGATCGCATGCGTCGTGAGATTCGCGACATCCTCAGGGCTGCCGGGGTCACGGCCCTGCTCGTCACCCATGACCAGGAGGAGGCTCTCAGTCTCGCCGACACGGTCGCGGTGATGAACGAGGGCAGGATCGAGCAGGTGGGCACGCCGGAACAGGTGTACTCGGAGCCGATCAATCCTTGGGTCGCGCGCTTCCTGGGCGAGGTGAACGTCTTCGAAGGGCTGGTTGCCGATCGGGGAGTGGTGGAGATGGCCTTGGGCCGCGTTCGCGTCGCCTCCGCCGGTGAGGTCACCGGCAGGGTGGATGTGATGGTCAGGCCCGAGTCGGTCTCGATCGTTGAGGATTCCGGGGTCGCTGCCGTCGTGGTCGAGCGCAGCTATTACGGCCACGACCAGCTGCTGCTGCTGGAGCTGGAGGACGGCGGGCGGGTGACTTCGCGAAACCTCGGACTGTCGAGTTGGTATCCGGGTGATCGGGTGCGGGTTGCCCTGACGGGGCACGCCACTGTTCGTCCGCGCAGCGACTGACCCGGCTCGTACTTGTCGGCGGCCCTCGGTCGCGGAGGCGTGGGTCACCCCGAGCGAACCACTCGGGTCGCCTGATCGATCACCGGGATTGTCCCCGGTGGCCGGAGCGCTGCTCCAGAAGGGCATAGACGTCGCCGCGATCGCCAACGCACTGTGGGCTCTCAGGTGCGGCACTCAACTGCTGGCGCGTGATCGGAGGGCGGTAACCTTGAACGGGTGAGGGGTTTGCAGCGGACTGTCGTGCTCTGTTCGGCTGTCGCTCTCGCCCTCGCATGTGCCCCGACCTCCCGTGCAAGCGACTTCCGCTCAGGGGATATCACGAAGCTGGCCGAGACAGTGACGGGTTCTTGGTTGCCGTTTCGGCAATCGGACGGCGGCTTTCGCCTTGGCAGCCGAGGGCTTCGCCGGGAAAGCGGTGATCAGAGCGGACTCGGATTCGCTCTACTTGCGTCGGCCAGCCGGCTGGCGCCCGGTCGGGCGCAGAGTTCCCGGCTGAGGGCTGCCGCTGGAGCCCTCGACTACACCGTTGCCAACGCGGTGAAGGAGTCACCCTTCCCCTTCCTCGGTATCGCTCATGCCTATCGATTCGCATCACGAACCTTCCCATCGAATGAGGCACTGGCCCCGACCATGGCGCGGGTGGAGACGTGGCTGCTCGCCCGGGGGCCGGGCGAGCAGCGCCCCGGTCACGACTGCTACAGCGATCCGGATTGCTGGGTCAACTGGAAGCTCGTAAGGGCGCTTGCAGTCGCCGAACTGCTTGATGCTCCGCCCCCCGGGAATGCTCCCGCGGGCTCATGGCTGGCAGACCGTGCCGGGGGGAGGGAGTGGGTCAGGGAGACGGTCAACACGCGCGCTCCCTCGGCAGTGGGGCCGCAGCCGTTCACGACTTGGGCCGTTGGCGCGGGGGGAGTCT
>JBAXRO010000113.1:0-3664 GCA_037131165.1 Actinomycetes bacterium | reverse complement strand
CCGATGACGGCGACGTCACAGTCGCGCCCGGTCGTCGACATTGGCCAAGTGTATGGCCTGAGGGCGCGGGCCCTCGGGCGGGTCGGCGGGATGTGCCTCGTCTCGGACGCGAAGTCGGTGACCGGCTGAACACCAAGGCCCGGCCCGGTCTCCACGCGGCCAAACGGGCCGAGGGGCCGGCAGCCGTGGCTCTGCCGGCGAAGCGGGAGCCTCAGCCCGAGTGGACCGCAGGCCCCTCGGAGAGGCCGATCTTCGAGTGGAGCCTTCGGAGCGGTTCGGGGGACCACCTGTTCCAAGACCCGAGCAGCGCCATCAGCGACGGCACGAGGAAAGTCCTCACGACGAGGGCGTCGATAAGGACCCCGAGTGCCACGCCAACGCCGATCTGCTTGATGAACAGGACCTCCGAGGTGACGAACGCACCGATCGCCACTGCGAGGAGGATCGCGGCGGCGGTCACCACGGCGCCGGTCCGGGCCAGCCCCTGGGCGACCGCCTCACGGTTGTCGAGGCCGGACTCGATTGCCTCCTTGATCCGCCCGAGCAGGAACACCCCATAGTCGGTGGAGAGCGCGAAGACGAGTGTCGCAGTCACCAGGAAGTTGGTCGGCTCGGTACCTCCGTCGGAGGTGTATCCCAGCAGTCCCTCCAGGCGGCCGTCCTGGAAGATCAGGGTGAGCAGGCCGAGCGTTGAGCCGACGGTCAGGGCATTCATCAGCAGGGCCTTGACGGGTAGGATCACCGACCCGGTCATCAGCCAAAGCACGACGAAGGTCAGCCCTGACAGGAGCAGGATCGCCAGTGGCATTCGTTGCCCGATGCTCTCCTGCTGGTCTATGAACGAGGCTGCTTCGCCACCGACGAGGACGGGGAGTGCGCCCGGCGCTTCGCGGATCGATTCGACTGCGTTGCGGGCAGCCGCTCCGACAGCGTTGCCCTCCGCAATCGCCTCGATCCGCCAGGTTGATGAACCGAGGTACTCGGGTGGCTGAACAGTCGCGATCCCGTCTGTCGAGGCGAGCCGGCCGGCCAACTTGCCGACCTGTTCACGCTCACCCGGGCCTCCCTCCGCGGCCAGCAGCACCGGACTGCTGTCCTGCCCCGGGAAGTCGGCCGCGAGGGCGTCGCCGACGGTGCGGCTGCTGAGTCCCTTCGGCACGCTGTTGATGTCGACCGGAGTCCAGACGGCCGAGAGCGACGGGAGCGTCAGGCCGATCATCAGGACGGCCGTGACGATCGCGATCATCCCGGGCCGGTTCATCACCAGGTTGGCAATCCGGTACCAGCGATCGTGGGCCCCCTTGCTCGCGCGGGCCTTCAACTTCACGTTCCAGAGGGCGAAGAAGGCTGGGGTGATGGTGAGTGCCGCAGCCGCTGCCACGACGGCAACCACGGCCCCGCCGATACCCATTGACTGCAGGAAGTTGAGTGGGAAGACGATGAGTGTCAGCATTGCGAGGGCGACGGTCGCGGCGCTGTAGGCCACGGTGCGGCCGGCGCTCAGCATGGTGTCCTTGATGGCCTGCGCTCCCGGGTCGCTGCGCTCGAGTTCCTCCCGGTACCTGGTCAGCAGGAAGAGGGTGTAGTCAATCGCGAGTCCCAGCCCAAGACCGATGACGAGATTCAGGGAGAAGATCGACAGTTCATCGATCGTGTTGATCCCGCGCATGGCGAGGAACGTCACGAGGATCGTGGTGGTTCCCACGACCAGCGGCATGAACGCCGCCCGGAATCCGCGGAAGAAGAGGAATGAGAGCAGGATCAGGATCGGAAATGCGAACGTTTCGGCTCGGCCGAGGTCCTTCGAGATCTGCTGGTTCAGTTGCTCGCCTGCCACGAGCTGTCCGCCGAGGGTGACTTCCTTGCGGTCGCCGAATCGCTTGTCGAGAGCTTCGACCACGGCATCGGTATCGGCATTCGGACTGAGGCTCGCGGCAAGGTAGGTGCTGTTCCTGTCGTCGGAGATGAATTGGGTTGATCCCGCCCCCCCGTTGGCCGCCGAGGCAACCGACTTGACGCCCGGTATGGCGGCGAGCTCGCCGGCGAGATCGCCGATCTCCGCGCGCGCAGCGGGAGTGTCGGCGGGCGACTTCGTCCTGAGCAGGGCAACGACCTCGGGGCTGGCCGACTGCCCCGAGGCCCGCTCGATCTTCGCGATGGCGCGGGCGGAGTCCGACTTCGAATCGGTGAAGTCGTCATCGCCGTTAAGCAGCCCGAACAGGGGGCCGCCGAACGCCCCTGCGAGCACGACCACCAAGGCCGTCCCCATGAGTATGCGCTTGGGATGGGCAGTCGCTCGGTTGGCGAGGAAGTTCAGCATTACGGGCTCCCGTGGGGCGGCCTCTGCGAGGCGATTGACGAGTCTGAATGTACACCCGTACATTTACCTTTGTCAAGCTACGTTTACAATGTCCCGATGGCGACAGCATCCAAGTCGGGCGGACGCACACCGCGCGGGCAGGGCGATCTTCTGCGCGAGCGGCTGATCGAAGCCGCCCTCGATCTGCTCGACGAAGGTCACGAGCCTGCCGATGTGTCAATCCGGGGGGTGACGAGGCAAGCGGGCGTCTCGCCCACGGCCTTCTACCTCCATTTCGACGGCCGCGATGAACTGATGCGCACTCTCCTTGAGCGTGGGTTCACCGACTTCCGACGCTGGATCAGGTCGGGGGCGGAGCGCGGACTGGACCCCCAGCATCGATTGAAGAGCGCCAGCGCCGCGTACATCGACTTCTCGCGCGAACAGCCGGGGCGCTACCGGCTGATCTTCGCCGTTGACCCGATTGCGGACGGGATTCTCGAGGAGGCCGGCGGCATGCCGGTTGTCGCCTCTGCGGCCTTCGACGACCTTGTCGGGCTGATCGCCGATTATGCCGGTGGGGGTCTGCCTTCAGAGAGCGCCAAGACCCTGGCGGTCGGGTTCTGGTCAGGCCTCCACGGCTACGCGACGCTCTGCCAGACCCAACCGCAGATCGCCGCCATGGACGATGGTCAATACGTAGACCTCTTGGCGAATGCTTGGCTCGGCCCGCATTCCGGGTGAGAGTCTGATCGGCTCGAGGTCAGGTGCCTAGCGCCCGCCTCGACACACGTCGTTGAAGCGTGATTGGCGCGGGTGGTTCGAACGCGTGAGCTGACGGGCGATTCGGGGTGACGGCTGGGGGCTGCTTACAGACGCGCGGGAGCTCGCGTCCCGCTTGCTTGCCGCAACTCAGCCGCCCTCGCAAGTCAGGGGAGCAGGACTGCCTTGCCGGTGGCGCTGCGGTCATCGATTGCCTGCAGGGCCTTTGCTCCCCCGGTCAATGGGTAGGTCGCGGTTACGACCGGCGTGATCCGCCCGGCCGTCGCCATCTCGTCGGGCTGCGCTGATGCGCCGGGGTGAGATACGGATGGCTGATCTCGAGCCGGTCCGTGGCGCGGAGGCGAACAAGCGTCGGCCTTGCGTGATCGTCAGCAGCGATGGGGCCAACCGTGTGGCCGAGCGGCTCGGGCGAGGTGTCGTGACGGTCGTTCCGGTGACCGCCAATGTCGCGCGTGTCTACCCGTTCCAGGTGGCTCTGCCTGCGGGCGAGACGGGCCTGCCGGTGGACTCGAAGGCCCAAGCTGAGCAGGTCCGCTCGATCGCCGTCGAGCGAATCGGCGATGCCGTCGGCATCGTCCCGAC
>JBAXRO010000112.1:0-3669 GCA_037131165.1 Actinomycetes bacterium | reverse complement strand
CACGTCGCGAGTGCCGCTCGGCGTTGGCTTGGCGCTCGATCCGTTCGCCAAGGTCCAGGCCCCCAAGGTTGCCGGAGCGGAGTCCGAAACCCGCTCGATCCTCGCGCCGAGGGAACGCAGCCGCTGGTCGATGTACTCGTAGCCGCGGTCGATCTGCCTGATGTTTCCGATCTGGGTTACGCCTTCCGCGCACAGCGCGGCGATCAACATCGCCATGCCTGCACGAATGTCGGGAGATTCAAGCCGCTCGCCCCTCAGCTGGCGCTTTCCGACCACCAGTGCCCTGTGCGGATCGCAGATCGTGATCGCAGCGCCCATCGCCTGGAGCTTGTCGGTAAAGAACAGCCGGTTCTCGAACATCTTTTCGTGAATGATCACCGAGCCCTCCGACTGCGTCGCGAGAGCGAGGGCTATCGAGGTGAGGTCTGCCGGGAAGGCCGGCCACGGGCCGTCTTCCACCTTCGGCTGATAGCCACCCCAGTCGTTCTGGATCTGCAGATCTTGAGCACCGGGGATGATCGCCGTATCACCCTCGATCCGCGTCGCAAGCCCAAGACGCTCGAACACCATCCGGATCATCCTCAGATCGTCGGGGATAACGCCTTGGATTCTCATCTCGCCCCCGGTCACGCCTGCCAGCGCCATGAAAGAGCCGATTTCGATGTGGTCGGGAGCGACCGTGTAGTCGCAGCCACCGAGGCTCGAGGCCCCGGTCACGGTGAGGACGTTCGACCCGACCCCATCGATCTCGGCGCCCATCGCGCAGAGCATCCGGGCGAGGTCTTGGCAGTGGGGCTCGCTGGCAGCGTTGCGGATCACCGTCCGACCAGGGGTCAAAGCTGCGGCCAGCAGGGCATTCTCCGTCCCCATAACCGACGGTTCGTCCATCAGGATGTCCGTCGCAGTGAGGCCCGCCGGGGCAGCGATAACGATGTCGCGACCATGCTCGACCTCCGCACCCATCGCGCGGAATGCGTCGAGGTGCGGGTCTAGCCGCCTCCGACCGATCACGTCGCCGCCGGGTGGCGGCATCTTCGCCTTGCCGAATCGGGCGAGCAGAGGTCCTGCGAGCAGGAAAGACGCACGGATCCGCTCAGACAGATCGCGATCGACCTCGCCATCCTCGATTCCCGAGCAGTCGATCTCGACCACTCCCGACTCCGGCCGGCCGATCTCAGCCCCAAGGGCTGCGAGCAACTCGATCATGGTCTCGGCGTCCGCTATGGCCGGAACGTTGCGAACCGTGACCTTCTGATCGGTCAGAACGGCAGCCGCGAGTATCGGCAGAGCGCCGTTCTTGTTGCCTGCGGGAATCACGGTTCCCGACAGCGGGTAACCGCCTTCGATGACGAACTTGTCCATAAGAGGGTCGGGGCCGACCGCGGGGCCGGTTCCGTGGGCGTCAGCGTACCAGTGGTGCTGGCGGATTCCGCCTCGCGAATCGAAGCGCGCCGGTCGCCACGCTCCTCGCTCGGCTTGCGGAACATCGCCCGTAGACGCGGTCTTTTCGCTTTCCTTGCAACACCGCTTGCGGTGCTGTCCGCCGGGCCCCGTACATTCGAACACGTGTTCGCATTCCTGCGCAAAGCGTTGAGTACCGCACCCAGTCCGGAACCCGGGCCGGATGACGCGTGCTCCGTCGAGCGCACACCGCGCCCGGGTTGGGAGGCCCAAGGCGCCGCGGACCACCCGCACCGCCGTCCACTAGCGCGGACGCGGCGGAACCGGCCGCGGCGGCAGTGAGAGCTGCCGCTGCCAGTCCAGCCCTGTATTAGCCCCGTAGGGCCGCGGACAGACCAACCGGTCAGCGGGCGACCCGGCG
The DNA here is from genome assembly GCA_037131165.1 of Actinomycetes bacterium. GTDB lineage: Bacteria > Actinomycetota > Thermoleophilia > Solirubrobacterales > Solirubrobacteraceae > WLNJ01. Next base: position 1,847 of record JBAXRO010000112.1, on the reverse strand, counting down.
CTCGCCACCTTCCCGCCCGCTGAGCGCCGCCGCCCACCGGATCACCCTCTTCTCAAGCAGGAACCAGCTTGCCGTGGCGATCAGTGTCGTCGCCCCAAGCGCAAGAGCGGTAGCCGCGGGGAAGGTCCAGAGCGTCGGCAGCTCGAGGTGAAACCTCCCTCCCCTGAAGAGCCGCTCCATCACGAACAGCTGCCAGATGTAGATCCCGTAAGAAACCAGGCCAAGGTAGAGGGCAACGCGCGAACCGAGCAGCCGCAGGGGGATCGTCCTGCGCTCAGCGCGGAAGATCGCGGGTCCCACCAGTCCGACTGCGGTAACCACCTTGAGCGTCGAGTCGACAAGGACCGGCCCCTCCCAGTTCCCGGACCCGAAACCGGGGAGGGCGCCGTAGACCGACATGAGAAAGAGTGCTGTCAGGGCAATCAGCCAGCCACGCCTGGACAGGAAAGACGCAAACCGAGCCGCCGCAGAGTCCCGGGCTGCATGATCCTCCGTGACCCGCACACTGATAGCTGCCAAGGCCATACCTGCAGCAAAGACGTAAAGGCTCGCCGGAAGCGCCACCAGCCTGGGCTGAAACGCGCGGGGCGAGCTCGACGGGTCGAGCAGCGTCCAGATCAACCAGCCGAAACTGACCGCGGCCAGCGAAGAGAGTGCCGTGAGCTCACGCCCGAACCAGTCGCCCCTCTGCAGGTTCAGCCGATCGCTGACGGCGACCCACAACGCGAGGAAGACGTAGAAGCTGAGCTCGACTCCCAAGGTCCATCCGCTCGGAATGGGGTTCCCGTAGAGGGTCGCCGAACTGTAGATGTGGTTGAAGAGGTAGTAGTCCCAAACCCCGGACAAGGTGAACAGGCCCTTGGAGTCCTGCAGCAGTCCGACGATCGTCAAGGCAGCCCAATAGGCAGGGAAGATCCTCGCGCCCCTCCTGATCAGGTAGCCGCCGAGAGGTGAGCGTTCTGTTCCGCTCGCCCTCGCTGCAAGGAAGGGCCGATACAGGAGGAAGCCGCTGATCACGTAGAACAGCGCCACCCCCTGAGGACCGAGGTTCTCGATGCTGGAGTCGAGCAGCCTTGGACCCCAACTGGGGAGGCGCGAGCTCCAGTCAAGACGATCGGACACAGGCAGGCCGATGAACCAGGCGTGGAAGCCGAAAACCATCAGGGCTGCGGTCGCACGCAGGCCGTCGAACTCGGGGAACCGGATGGGCTTCACCGGGGCAGTGTATGCGCACCCCGGCGCCGACGCACCCGGCAAGAAGAAGGGCCACCCCGAGGGGTGGCCCAATGAAGAAACCGGCGGCGACCTACTCTCCCGGGCCCGTGAAGGCCAAGTACCATCGGCGCTGAGAGGCTTAACTGCTCTGTTCGGAATGGGAAGAGGTGTTTCCCTCTCGCAATAGCCACCGGAAATTTGTCAAGACCGCTCCGCCGCGGACCCTCAGAACCACACAGAACCAATGAACGGGTATCAAAAATCCGTCAAGCCCTCGACCAATTAGTACCGGTCTCCTTCAGACGTCACCGTCCTTCCAGATCCGGCCTATCAACCTGGTGGTCTACCAGGGGTCTTACCCACTCGAAGTGGTGGGAGAACTAATCTTGGAGCCGGCTTCCCGCTTAGATGCTTTCAGCGGTTATCCGATCCGCACGTAGCTAACCTGCGATGCCCTTGGCAGGACAACAGATACACCAGAGGTGCGTCCATCCCGGTCCTCTCGTACTAGGGACAGATCTCCTCAATTCTCCAACGCCCACAGCAGATAGGGACCGAACTGTCTCACGACGTTCTGAACCCAGCTCGCGTACCGCTTTAATCGGCGAACAGCCGAACCCTTGGGACCTGCT
>JBAXRO010000111.1:0-3779 GCA_037131165.1 Actinomycetes bacterium | reverse complement strand
CTGACAGAGAGCGCGTGCCACCAAACTCGCTGTCGCTGTGACGGCCAAGCCCGCTGGGGGTCAGGAACTGAATGTGCGAGTGGAAGGCGCGCTCCAGCTGGACCCCGGCTGTCGAATCGATCGGCGTCAGATACCAGGTTGCACCTTCGAACAGATCCGCCCTGGCGTTCCCCGGGCCGCCGCGCTCGCCGCCAGCGAGGGGATGGCCACCGACGAACCTCGGATCGGGATTGGCCGCAACCACTCCCTGCTTGGTCGAGCCGACGTCGGTAACGAGAGCATCCTCGCCGGCGTGAACGAGAGCCTCGGCGACCAGCCCGGGCAGCACCCCGACCGGTGCTGCGACCAGTACCGCGTCGGCCCCGGCAACGGCCGACTCGAGCGACTCGGCCGCCTGGGCGCCGCAGCGCTCCGCCGCCTCGGCGAGGGTTGCGGGATCCCTGTCCCACAGCACCACCTCGGCACCTTCACGCCGTGAGAAGGCCATCGCCGCGGAAGCGCCGATCAGGCCCGTCCCGATCACAGTGAGGCGCACGGGAAGCCCGCGCCTCGGTCAGACCTTCTGCGGCTGCTCGGCGAGCGTCTTGCCCGCGAGCTCGGCCGCTGCGGCAACCCGACCGGCGTACGCTGCGAAGTCGCCGGTCTCGATCTGCTGCGGACCGTCACAGATGGCGTTGATCGGATCGGGATGCACCTCGACGATGATCCCGTCGGCACCGACCGCAGCTGCGGCGAGCGACAGCGGCTCGACCAGATCGCGCCGGCCGGCAGCGTGGCTCGGGTCGACGATCACCGGAAGGTGGGTCATCTCCTTGAGCACCGGGACTGCCATCAGGTCAAGGGTGAAGCGGTAGGCGGTCTCGAAAGTGCGGATCCCACGCTCGCAGAGGATCACCGACTCGTTGCCCTCCTTGAGGACGTACTCGGCGGCCATCAGCAGCTCCTCAAGAGTTGCCGAGAGGCCCCGCTTGATCACCACTGGACGGCCTGCCTTGCCCAGCTCGGTCAGGAGTGGGTAGTTCTGCATGTTCCTCGCGCCAATCTGGATCACGTCGGCCACTTCGAGGACGGCATCGAGGTCCCGGGCATCCATCAGCTCGGTGACGATCGGCAGGCCGGTCTCGGCCCTCGCCTCGGCGAGCAGGTCGAGCCCCTCCTGGCCGAGGCCCTGGAAGCTGTAGGGCGAAGTGCGGGGCTTGTAGGCACCGCCGCGCAACATCGTCGCTCCACCCTCTCGGACCGCGGCAGCGGCACTCATCAGCTGCTCTCGGGACTCGACTGTGCAAGGCCCGGCGATCAGGGCGAATTTCCCGGCACCGATCTTGGCTCCGGCGATGTCGAAGAGGCTGTCCTCCCCGTGGCGGAACTCGCGTGAAGAAAGCTTGTACTGCTTGGCGATCGGCACGACCCTGTCGACGTAAGGCAGCTGGTCGAGGCCGAGGCCGGCGACGCGACCGTCGTGCTCGCGATCGCCGATCGCTCCGATGACCGTGAGGGTCTCACCGCTGCTGACGTGCACCTGGGCGCCGGTCCCTTCGATCAGGGCGGCAACCTCGGCGATCTGCTCCGGAGTTGCTGATTCTTTCATGACGATCATCATCGTCGGTCCATTATGGCGCTTCCGAGGGGAAAGACCCGCGGTGCCAGCCGCCGGTCGCTCAACCGAGCAGCTCTGAGAGGGCGGCGAGCAGCCGCTGGTGTTCCTCGGGCAGACCAACCGTGATCCTCAGCCAGCCCGGGCCGCCGAGTGCCGACCCGGCGCGGACGAGGATGTCGCGCTGCCGCAGGCCGCTTACGACTGCGCCCTCGTCTGCTCCTGAGGGAAGCTGGACCCAGAGGAAGTTGGCCTCCGATTCCGCGCTCTCCATCCCGAGCGCCGCCAGACCCTCAGCCAGAACCTTCCGTTCGTGTACGACGTGGGAGACCCGCCTGTGGATCTCACCCGGATGGTGGAGCGCCTCGATCGCCGCCGCTTGAGCGGCTGCGTTGCAGAAGAACGGCTGGCGGACCTGGTCGACTGCTGTCTTGATGGCCGGATCGCCGCAGAGCCCGTAGCCGACCCTGAGGGCAGCCAGGCCATGGACCTTGGAGAACGTCCGCAGGATCACGAGGTTGGGATGGCGATCGAGCAGAGCGATGTTGGCGTCGACGTCCTCCCCGCTGACGAACTCCCTGTAGGCCTCGTCGAGGACCACGCAAACATCTTCGGGTACGGACTCGAGGAACCCGACGATCTCGGAGGTCGGGACGGCGGTCGACGTCGGGTTGTTCGGGTTGCAGACGAGCACGAGCCGGGTACTCGGAGTGACGGCAGCCGCTATCGCAGCGAGGTCGTGCCTGTGGGCGGAGTCGAGGGGGACCTCCACCGCCTTCGCACCCGAAGCGGCCGCGAGGTGCGGGTAGACGGAGAAGGACGGCCAGGCGTAGACGACCTCCGATCCTTCCTCGAGCAGCGCCTCGCCCAAGGCGAGGAGGATGTCGCAGGAGCCGTTCCCGATCGCGATCCGATCCTGTGCGATGCCGTTGATCCCGGAGAGGGTGGTCCTGAGCCGCGTCGCCCCCGGATCGGGGTAGCGGTGCGCCGAAGCTGCGGCCCTACCCGCCGCTTCGGCGACCTCGGGGAGCGGGGCGAAGGGAGCCTCGTTGCTCGCCAGCAGAGCGACTTCGTCGCCGAGCGCGTAGCCGTCGGCCGCCGGGTAGACCGGGATCCGGGCAATCCGGCCTGAGAACTCGATTCCGCTCACTGGGCGCTACCGAGGTCGGGGCGCAGGGACTGAGCCTCGCCGAGGTACACATGCTCGGGAGTGTGGTCCTCCGACGAGTAGCAGTGGGCAAGGACCCTGACTACCCGGGGCATCGAGTTCGGCACCGGGATTTCGCGCGCGCAGAGGAGCGGGACCCTGTCGAGTCCAATGGCCCTCGCAGCAGCGGCCGGGAACTCGGCGTCGAGGTCCTCGGTGACGGTGAAGAGACAGGACACGAGGTCTTCCGCAGCGAGGCCGTTCCGCTGCATCAACTCGGTGATCATGGCGGCAGTCGCCGATCGGATCGCATCGGCTTCGTTTGCCTCGACACTGGTGGCTCCGCGGATCGCGAACAGGCGCATAAGCGGATGCTAGCCGCGCCCGGCGGAGGCGCGCAGGGCGTCAACCTCGCCTGCATTGAGGCGACGGTGACCGCCAGGCTTGAGCCGCCCCAGCTGCTGCGGCCCGATCGCGGTTCGCTCGAGCGACAGCACCGGGTGCCCGACGGCATCGCACATCCGGCGGACCTGGCGGTTGCGACCCTCACGGATCTCGAGTTCGATCACCCCGGGAGAGACCTTCACGACCCTCGCCGGCAGGGTGATCCCGTCCTCCAGCTTCACTCCCTCGCTCAACGCCCGCAGTGCGGAGGCGCCGATCGATCCTCCCCCCAGTCTCGCCCGGTAGACCTTCCTGACCCCGTGGCGCGGGTGGGTCAGCAGGTTCGCCAGTTCACCGTCGTTCGTCAACAGGATCAAGCCCGACGACTGGGCATCGAGCCGCCCCACCGGGTACAGCCGTCCCGTGTCGGGGATCAGCTCGACGACCGTCCGGCGCCCTTGGGGATCTGACGCGGTCGAGACGACGCCGATCGGCTTGTTGACTGCGTAGACGAGCCGGGTAGCGGGAAGCGAAACCGCCTGCCCGTCGACCTTGACCGCGTTCCCGGAATCGACATCGCGGGCCGGATCTACACAGACCTTCCCTTCGACGGTGACCCGTCCGTCGCGGATCAGGACCTCGGAGGCGCGGCGG
>JBAXRO010000110.1:0-3926 GCA_037131165.1 Actinomycetes bacterium | reverse complement strand
GGACAGCGGGGCCGGGGAGGTCTCGTTCAGCAAAAGAGGAGAGAGAAGCAATGCGCAAGGCCTTGATCGCGGCACTCGCCGTCGGAACGTTCATCCCTGCTGCAGCTCAGGCTGCCGAACCCACACCATTCGGCAACGACTGCGTCGCCAAGAACGGAGTCCGGTTCTGCCAGGGGGCAGGGAAGGAGGGAGACGGTACCCCGACCGGGCTCGACCGTCGTCCGACCAGTTTCGACGGCACCCCGATCGACGCCGACGTGACTCTGCCACCGACCGGCAACGGCCCGTGGCCGACCGTGATCATGATCCACGGCTACGGCCAAGACAAGAACAGCTACCTGAGCAACGCCGCGGCAACCGCCAGCGGCCTCAACAACGTCTCCTACGCCGCCCGCGGCTACGCGGTCGTCACCGTCTCGATGCGTGGCTTCGGGATGTCATGCGGCAGGGACGTGAGGACGAGGACCGCCGGGTGCGACAAGGGCTACATCCACCTGATGGACACCCGTTACGAGGCCCGTGATGCCCAGCACCTGCTGGGCAAGCTCGTCGACGAGGGGATCGCCGACCCGACGAAGCTCGCTTCTCTGGGCGCCTCCTACGGCGGCGGCGCAACCCTTCAGCTCGCCTACCTGAAGAACCGCATCCGCAATGCAAACGGCAGCCTCTCGCCGTGGACGAGCCCATTGGGTACGCCCCTGTCGCTGAAGGCGGGTTGGGCGATGGTGCCGTGGTCGAACCTCGCCTCGGCCCTGACCCCGAACGGGCGCTTCCTCGACTACGACTCGAACACCGCAGGCCTCTCGATCACGCCGGCCGGCGTCCCGATCTCCTCCTACCTCAACGCCCTCTACCTGGGCGGTGACTTGTCCGGTTGGTACGCGCCAGCGGGGACTGATCCGGACGCCGACATCACCACCTGGAAGAGCCAGCTCTCCGCTGGCGAACCGTTCTCGGCGGGTGCGCTCGCGAACCTCAAGAGTGTCAGCGACTTCCACGGCGGCTACACGGTCGGCGGCAAGACTTCGCCGCTGCTGCTCCAGTCCGGCTGGACTGACGACCTCTTCCCGCCTGCCGAGGCGCTTCGCGTCTACTCCAGTCAGAAGGCGTTGGGCAACAACGACGTGCGGCTGATCTTCAACGACCTCGGCCACGCGCGCTCGCAGAACAAGCCCGATCAGGGCAACCACCTCAACACCGCAGGAGCCGCCTTCCTCGACTCCCAGCTGAAGGGCATCCCGGGCGGCCCGGCTGCCGGTTCGGCGGCGGCGATGGCGATGACGTGCAACCCGGATGGCGGAACCGGATCAGTCCCGGTCAACGACCCGGCCTTCTCGAGCGGACCGGCAGTGAGCGCTACTTCGTGGGAGAAGCTCCGGCCTAACGCGGTGCGGTTCACGAGCAACCCTGCCAAGAGCCTCGAGCTCAAGCGGGTCGGTTCGTCGGTAAGCGGAGGGGATGACGCGACGGCGTTCGCGATCGACCCGATCTTCGGCTCAGCCGGCGCATGCGGTCGGGTCGCCGACCTGCCCGAACCGGGGGTCGCGTCCTACAAGTTCACGAGCAAGGGATTCAGCCTGCTGGGTCTGCCGACCATCAAGGCCACGATCGCGACCACCGGTACTTACGGTGTTGTGGCTGCCCGCCTATGGGATGTCAGCGGAGGCAAGCGCAGGCTCGTCACCCGTGGCGTGTACAGGCTCAACGACAAACAAAGCGGCACGATCCGATTCCAGCTCCATGGCAACTACTACCGGTTCAACCAGGGCAACACCGTCAAGCTGGAGCTGCTCCCCAAGGACCGGCCCTACCTGCAGACGAGCAAGGGAGCCTTCAAGGTCACAGTCAGGAACCTGACCCTCGAGCTGCCAACCAAGGACGCGAAGAGCTCGCGGACAGGAGTCACCTCGCGCCTGATCGGCAAGTTCGTCCGCTGATCGAGCGGACGATTCGCTGAACCGTGGGGCGGAGCCGAGCGGCTTCGCCCCTTCAGGTTCCCACCCCGGAGCCGAGTCCGTGCAGGCTCCGGACCGCGCGCTCCGGAACTCAGTCGGGTTCGATCGCGACGACCCGAGCCGGACCGGCGCTGCCGCCAACGACCTTGAGCGGGAACGCGAACACTTCGAAGCCGGTCAAGGGAAGTCGGTCGAGGCCGGCGAGCCGCTCGATCTGGCAGTAAGCGCGATCGCACTGGTGGGCGGCCCAGAAGATCCCCGCCTCCCCCTTTGCCTTGGCCTCCTCGGCCTGCAGGTGCAGGGGCTTGTCCCAGCCCCAGGCATCGATGCCCATCAGCCTGATGCCCTGGTCGCAGAGCCAGACCGTCGCCTCGGCAGTGACGCCGCAGCCACGGGCCATGTAGCCCGGATCGCCGAGGAACTCGTCGCCGCCGGTGCGGACGAGAACCACGTCGCCGGCGTTCAGATCATGGTCAGCCTGCTCGAGCCCACGCTCGAAGTCGGCGACCGTCAAGGCGTCGCCTTCGTCCCGGCCGCGAGCCTCGATCACGACTCCCGGCCCATGGAACCAATCGAGCGGCAACTCGTCGATCGTCGCTGCCGGGGATCCTTGGATCCGGCTGTTGTAGTGCCAGGGCGCATCGACGTGGGTCGTGTTGTGGGTGCCGAGGGAGATCGTCTCCACCGCCCACCCTTCGCCATCGCGGAGCAGTTCGGGACCTACACCGAGCAATCCCTCGACCCCGACCGCACCCTCGGCGTGCGAGGACTTCTCGACCCTGACCGCGAGGAGGTCGGGCAGGCCTTCGGGGGTCGGCACCAACGGAGCCGAGAGGTCATGGTGCTTTGGCACGGTCAGCCTCCCTCACTCGCAGGTCCACGCGGCGGCGAGATGCCCAGAACCCGCATCGCCTTCAGGCCGAGCGAGAGCTTCTCGCGGCCCTCGCTCGAGCCGACGTCCAGGCCGGACAGCTCCCGCACCCGCTCCAGTCGGTATCGCACCGTGTGGCGGTGGGTGATCAGCCGGGCAGCAGTAGCACCGACGTTGCCGTCGCATTCGAGGAATGTCGTCAGGGTCCCGACGAGGTTCGTCTCGTACTGGCTGTCGTAGGCGGCCAGCGGCTCGACGGTCTCCGAGTAGAAGCTGCGCAGCTCATCTGGGTCCTCAGTCATCGCCCGCAGGACAAGGCGGTAGGCGCCGGTCTCCTCGAAGCCGAGTGACTGACGGTCCTCATCCCCTTCGACGACGTTGACGGCGAGCAGCGCCTCCTGCGCTGCCCTCGCGATCCCGCCCGCGTCCTCTGCCCTTCCGCTGCGCCCGACCGCAAATCCGAATCCCGGCAGGGCGGCGGAGAGTTCACGCAGCAGGGCGTCGGCAACGGCGCGGCCCGACTCGCCGTCCTGATCGGGGACCAGCACGAGGACCTCGCCGTCCGCGCCCTCGCGCGGGGCCGGTGTCGCCATCGCCCCGGGTCGCGCTCCCCTCGCGGCCCGCTCGACCGCTGCCAGCAGGCGCGGCCGCCAGTCGTCGCCCGAAGCGACCCTCGCATGCGCCCTGACGACCAGCGCCGTGAGGCCGTCCTCGGTGCGCAACCCGAGCTCCGACGCCCTCGCGGTCGCATCGGCCGGGTCAGGGACCTGGCCGGCAATCACGGCGGAGAGGAACTCTCCCAGGGCCTCCTCCGATGCCCGCTCGGGGGCGCGGACTCGCTCGACCTCACCGGCAACGACCGCGGCCACCAAACGGCGCAGTCCCGGGTCACCCGATTCTCCCCGTTCGCGGATCCTCAGGGTCCCGACGTCGATGTCACCGACCCGGAGTTCGAGCCGCTCGACTCCCTCGGCGTCGCGCAGCAGGGCGCGCTCGTCGGCCGTCGATCGGGCTGCGACTGCGAGCACCGTCCCGCCGCGGTCGATCAGGACCAGGCTCGAGTCGAGAACGCGCGAGGCACAGCGGACGATCTCGGGCAG
>JBAXRO010000109.1:0-4045 GCA_037131165.1 Actinomycetes bacterium | reverse complement strand
AGTTGACGCAGAATCCGAATCGCTCGGGCCCCCTCCCCTCGGTCACCGGTATCCGAGGCGGCTCGCGCCTGGGGAGGGTCGAACGTTCCTCGCCGCGAAGCCCGGCGAGGGCGCCGGCGACGATCACAACCAGGCCGTAACCCCCGGCATCGACGACTCCCTTCTCGCGCAGCACGTCGAGCAGTTCCGGCCCACGATCGACGGACCGAGTGCCGGCCTCGACCGCGATCTCGAGAGCTTCGGCCAGCAGAGCGTCCTGATCGGCGGGCACCGTCTCCTCCGGAAGCCACTCCGGCTCAGGGTAAGCGGCCTCGAGGGCCTCGGCGATGTCCCTCGCGACGGTGAGCATCGTCCCCTCGCGAGGCGACGGGGTTGATGCGATGCCTTGCTCGGCTGCGCCCCTCATCGCACGTCCGAGAAGGTACGGGCTGACTTTCCGCCCCTTGCTGCCGCCGAGTTCGCTTGCAGCTCCTCGGATCAGCTGCGAGAGGATCACCCCGCTGTTGCCATGCGCACTTGAAAGCGCGGCCCTGGCAACAGCCTTGACGACCAGGTCCCGGTTGATGTCGGTCAGGTCAGCCCCTCCGACGCTCAGCCTCAGCGAGTCGATCGCGTCGACCAGGCCCCGCAGGGTCATCACCATGTTGCGGCCCGTGTCGCCGTCGGCGACCGGGAACACGTTCAGGTCGTCGATCTCACGACGACGATCCTCGAGCTCCGCGAGAGCGGCTGCAAGAACCGCTCCGAAGCGGTTTACGGAATCGGACCCGTGCATCGCCACGCCGGGCGAGCTCAGCGCGCCTTGGTTACCTTGCCGGCCTTCAGGCAGCGCGTGCAGACGTTGACGCGCCGGGGCGTCCCGTTGTCATCGATCCTGACGCGCTGGAGGTTCGCGTCAAAGCGACGGCGGGTCGCTCGCATCGAGTGACTGCGGTTGTTGCCGAAGGCTGGCCCCTTCGAGCAGACGTGACAGATTCGTGCCATGGGAAATGAGCATACCGACGCCGGCGCGGAGGCGCGGGACGGTGGGCGCAACCCGGCACCCGCCGTGCCGCGGCGGCCCGGTCAGGAGAGGCGGGCGCGGACCTCGAGTTGGGCGAGTACGGCTTCGGCGGCGTGACGACCGCTGTCGCGGGTGTCACCGCCCGAGCGGGCCAGGGCCTGCTCGTGGGAATCGACTGTCAGGACACCGAACCCGCAGGGGATACCGGTCGTGATCGAGATCGCCATGATGCCGCGAGCCGACTCGGAGCAGACGAAGTCGTAGTGGTCGGTCTCCCCTCTGATCACTGCGCCAAGACAGACGACCCCGTTGTAGCGCCCGCTGATCGCGCACTCGCGGGCGGCGAACGGAAGCTCGAACGCGCCGGGGACCTCAAACCGGTCGATCGATGAAGCGCCTGCCTCCTCCAGGGTCGCGGTCGCGCCGTTGACGAGCCTGTCGGCCAGGTCGCGGTAGAAGGTCGCGACGACAAGGGCGAACCGCCCGGGCTCCCCTGCTCCGCTCACTCCCCGGGCTCCCCCGCTGGACGGTCGGCCGCGTCGAGCAACTCGTCGTCGACTGCAAGGCCTTGGTGGTGGAGGGTGTGGCCCATCCTGTCGCGCTTGGCCCTGAGGTAGTCGGCGTTGTGGGGGTTCGGGTTCGAGGCGATCGGTACCTGGTCGCTGACCGAAAGTCCGTAGCCCTCGAGCCCGATGATCTTCTTCGGGTTGTTGGTCAGGATCCGGATGCTGCTCAGGCCGAGATCGGTCAGGATCTGCGCGCCGATCCCGTAGTCGCGGAGGTCCGCCGGCAGCCCGAGCTTGAGGTTGGCGTCGACCGTGTCCAGCCCCTCCTCCTGCAGCTTGTAGGCGCGAAGCTTGTTGAGCAGGCCGATCCCCCGGCCTTCCTGGCTGAGGTACAGCAGCACCCCGCGCTCCTCGGATTCGATCATCGAGAGTGCGGCCTCAAGCTGTTCGCCGCAGTCGCAGCGCATCGAATGGAACACGTCACCGGTGAGGCACTCGGAGTGGACCCGGACGAGCACGTCGCTCTCGCCGTCCACCTCTCCCTTGACCATCGCGATGTGGTGCTTGCCGTCGACGAGCGAGCGGTACCCGACGCAGGTGAAGTCGCCGAAGGCGGTCGGCAGCGAGGTCGATACAACCCTTTCGATCAGCCTGTCGTTGCGCCTTCGGTAGGCGATCAGGTCCTGGATCGTGATGATCTTGAGGTCGTGGCGCCTGCCGTACCCGACGAGGTCGTCGACCCTCGCCATCGACCCGTCGTCATTGACGATCTCGCAGATGACACCCGACGGGTGCAGCCCGGCGAGCCGTGCGAGGTCGACCGAGGCTTCGGTGTGGCCTGCCCGCTCGAGAACCCCGCCCGACTTTGACTTGAGCGGGAACAGGTGGCCTCCGTGGATCAGGTCATTCGGCCTCGTATCGGCCGCGATCGCGACTTGGATCGTGTGCGCACGCTCGGCCGGCGAGATCCCGGTCGTCGTTCCCTCACGGGCGTCGATCGCGACAGTGAACGCCGTCTTCATCGGGTCCTCGTTCTTGGCTGCCATCAGCCTGAGGTCGAGCTCGTCGCAGCGCTCGGGAGTCAGGGCGAGGCAGACGAGGCCGCGGCCTTCGCGGATCATGAAGTTGATCGCCTCAGGGGTTGCGAACTGGGCGGCGAGTACGAGGTCGCCCTCGTTCTCGCGGTCCTCGTCGTCGCAGACGATCACCATCCGACCGCGCCGGATGTCATCGATCGCCTCCTCGATCGAGGCGAAATCGGCTTTGGACTCTTCCTGTCGGCTCATTTGGCGATCAGCTTCTCCACGTACTTGGCAAGGATGTCGACTTCGAGGTTGACACGCATACCGGGTACGGCCGAGCCGATCCTCGTGTTCTCTCGCGTCTCGGGAATCAGCCAGACGTCGAATCCCTCGCCGTCCACCGCTGCGACCGTGAGCGAGACGCCGTCGACCGCGATCGACCCTTTCTCGACGATGTAGCGGAGAAGATCCGGAGGGCAGAGAACGGTGACGACGAGGGCGTTGCCGTCCTCGCGGGCCTTGGTGACCTCGCCGGTGCCGTCGACGTGACCTTGGACGATGTGGCCGCCGAGTCGAGCGTCGGCACGCAAAGCCCGCTCGAGGTTTACCTCGGAGCCGACTTCGAGGTCTCCGAGCGACGAGCGCGTGAGGGTCTCGCCCATCGCGTCGGCCGCGAAACTGCGGCCGCCGGGCTCCAGCGCGGTCAGGCAGACGCCGTTGACCGCCACCGAATCGCCGACCTCGAGGCCGTCAGCGAGATCGGCCTCGATCACGATCCGAGCGCCTCCCCCTTCGACGGGTTGCAGGGCGTTGACTCGCCCCTTTTCCTCGACCAGTCCTGTGAACATGGTCACCACTCTCGCAGTCTCGACGTGAAGAGGAAGTCAGGACCCACCCGCTCGACCTGCGGATCGGGCAGTCGCAGAGCATCGGCGACCGAGTCGACTCCCTTCCCCTCGAACGGATCCCGTGCCGCATGACCTCCGAAGATCAGCGGCGCGACGAAGGCCCGCAGCTCGTCGATCTCGCGAGCATCGAGGAAAGCACCAGCCAGACGCGGCCCGCCCTCCAACAGGATCGAGGTGATCCCCGCGGCGCCGAGCTGATCGAGGGCGGACTCCACCCGGGCCGATTCGTTCTCCCCCGTGGCGACGATCACATCCACGCCGCTCGCCTCGAGCGCGACCAGCGCTCCCTTGTCGGCAGCCCGACCGGCAACGACCGTCACCGGCACTGTCCCGGCCTCGACGACCAGCCGCGAGTCGAGCGGCAGCCGGGCCGACGAGTCGAAGACAACACGCCTGGGTTGGGAGTGGACCTCAACCTCGCGGGCCGTCAGTTGGGGGTCGTCGGCGAGTGCGGTGCCGATACCCACTGCCACGCTGTCAAGCTCCGCTCGCCAGGAATGAACGAGATTGCGGCTGCCCTCGCTGGAGATCCACTTTGCCTCACCTGTCGCGGTGGCGACCTTTCCGTCGAGCGAGGACGCGTACTTGGCAAGCACCCATGGGCGG
>JBAXRO010000108.1:0-4082 GCA_037131165.1 Actinomycetes bacterium | reverse complement strand
CGGACTCGCGGGGCTCTGCGCCGCGCGTGACCTTGAGGCCGCCGGGCACTCCGTCGTGGTGCTGGAGGCGCGCAACCGGGTCGGCGGGCGGCTGCTCAACCACCCGATTGCCGGGAGCAACCATGTAGTCGAGGTTGGAGGCCAATGGGTCGGACCGAGCCAGACCCGGATGCTCGCCCTGGCCGAGTCGATGGAGGTCGGCACCTATCCGACGCACGCCGTCGGGGAGCATCTCGTCGATTGGGACGGGCGGCTGATCCGCTACACGGGTTCCATCCCGCGGATCAACCCCGCCGTGCTCGCCGACGTCGGGCAGGCCCAGGCAAGGCTCGAACGGATGGCCCGTGCGGTCGACCCCGCGGCGCCGTGGCAAACGCCGAAGGCTGAGCGCTGGGACTCACAGACATTCGCAACCTGGATCGCACGGAACACGGTCACGAAAGGCGCAGCGACTCTCCTCGAGATCGCCTGCGAGGCCGTCTGGGCATGCGAACCGGCCGATGTCTCGCTGCTGCACATCCTCTTCTACACGGCCGCGGCGGGCTCTTTCGAGGAGCTGATCGGAACCGAGGGCGGCGCCCAGCAGGACCGCTTCGTCGGCGGCTCGCAGCTGGTGGCGCAGCGGCTCGCCGAACGCCTCGCCGGACCCGTGGTCCTCGAGGCGCCGGTTCGACGGGTCGACCATGACGCGAGCGGAGTCACGGTCCATGCCGACGGGCACCAAGTGAGCGCCCACGCAGCAGTCGTGGCACTGCCGCCGGCCTTGACAGCTCGCATCGACTGGCGTCCCGGGCTGCCTGCCCAACGCGACCAGCTGGCCCAACGGATGCCGCAGGGCACAGTGGCCAAATGCATGGCCGTCTACGAACGGCCGTTCTGGCGCGAGCAGGGACTCAGCGGCCAGGCCATCAGCGTCGCCGGCCCGACCCGCATCCTCTTCGACAACTCCCCGCCCGACGGCAGCCGCGGGGTGTTGCTTGGGTTCCTCGAAGGACGCGCAGCGCGCGAGCTGGGCGAGTGGGACGCCGCTGCCCGCCGCAACGCGGTCGTCAGTGGCTTCACCCGGGTTTTCGGGTCCGAGGCAGCCGAGCCGCTGGAGTACATCGAGCAACGGTGGGCCGAGGAGGAGTGGTCGCGCGGGTGCTACGGCTGCTACCTGCCGCCCGGGGCGTGGACCGCACACGGGCAGTGGCTGTCGCGCCCGATCGGGCGAATCCACTGGGCCGGAGCCGAAACCGCAACGGTCTGGGCCGGGTACATGGATGGCGCGGTGCGATCAGGCGAGCGGGCGGCCGCGGCCGTGGCGAACCAGCTCGCGGCATGAGCTACACCCCCGACGAGCCGGCGCTGCGCTCTGACGTCGAGGCGCTGGCTGCGCTCGTTCGCGACTCGGCCGGCTCCGGGGAGCGCGAAGCCGCCGCCTGGGCCAACGGGCGGCTCACTGCGGCGGGCGCGCAGGACGCGAGGCTCCAGACGTACCGCGGGCGAGCGACGAACAGCTGGAGCTTCGCCGCCCACGGTCTCGCCGGGTTGGTCGCGCTTCGAGTGCGTGGAATCGCGGGATTCGCGCTGGCGGCACTGGCCGCGATATCGCTCGAGCGCGATGCCAGCGGAAGAGCTCCTTGGCGGCGGCGGGTGGTCGGCGGCGGCGAGGGCGCGAACGCAGTCGCCCGGATCCCCGCCCGCGGAGCCGCCCGGTGCACCGCCGTCGTCGTTGCGCACATCGACGCGGCCAGAACCGGCCTGGCCTGGTCGCCAAGAGCGACTGCGCTTGGCGGAGCCCGCAACCTGCGCACCCACAGCGCTCCACCGGTGATGGCGCTTCACGCACTCGGCCTCGCGTTGGCCGCTCTCGCGGCCCTGATGCCGGCCCGGATCGCGGCGAGGCGGGTGCTCTCGGTCCCGGCTGCGCTGCTCAACGGGGCAGCCACCGTGCTGAACCTCGACATCGCCCGCTCGCCGGTCGTTCCCGGAGCGAACGACAACGCCACCGGCGTCGCTGCGGCAATCGACCTCGCCCGCGCGCTGGCCGCCGACCCGCTCGAACACGTCGAGGTGATCGTGGCACTCGTGGGGGGCGAGGAATCCGGCATGGGCGGTTTCCATGCGCTGCTTGAGGAGGATCCGCCGCTGGACCCGGCGCGCACCTTCGTGCTCGGCCTTGACACTCTCGGCTCGGGCATCCCGATCCTCGCCGAGGCCGAGGGCGCTGTCGCGACCCACCGCTACCGGCCGGCCGATCTCGAGATCGCCGACGAGGGGGCTGCGCTTGCGGGCGAGCCCGCCCCCGAGCGCTGGCGCATCGGAGCATGGACCGACCCGCTCCTGGCGCTGAATCGCGGGATCCCCGCCGTCAGCCTGCTCTCAATGGGACCGGACGGGCACTACACGCACTACCACCACCCGACCGACCTTCCCGAACACGTGGACTTCCGGAGCGTCGCCGCCTGTGCGCGGATTGCCCACGGGACGCTGCGCGCACTCGATCGACGCTCGGCCCCGACCGCCTGAGCGCGGCCTACGAGAGCTCGAAGCACGACGACCGGCCCTTCCCGGCGAGGTGAAGCCCGCCGGGAAGAACCCGCCCCTGCAAGACGCCGCCGACCAGCCGATCAGCAATCCAAGGGACGGCTGGTCCTCATGGGTTTGCTGCGCGTAGCCGCTGGGTCGCCGCTGAAATTCATGCTTGCCCGCGCAGGGCCGATATCGCTTGGCTGATCAGCCGTGGCCGCCGTTGCCACCTGTGCCGCCGTTGCCACCTAGGCCACCGGCGCCACCGGCGCCACCTATGCCACCCGCGCCCCCAGCGCCGCCTTTGCCGCCATCGCCGGAGGTGCCGAAGTCACCGCCGGAGGCAGGGGGACAACCGACGCGGTTCGGCTGGTCGAACGCGGTGCTGCTGTTCCTGATCGCGTCGAGGAGCCAACCGTTGACCTGGCTGTTCCAGGTGATGCCGGTGTTGTCGGGCAGCCCGGCTTGACGCGAGATGTAGATGCTGTGGGTCCCTCCCGTCAGGAGGTGACAGCGGCGGTGGTTGATGACCTTGTCGGGTACCGGGCCGGCCAAGGCACTTTCAGCCGTGACAATCCCGTCGTTCGGCCAGACCCTCGACACTCCGCCCGGCTTCTGGAAGGCGTCGCCAGCGATCAGGGTCACCGGGATCCTCTTGAGAACGCCTGCGTTGTCGTTGTGCAGCAGGGTGATGTAAGACAGCTTCGTCTCGGTGATGACGTCTGGCGCGTCTTCCGCGAAGACATCCAACAGCGAAAGGCAGATCGGGAACTCATCGCAGGCCGCTCGCGGGTCAGTGGGATCGGGGCTGTCGGCGAAAATGGTTCCGCCCCAGGGGCTCCCGAGGGTGTTCAGGGAGCGGACCTTCACAGGGGAGCGAGTGTCCCGCATGTATTGGATCGCCGAGCGGGTGTAGAGGCCGCCCATCGAGTGGACGACGAAGTCCACCTGCCTGATCCCGTACTTCCAACTCAGGTACTTGACGAAGTTCGCGACCCTCACTCCAGCGATCTCGATCGGGCCATTGGAGTTGACAGTCATGTATGCCGGGAGGGCCGCCGGGCACTTGCTGAAGCCGTTGGGACCGGTGTCCTCAGCGACCTTGCCGCGGCTTCCGGCGGCCGGGGCGGTAAAGACCTGATAGCCCTTACTCAGGAGGAAACCCCGGATCTGCGTGTGGGTGATGCCAGCAGCAAAACCGGCCTTGCAGGCTGACTTCGGCGTCGTGAAGGGGGTGATCGCCGCCCCTCCCGAGACCATGACGATCGCTCGCTTACTTACTGTCGCAGCGCTCGCGTCAGAGGCGAAGGCGGGAGCGGCGACGGCGAGGGCCAAAAGGGTGGCGATTGGGGTGACGTGAGTTTTCATGGCGCAATGATACAGAACCGTGGGGCCGGCGAGCCAGGTCCAAGACGACCCAGCTCGGGGCTTAGCGAAGCAGCGGAAATCCGGCGGCCACTGGCGCTACAGGCCGAGGTGGAGGCGGAGAGCCTCGTCCAACGATGTGAGCAGACCTGTCGGGACGATGCCGACGGCATCGCCGATTCGCTCGACGGCGATCGAGCGGACCT
>JBAXRO010000107.1:0-4102 GCA_037131165.1 Actinomycetes bacterium | reverse complement strand
GCCGAATCGCTCGAAGGGGCGATCGCGACCGTGTTCCGCCAGACGGCGATGAACCGGTTCGAAGAGCTGGTCCACACCGAGAGGCGGGAGGTCGGCGAGCTGTCGGTCGAGCGATTCGGAGAACTCTGGGCAGAGAGTCAGGAGGAGATGTTCGGCGACTCCGTCGAAGTGACCGACGGGTACCGCTCGTGGTGGTCGTACATCCCGCACTTCATCGGCACTCCGGGTTATGTCTACGCCTACGCCTACGGACAGCTGCTCGCCCTCTCCGTCTTTGCCCAGTGGCAGGCCGAGGGCGACTCGTTCGTCCCGAAATACCTCGACATGCTCCGGGCCGGCGGTTCGATGCCTCCAGAGGAGATCGCAGCGATCGGCGGCCTCGACCTCACCGATGCCGGCTTCTGGGACAGGGGCCTCGACCTGATCGAAGCTCGACTCGGAGAGGCGGAGCAGGCAGCCGCAGCGGCCTGACCCGGCGATCCCGCCGAGCCGCCTGTCGGCTGGCGGCCACCGCGCCAACAGGCGCCGATCGATAAAACGACCGGTACACTCGTCCCGTCAGTCGCGTCACAGACTTGGAGAGATGATGACCCGCACCACCCGCATCGCAGCCCTGACCACACTCGTCGCCACGGCGGCCATCGCACTCCCCGGCGCGGCCTCGGCCGCCGACGGTCCGTGCTACGCGCCGCCGGAGAAGCCGGACGTCGTCGCCCATGTGAACTACCAGGGAGTGCAGTCGAAGCTCTTCTGTTACGGCCCGGTCACGATCAAGCCCGGGCAAAACACGATCTCGTTCGACTCGACCAAGCTCGTTCCCGGCGAGGACGGGTACATGACACGCTTCGACCCGGATTTGATCTACGCCGACCCGAGCAAGGGCACGGACGGCGTGCCCGGGGTCGACCGGCTGCATCTCCACCACGCGGTCTGGCTGCCGACCGGCACGCTGGACCCGATCTGGGCAGCCGGAGAGGAGAAGTCAGTCATCCAGTTGCCGGAGGGCTTCGGATGGCGCACGCGCAAGAGTGACTCGGTCATCGTCAACCACATGATCCACAACCTCTACCCGACAACGGAGAAGGTCTACCTGACCTGGAAGGTCGACTTCGTCCCGGACACTTCACCGGCGGCAGCCTCGATCAAGACGGTCAGGACCCTCTGGATGGACGCGGCCGGCATCAAGGCCTACCCGGTCTTCGACGCCAAGCGCGGCATGGGATCGCGCGGGAGCTACACCTTCCCGGACCAGACGACCAACCCGGTCGAGCGCGCCAAGATCGGGGGGCGGGCCAGCTACAGGGCGCCCCGGGACATGACGCTCGTACAGACCGTCGGCCACCTCCACCCGGGCGGCACCAAGACCAATCTGAGCGTCGTGCGCTCCAGCACCAGGAAGAGCCTCTTCGACTCGATCGCGCAGTACTGGGAGCCGGCCGGAGCGGTCTCGTGGGATGTCGCGATGACCGCGACCCCGGCCGACTGGCGGGTGAAGGTCAAGAAGGACGACGTACTCAAGGTCAGCGGCACGTACGACGTCGCGAAGGCCTCTTGGTACGAGTCGATGGCGATCATGCCGGTCGCCGTCTACGAGGGGCCGGACGACATCGGCGGAGTCGATCCGTTCGTGACCGACCCGCCGAAGACCGGGGAGATCACCCACGGCCACCTCGCGGAAAACGACAACCACGGCGGCCAGACCGTGACCCTGAACGACCTGACGAAGACCTGGAAGTACCCGAACGCGAGGAAGTCCAGCGGCACGACCGTAGGGATCAAGGACTTCGTCTACAAGTACGGCGACATGTCGGCCACCGGCAAGGCTGCGAGGCCCCCGACGATCCGCCCCGGCCAGACTCTCCGGTTCTTCAACTACGACTCGACCGGCAACCCGAACACCGACTACATCTTCCATACGGTCACTGCCTGCGCCGCTCCGTGCAACAAGAACACGGGCATCGCCTACCCGCTCGCCAACGGCCCGGTCGACTTCGACTCGGGTGAGCTCGGTTTCGGCCCGGCCTACGCGACCCCGACCGCTCAGCGGCAGACTTGGACGACGCCGAAGAGCCTCCGGTCCGGCACCTACACCTACTTCTGCCGGGTACATCCGTACATGCGCGGGGCGTTCCGGGTAGCACGCTGAGCTTGACCGGCCAGTCCGACCCCTCAGCGGACTGGCCGTTCGCCGACTTCGGGATCCCGCCCGGCAGGATCCTCGCGGTCCCCGGTCGGGGCGAGTTCTTCCTCCGCGACAGCGGTGGCGACGGCCCCGCCGTCCTGCTGCTCCACGGCTGGATGTTCAGCGCTGACCTGAACTGGGCGCTCTCGTACCGACCTTTGGCCGAGGCCGGCTACCGGGTTCTGGCGATGGACCATCGCGGTCACGGCCGGGGCCTTCGCAGCCGGAAGCCCTTCCGGCTTGCCGACTGCGCCGCCGACTGCTCCGCGGTCCTCGACGCGACTGGCGCCAAGGGAGCGACGGCCGTGGGCTACTCGATGGGCGGAGCGATCACCCAACTGCTCGCCCACGACCATCGGGCGTCGATCGGTGGAGTCGTGATGTGCGCTACCTCCGCCCATTTCAGCAGTCCGCAGATGCGCCGCACGTGGCGGGCGATGCCGGCGCTCAGGTTCGCCCTTGGGGTTGGTGGCGCAGGGGCCTGGGAGCGGGCGCTCGGGCAGATGGGGATTCCCAAGGGCCCTCGATCGCAGTGGATCGCGGCCGAGTTGTCGCGCGGCAGCGCCGCGGACATCGCCGAGGCCGGGCGCGAACTCGGGCGCCACGACGCACGCCCGCTGCTGGCTGCGGTCAGGCACCCCGCCGCCTCGGTCGTGACCGCGCGTGACCGTTCGGTGCCGCCCTCCTTCCAGCATGAGCTGGCGAGCGGACTGCGCGCCACCGTGCACGAAGTCGAGGCCGACCACATGGCGGTCGCCTCGGACCCGGACGGGTTCAACTCGGCCCTGCTCGCAGCGCTCGACTCGGTCGAGAGCCGCAAGCAGGCCTCAGCCAGACCCGCCTGACGCGCAGTCGAGCGCACACGACACACGGGACTGAACCAAGTCGCACCCTGCACCCGGTGAAGCCGCCGAACCGGGGGAACATCGGCTGCGACCTCGTTTCCGCGACCGAAGGAGTTCCTGTGCCCAACCATCGTCCCCTGCTGCTGGCTGCGCTCTCGACCCTGCCGCTGATCCTGACGCCCTCGTTCGCGAAGGCCCAATCGTCGGCTCGGGTGATCGTCGCCCCGAGCTCGCCGGGCAACCGCGAGGCTGCGCTCAGCGAGGCCGGCGCGACCCCGATCACCGGGCTTTCCCTGCTGAGCGTGCCGGCCGGCCCCGATCCGACAGCCACGGCCAAACGGCTCGGGTCGCTGCCCGGCGTGAAGTGGGCCGAGCCTGACGTGATCTACCGGGCTGCCGGGGCGGACCCGCGTCGATCGCGCCAGTGGGCCCTGACCGCGATCCATGTGGAGCGCGGATGGGCGCTCGCCGGAAGCGGAGGGCTGCCTTCGCTCTCCGGCCCTGCGATCGCGATCGTCGACACCGGAGCGGACATCTCCCATGATGACCTGCGCGGGCGCATCCGAGCATGTGCGGCTTCGTTCTCCGGGCGCGTTCGCGAAGGGGCCTGCGACGACAAGGACGGGCACGGCACTCACACGGCGGGGATCGCCGCTGCCTCGACCGACAACGGGATCGGTATCGCCGGCGTCGCACCGTCGTCCCCGCTGCTGGTCTGCCGGGCACTCGGCCCGGACGGGGGAGGCTCGGGAGCCGACGTCGCAGCCTGCGTCGGATGGGCATCCAAGCGCAAGGCCAAGGTCACTAGTGGCAAGCCAGGAAGTTCCGCTAGTCAGCCGGAAATGTCGAGACCGTCGAGACCGTCAGCAAGGCAGGACACTGGAGCGCGCGGAGCAGCGAACCGGCCCAAGTCGGCGAGCCAGCCCGCACTAGAGACGAGGACGCGCGCGCCGCGCTGCGCCACGCCCGTTCGCGTGCTCTCGCCTGCTCTTCCCGCCTCTGCAGTCGTCGACCAAGACGCCGACGTGGTCGCTGGGCGTGGCCGACCCGCGCCTGGGCTCGGCCATCCAGGAGG
>JBAXRO010000106.1:0-4413 GCA_037131165.1 Actinomycetes bacterium | reverse complement strand
GGAGAGCGGGCCGGCAACGCCGCGCTCGAGGAGATCGTGATGCTCCTGCACACCAGGGGCGAGGCGTACGGAGGGCTGTTCACGAACTGCGTCACCGAGGAGATAGCCCGCACGAGCCGTCTCGTCTCGCGCCTGACCGGGTATGCGGTTCAGCCCAACAAGGCGGTCGTCGGCAGGAACGCGTTCGCCCACGAGTCGGGAATCCACCAGGACGGCGTGCTCAAGGAGCGGACGACCTACGAGATCATGGACGCCCGCACGATCGGCCTCGACGCGAACTCGATCGTTCTCGGGAAGCACTCCGGTCGCCATGCTCTTGGCGATGCGCTGTCGCAGCTCGGATACAAGGTCGACGGGGAGGAGCTCCGCTCTGCCTTCAAGCGCTTCAAGGAGATCGCAGATCGCAAGAAGCAGGTCACGGCGATGGACCTCGAGGCGCTGGTGACCGATTCGATCCGAACCGACGAGGACGGCCTCGCTCTCGAGTCCTTCGAGGTCAGCAGCGCCTCGGGATCGAACCCGACGGCATCGGTCAGGCTGCGTCTGGCCGACGGCACCAAGGCCCAAGCGACAGCCACCGGCGACGGAACCTTCGACTCGTTGTTCGGCGCGATCGCTTCCGCTGCCGGTCATCAGCCGGCCCTGCGTGAGTTCCGGGTCGAGGCCGTGACGGCGGGCGAGGACGCTTTGGGGGAAACTTCAGTTGTGGTTGATTTGAACGGAACAACCGGAGCCGGCCAGGCAGTCTCGACGGACGTCGTCGAGGCAGCGGGCAAGGCCTATGTACGTGCGCTTTCGAATGCGATCCGTCGCTCCCGATCGCCGGAAACCGCAGGATTGGAGGGAACGCCATGAGCGCGAGCTCGCTGTTCGACAAGATCTGGGAGCGCCACGAGGTTGCATCCGGGTTGATCTGGATCGATCTACACCTCGTCCATGAGGTCACGAGCCCGCAGGCCTTCGAGGGCCTGCGCCTTGCAGGCCGCACTGTTCGGCGGCCGGACCGCACCCTCGCGACTGCTGATCACAACGTCCCAACCGACGGTGCGACCACCGCGGCAATGATTCATGACGCCCTGTCCCGCAAGCAGGTCGAGACTCTGGAGCGAAACTGCGAAGAGTTCGGCGTGCCGGTCTTCTCGATGGGCTCCGACCGGCAGGGAATCGTCCACGTCATTGGTCCGGAGCTCGGCGTGACGCAGCCTGGGATGACGATCGTCTGCGGCGACAGCCACACCGCGACCCATGGGGCGTTCGGTGCTCTGGCCTTCGGCATCGGGACCAGTGAGGTCGAACATGTCCTCGCCTCGCAGACCCTCGTCCAAAGCAAGCCCAAGAGCATGCGGATCAACTACGTCGGGGAGCGCGGTTTCGGAGTTACTGCCAAGGACATGATCCTCGGGACGATCGGTCAGATGGGAGTCGACGGAGCCACCGGGCACGTTGTCGAGTTTGCGGGGCCGGCAATCGAGTCCCTCTCGATGGAGGGACGTATGACCATCTGCAACATGACGATCGAAGGCGGTGGAAGGGCGGGAATGATCGCTCCGGACGCCACGACCTTCTCGTGGTTCGAGGAGGTTCGTCCTGGCGGGCCTAAGGACCTCGATTCAGCGATCGCCGATTGGAGCTCCCTCAAGAGCGACGATGGTGCTGCCTTCGATCGGGAGATCACGGTTGACGTCGCCTCCCTTTCCCCTCAAGTCACCTGGGGAACGACTCCCGACATGGTTGCCCCGGTCACCGACTCGGTCCCGCAGCCAAAGAGCGAGGGTGACTCTCGCGCTCTCGAGTACATGGGCCTCGAGGCCGGGGTTCCGATTCAGGACATCCGGCTCGATCGCGTCTTCATCGGCTCCTGCACGAACTCTCGTATCGGCGATCTTCGGGCCGCTGCCGAGATCGTGAAGGGAAGGAAGGTCGCCTCGACAGTCAACGCGATGGTGGTCCCCGGCTCGGCTCAGGTGAAGTCACAGGCCGAAGCCGAAGGCCTCGATGAGGTCTTCAGGCAGGCCGGGTTCGATTGGCGTGGAGCCGGATGCTCAATGTGTCTGGGCATGAATCCCGACACTCTCAGCCCCGGTGAGCGTTGCGCATCCACCTCCAACCGCAATTTTGAGGGTCGGCAGGGCCGTGGCGGCCGGACTCACTTGGTCTCGCCCCAGATGGCAGCCGCTGCTGCGATCGAGGGTCGTTTCGTCGACATTCGTGAATGGGGGTCCTGATGGAGGCTGTGACAGTTATCTCGGGTCTGATCTCGGTGCTGGATCGCGACGACGTGGACACTGACCAGATAATGCCCAAGCAGTTTCTGAAGCGCATTGAACGAACCGGCTTCGGAGAGTTCCTCTTCCACGACTGGGCGAAGGAGCCGGGCTGGAACCTCCCGGCAAACCCGATTCTCGTGACTGGACGCAACTTCGGTTGCGGTTCGTCCCGTGAGCACGCTCCATGGGGACTCGAGGATTACGGCTTCCGTGCCGTGGTGGCCTCCAGCTTTGCCGACATCTTCTACTCCAACTGCACCAAGATCGGGCTGCTTCCCGTTGCCCTCTCGGAGGAGGCGGTCCGGGCCCTGATGTTGGCGTCCGAGGCTGAGATCGATCTCGAGGCCCAAGAGGTCCGGTTCGATGGTCGGGTTGAACCGTTCGAGATCGACGCCGAGATCCGCGAGCGACTGCTTGGCGGGCTCGACGACATTGGCGTCACCCTCACTCAGGTCGACTCGATCTCGAGCTACGAACAGGAGCGCGAAGGCAACTTCGTGCCCACGACTCAGCTATGAGCAAGAAGCTCGTACTCCTACCCGGCGATGGGATTGGACCGGAGATCACCGAGTCGACGCTCGCGGTGCTCGATTCGGTGGGCGACTTCAGCTACGACAGGCGCTTGATTGGTGGGGCGTCGATTGATGAGCACGGGACCGCTCTGACCGAAGACGTCCTCGAAGCGTGCCGACAGTCGGATGCGGTGTTGCTGGCGGCGGTGGGGGGACCCAAATGGGACACGACCGATCCGGACGCACCCCGTCCGGAACAGGGACTGCTTGGGCTGCGCAGCGGCCTGGGCCTGTTCGCCAACCTGCGGCCGGTGCGGCCCGTTCCCGCGCTCGTGTCAGCAAGTCCGCTGCGGCCAGACGTGATCGAGGGTTGCGACCTGCTCGTCGTTCGCGAGCTCACCGGCGGCATCTACTTCGGCAAGCGCGGACGCGAGGGCGATATCGCCTTCGACACCTGCACCTACAGCCGTGAGGAGATTGAGCGAATCGCGCGCGTTGCCTTCAGATCCGCCCGAACCGGAGTCACCAGCGTCGACAAGGCCAACGTCCTTGAGACCTCGCGACTGTGGCGGGAAGTCGTGGTCGAGCTGCATGCTGCTGAATTCCCGGAGGTGCCGCTCGATCACATGCTGGTCGACAATGCTGCAATGCAGCTCGTCTCTGCGCCGTCGAAGTTCGACGTGATCCTCACAGAGAATCTCTTCGGCGATGTACTCAGTGACGAGGCTGCCATGTTGACCGGCTCTATCGGACTGCTTCCCAGTGCATCGATTGGCAAGGGTGGCCCCGGCCTGTTCGAGCCGGTCCACGGCTCAGCACCCGACATCGCCGGCCAGGGCATCGCCAATCCGCTTGCGATGATCCTGTCCGCTGCGATGATGCTGCGTCACGGCCTCGATATGGAAGATGAGGCCGCTTCGGTCGAAGCTGCCGTTGATCGTGCCCTCGCCGCAGGCCTTCGGACGAGGGACCTCGGAGGCGATGCGACGACGGCGCAAGTGACCGAGGCTGTTCTGGCCGGACTCGAAGGGGGTGCTTGAGCCATGGCGATGCAGGAGACCGAGTTCATTTGGTTCAACGGCGAATTCGTGCCTTGGCACGAGGCCAAAGTCCATGTCCTGACTCACGGCCTCCATTACGGCACGAGTGCCTTCGAGGGCATCCGGGCCTACAAGACGCCGGATGGGCCTGCGATCTTCCGCCACCGGGAGCACCTCCAGCGTCTCTACGAGTCGGCCCGACTGTTTCACAAGGAGATCCCCTACACGATCGACGAGCTTCGCTCTGCGACCAAGGAACTGATCGTCCGCAACGGGTTGGACGAGTGCTACATCCGCCCGCTCGCCACTCGGGGATACGGATTCATGGGGTTGAACCCGCTCGAGTCGCCCGTCGATGTTGTGATCGCCGTCTGGCCATGGGGGTCGTACCTCGGCGAGGAGGGGACCACCAACGGAATCAGGGCCAAGATCTCATCCTGGCGGCGATTCGGCGGGGATGCATTGATGCCTCACGCCAAGACTTCCGGCCAGTACCTCAACAACATCCTTGCGAAGATGGAGACCCTCCACGCCGGCTATGACGAAGCGATCATGCTCGACGGACGTGGCATGGTCAGCGAGGGGTCCGGTGAG
>JBAXRO010000105.1:0-4457 GCA_037131165.1 Actinomycetes bacterium | reverse complement strand
GGCTTGCAGACGATGTTGAACTTGGGAGCAACCGGCGAGGCGCCGATCTGCCACAGTTCGATCTCCAGACCGAAGAAACTGATCCGCTCCCCCGTCTGCTCGTTCAGCCAGTCCATCGCCGCACGGTGCTCGTCGGTGAATCGCTCGGCGATCCACACGATCGTGACGGCGTCGACGCCTGCCGCGTAGGTCAGCAGTTGTCCGAGGTGGGTGTGGTCGGTCCGCTCCAACTGATTCTCGATCAGGACGAGCGTCCCGTCGGCCGCATCCTTGCAGACGATGTCGGCACGGAACGGGCCGACGCCTTTTTCCTGCGACTCCAACTCGAGGTCCATGCCGAGGGTGTCGGCGAGCAGCGTGAGGTTCTCCTCGCGTGCAAGCCACGGCGTGAAGTGCCCGGCCTCGTTCTGCCAGACTTCTCGAAGATCGATCATCTTCAGGCGACCGAGACTGTTGCTGCTGGTCATCGAGGTTCCCCCGTAAAGAACGGCGTGGCCGAGGCTCGTCCGCGGCTCACGGAGGAGTGGGTCGCCGTTCCGATTACGCCACGATGCTATGAAGGCCCATTCATTCCGGAGAAGTACCACGGGTCGAGCACTCGGTGCCATTCGCCCTCGCCCCGCGTGGCAAGTGAAGAGTGCTGCTCAAACTGTCATCGGGAATCACCTGTGACACCAGACCGTGGAGCCGGCGTGCTCAGCCGCGTGGCCTTCTGCCCTCGCCTGAACCGCGTCCGTGCCCCTCGCTCCACTGACATACCGCTGTCAGTGCCACGACCAATGCCACGCGAACAGATCCCGCACATTCGGCCGGTGGCGGCTCCGCCATCCAGTGGTCCGGACCCTTCCGTCGGCGGTGAAGGTACAGTGACCCTCTGGACTTTCAGGAAGGCACGATGCAGAACCCCCAATCCGCGGATTCCAACCCTCGTGTCGGCATGCTCGCCACGGTGCGCAATCGACGAGGGGTGATCACCGCCGTCGATCCGTTCGATGGGGGCGTCTCGGGTCGCTGTCACCGCGTGCGGGTCGAGTTCACCGATCCCGACGGCGAGCCCGATCAGGAGTTGATCTGGGAACTGGAGCCGCGGCGGAGGCTCGTGGAGTCCGTGGCCTTGCCGCTGGTTGGCGGCACATCGCCCATGCCTCCCAAGGAGTTCGACGCCATCGTCCGAGCCGCCCGGTGGAGTGGCTTGGCCCCCTTCATCGATCCCGACGGGACATCCGGGGCGGCCGTCGCCGATCCCATCATCGCGCCCTTCCATGCCGCGGTGCAGGTCGAGGACTTCCAGTTGATGCCGCTGGTCAAGGCCCTCCGCATGCCGCGGATCTCCCTGCTGCTCGCCGACGACGTCGGCTTGGGCAAGACCGTCGAGGCCGGGCTGGTCCTCTCCGAACTGCTGGCCAGGCGGCGGATCCAACGGGTGCTCGTGCTCTGCCCCGCCTCGCTCCAGACGCAGTGGCAGGACGAGATGTACGACAAGTTCGCCCTCGACTTCACCGTGGTCGACCGCGACTCCACGCACCAGTTGCGTCGGCGACTGGGGATGGATGCCAACCCCTGGCGATCTTCGCCCCGCATCGTGGCTTCGTACCACTACTTCAAGCAGGCCAATGTCCTGTCTGAGTTCCTCGCCGCGTTCTCGATCGACGCCCGGTCGGGGCAACTGCCATGGGACCTGCTCATCGTCGACGAGGCCCACAACCTCTCGCCCGCCCCCTTCGGCGAGGATAGCGACCTGGTTCGCATGCTCCGGCTGGTGGCTCCCAAGTTCGAGCATCGGATCTTCCTGTCGGCCACGCCGCACAACGGACACACGCGTTGCTTCTCGGGACTCCTCGAGATGCTTGATCCCGTGCGGTTCAACCGGACCGACGAGTTCAGCCCGGCCGAACGCCTCCGTGTCGAGGACGTGCTCGTCCGCAGGCTCAAGCGAGAGATCAATCAGCGGACCAACCCGCCCCGCTTCGCCAGCCGCATGCCGCCCGAGGGCATCGACCTTCGCTTCTCGCCCGAGGAGCGGCAACTCATGGCGGCCTTCAGCGCCTTCCGCGACAAGGTGCGCTCGGTGGTCGCCACGCTCAAGTCGGGCCGGGTCGCGGGATGGTTCGCCGTCGAGATCCTCGGCAAGCGGCTGCTCTCGTGCCCCAAGACGTTCAGCGTCTCGTGGGCCAAACTCCGCGAGGGCCTCGACTCTGCCGAGTTCGATGCCGACGAGTCCGAGGTGCTCGCCTCCAAGCGGGGCGTCGAGGATGACCTCGACGACGACCGCGAGGCCGAAGGACGTCAGGCAGTCGCCTCCTCCACGATCGGCGCATGGCTCCGTCCGATCCGCGGTGCCCTCGTCGACGAGATCGCCGGCATCGATCGCGCCCTCCAGCGGCTCGGGCTGCCGTCCGATTCGGCTCCGTCGCGCGATGCACGTCTCGACGCGCTCTTTGCCGCCGTCGAGGCACGGCTTCGCCGGAACGGCGACTGGATGGACGACGAGCGGATGGTGATCTTCACCGAGTACAAGACCACGCTCGACTACCTCGTCGCGGCCTTCGAGGCCCGCTACAAGTCGCCCGAGCGGTTCCTGTGCCTCTTCGGCGGCATGGACGCCGCTGTTCGCGACTCCGTCAAGGACGCCTTCAACGACATCCGCTCCAAGGTTCGCATCCTTCTTGCCACCGACGCCGCTTCGGAAGGTCTCAACCTGCAGGAGACGGCCCGCTTCGTGTTCCACTTCGATTGCCCGTGGAACCCCTCGAGGCTCGAACAACGCAACGGCCGCCTCGACCGTCACGGTCAGGCTCGCGACGTGAGCGTGTTTCACTTCACCAGCGACGACGATGCCGACGTTCGGTTCCTGGCGCACGTCATCCGCAAGGTCGACGCCATTCGCGACGATCTGGGCTCCACCGGCGAGATCTTCGACCAGGCCGTGCGACGCCGGATGGTTCGGGGCGAATCCGTCGCCGAGGTGAGCCGAGACCTCGATGCAAGCGTGGACACGGCCAAGGGCCGTGCCGACGTTCCCCGCGACAATCGCGTCGTCGCCGACCACGCCAACTCCGCGGAGGAAGCCGATCGCCTGAAAGCGCTGTCCGAGGAACTCGACCTCGATCCTGCGAGTCTTCGCGAGACGCTGGAGATCGCCATGGCGACGGGCACCGCCGGCTACACCTTCGAGGCCGACGGTCAACCCGGCCGCGTCCGCTTCCGGACACCCCTGCCGATGCAGGGGGAGGCCACGATAGACGCCACCGTGCGGCGTCCCGGCAGGGGACGCGAGCAAGGCGCGTTGCCCGCCATGGTCTTCGATTCCAAGGCCCTGGTCGTCTCCGTGGGCGGTCGCCCCGTCTTCCGCCCTCGTCGCGACACCCTGCTCATCCACCTGTCGCATCCGCTGTTCCACCGCGCCTTGGCCACGCTCGCCCGTGCCCGATTCCCGGGAAGCGACGGCAACCGAGCCAGTCGCTGGACGGTCCGCCGGACGCAACTCCCCACGGGGCATCAGGCCCACATCCTGCTCACCGTCGAGGAACTCGCGATCAACGTGCTCCGGGAACCCTTCCACCACTGGACCCGAACGATCGTCCTGCCCGTCATCGACGGCGCCTTGGCTGATCCGCTGCCTCACGTCGCCGCCATGGCCCTTCGCCTGCCCCCCGCGGCCTGCGATCCGGCCTCGGTCGACCTCGCTCGCGACCTTTGGGTCGAAGTCGAGCGTGACGTGCGGCGACTGCTTCAGAAGCGAGCGGAAAACCTCACCTCGCTCGTGAAAGACCAGCAGAAGATCGCCCGCGGAGCCGCGATCAAGAGAGAACAGGAACGGTTCCAGAGCCGTCAAGGCGAGATCTCGTCCCTCATCCAGCGTCAGAGTCTCAAGGCTCTCGAGCACGAAATCGGTCGGCTGAAAAGCGATCGGGCGCAAGGGCACCTTTTCGCCCAAGCCACGCAACTGGACGAGTTGGATGCCTCGATTGCCGCCAAGGAGGAGGAACTCAAGCGGCGACGCGTCCACTACGACGAACTCCGCGAGCAACTCGTGATCGAGCGAGACCGCGTGATCAATCGTCTCATTCCGAGCCGCTACGAACTCCGGGGCGACGCCCAACTCTTTCCCATCGCCGTCGAGATTCGCCTCCCGGAGGTGACGCCATGAGCGACTCGCTTGCCTGGTGGGATTCGCTGCGGCACTGGGGCATGCTCATCACGCCTGCCCGGCTTCCCAAGGAGTTCCCCGACCCCGTCGAAGCCCCGTCGCCCGCCGTGTGCGACCTCCTGCGTCGCGAGATCAACCGCGTCGACAAGCCCGGCAAGGGCATCGGATCGCTTCTCGACGTCGTCTTCGAGAAGGTGTGCGGGATGTCCGTCGGTTGGCTCAAGCATCCCAACGTGGGCCGGGAGTGGGAGGTCCGTCTTCCCGACAAGCAAACCCTTCGTCCCGACCGGGTGTGGCAACTCGAGGG
>JBAXRO010000104.1:0-4592 GCA_037131165.1 Actinomycetes bacterium | reverse complement strand
TCGCTCGATTCGGCAACCGTGTCGTTCACCAGCGAGCCCGGCGCGACTTTCACCTGCTCGGTCGACGGTGGATCCTACGAGGCCTGTACCTCGCCGAAGGCTCTCACCGGTCTTTCGGACGGCGCGCACTCGATCGCCGTGAAGGCGACCGATGCCGCCGGCAACGAGGGAGCGGCGGCCTCCGCTTCGTGGGTCGTGGACACGACCCCGCCGGCCGCTCCGACCGTGACCGGTGTGCCGACCGGGGCCGCGACGTCCAAGGCGGTGACCCTCGCGTTCAGCTCGAGTCCGGGAGCGACGTTCACCTGTTCGGTGGACGGCGGCCCATTCGGCGCCT
Source organism: Actinomycetes bacterium (assembly GCA_037131165.1). GTDB lineage: Bacteria > Actinomycetota > Thermoleophilia > Solirubrobacterales > Solirubrobacteraceae > WLNJ01. The sequence continues at coordinate 4,255 of JBAXRO010000104.1, read as the reverse complement.
GCTCGTCGCCGAGGACCCTCACGGGCCTCTCTGAGGGCTCGCACTCCTTCGTGGTGCTTGCCAGGGACGCCGCAGGCAACGTCTCGGACCCCGGCACCGCCGAGTGGTACGTCGCAGGGGACTTCCCGCCGCCCGGGCGCACGGCGACCGCGATCGTCACCTGGAAGGGACCGAAGTCGAGTGGGACCGGCAACACTTGGTTCTTCAACGCCGGCGCCTCGTTCAACACGGGCGGTGATGCGCGTACGGGATCGCAGCTCCTGACGATCCAGGTGTCGACAGCGAAGACGAAGCCGCTCAACTCGGTGGCGATTCCCACGAAGCCGACGTTCAGCGATGGAATCGTCGCCTGGACCGGCTCGGACGCTGAGCGCGCGAGCCTCGACAGGCCGATGTGGATCCGTGTCGGTAACCGCGCCGGCAAGTGGACCGGCTGGTTCTCGATCGCACTCAGGAAGTAACCAGGAAGCATCCCGGTGCCGTCAGGCGCGTGAGGGGACCGCTCAACTCGTAACGTCGAGGAAGCTGCGGTCCCAAACGCGCCTGAGGCGCTCGGTGGTGAAGTAGTCGGGGTGGCTGAAGCTGGCCTCGAGCAGGCCAACCTCGATCGCCCAGATCGCGGCCAGTACATCCTCGGGATCCCGGTCCTTGGGGATCTGCCCGGCGTCTTGGCAGGCCCGGATCAGATCGAGGTAGTACCTGGCTCCCTCGCGGTCGGACTGGGCGAGGGCCTTGCCGAGCTCCGGGTCCTCGAGCGAGTGGAACACCGCTGCGGCGTACACGCGGATCCAGATGTCATCGTCGTCGCTCAGAGGCAGGCCCCAGTCGCACAGGCGCTTCAGCGCACTGAGCGGATCGTCTCCATGGTCAGCGATGATCTCGGCCTCGGTGCCGAGCCGACCCCAAGCCATGTCGGCGAGCTCGGCCAGCATCCGGGCGCGGCTGCCGAACGCGTAGGTGAACGGGGCAGTCGATGTCCCTGCGCGCTCTGCGAGCTTGCGGAACGTGCAGGCCGCGATCCCCTTCTCCGCGATCAGTTCGGCCGCGAGGAGCAGCAGCTTCTCGCGTCGGTCCCCTGCGGGATCCGACGGTGGAGTTGCCGAGTCAGCATCACCCATCATGTTCAGAGCACGGACTTTACTCGTCGGTTGGCGGGTCGGAATTGAGTGATCCAACCTTCGGACGGGTGGCCGCGCGTGCTCCGCTCAGGCTGAACCGAGCAGGGCCTGCTCGTCGGCAGGCAACACGCCGGGGGCGACGTCACCGGACGATCCGGGGAAGAGGCGCTGAGCCGCGGCGAGGCACGGGCGGCCTTCCAGCAACGGCCTGAAGTCGCCGATCGCATTGAGCAGCTTGATCGACGAGAGGACCTGCAGGTCGGCGGCGTTGGCGGTCTCGCCGCCGATGGTGCCGTTGGCGATCAGTTCGTCCACCCGGTCAACCATTCCGCGCAGCGCGGCGAGGTCGGTGCGGGCGCGCTCCTCGGTCACACCGTGGATCTTCATCTCGATCTTGACCATCGGGACCGCCGAGGTCATTGCGATCGGCAGCGGGATCGGCAGTGAGTCCGGGTCTGCGAGGCCGGTCAGCACCTGCTTGGGCGCATGGCGGGCAACCGCCCAAAGGAGCCTCCTGACGGCGGCCTGGAAGACGTCATCGCCCCACAGTTCTGCCTCCTCGACCTTCGCGCGCTCGGCCGCGTCGGCGGGGTAGAGGGCCGGTTCCGGGACGAGCTCGTCGAGCCGCTTCATGATCCGGCGGGAGCCGACGATCTTCTCACCGTCGATCACGACACCGGGCACCGTCGCCTGGCCGAACTTCGCCTTCTGGACCGGCTTGTGCATCACCGGCAGCAGATTGACCGTCTTGATCTCGAAGCCCTTCATCCGCATAGCGATCTCGACCGCTTCGCACGGGTGGGAGCCGGGAATCTGCCAGAGAGTCGCCTTGGGCACGAAGGGGAGCATAATGGCCGCACGATGCTGCTGGCCGTCGATGTCGGAAACACGCAAACCCATTTCGGGGCATTCAAGGGCGATGAGCTCGTCGAGAGCTGGCGCTTTGCGACCGTGCGCGGCTCAACGGGCGACGAGATCGGGGCGGCCCTGCTCAACCTGCTCGAGCTGCGCGGGCTGCAGTTCTCCGACCTCGACTCGGCGATCGTCTCATCGACGGTTCCCGCTCTCGGCGAGGAGTGGAGGCGGGCGGGACAGGCATACCTGGGCAAGGATCCGATCATCGTCGGTCCGGGAGTGAAGACCGGAATGCCCCTGCGCTACGACAATCCTCGCGAGATCGGCGCCGACAGGCTCGTCAACGCCGTCGCAGCGCTCGACCGGTTCGGCGGTCCCTGCGTCGTAGTCGACTTCGGCACCGCAATCACGTTCGACCCCGTATCGGCCAACGGCGAGTACCTCGGCGGGCTGATCGCCCCCGGTGTCGGCATCAGCCTCGAGGCGCTCAGCGACAGGGCCGCAAAGCTGCCGAAGGTCGACCTGGCCGAGCCGCGCGAGGTGATCGGCAAGAGCACAGTCGAGGCCCTGCGGGCCGGCGTCATCTACGGGTTCGCCGGTCTCGTCGACGGGATCCTCGAACGGATCGCCCGCGAGCTCGGCCCGGACATGAAGACGATCGCCACCGGCGGCCAGGCCCACTCGATCGTCCCGTTCTGCGAGCGCGTCTCCGAGGTAGACGACCTCCTGACCCTGACGGGGTTGCGCCTGATCCACGAGCGCAACGCCGACTGATCGCCGTCGGCGCCTATCCTCGCCTGACGATGAGGGACTTCAAGGAACCATTCGAGATCGGCGGGGTGTCGATCCCCAACCGGGTTTCGCTCGCCCCACTGGCCGGAATCGGCAACTGGTTCTTCCGCCTGCAGGCGCGTCGCTTCGGCGCCGGGCTGCTCGTCTCCGAGATGGTTTCCAGCCACGGCATCAAGTGGGGGAACGAGAAGACCTGCAAGGAGATGCTGACGATTCACCCCGACGAGCACCCCGTGGCGATTCAGCTGTTCGGTGAGGACCCGGACGTGATGGAGGCCGCCGCCGAGGTCGTTGCCGGAACGGGAGCCGACATGATCGACCTCAACATGGGTTGTCCCGTCCCGAAGGTCGTCAAGACCGGTGCCGGAGCCGCCCTGCTCCGCGACCACGACCGCGCCGTCGCCGTGGCTGCTGCCGCCGCCCGCGGCTCGGGCCTCCCTGTGACCGTGAAGATCCGCCCCGGCCAGAAGCCCGGCGAGACCGACGGCGTGACTCTCGCCAAGCGCCTCCAGGACGACGCCGGTGTCGCCGGGATCGGTTTTCACCCCAGGCACGCCTCCCAGCAGCACAAGGGCAAGCCGAACTACGAACTCGCGCGCGAGGTCGTCGAGGCGCTCGACGTGCCCGTGACGATCTCCGGCGGTCTGCAGGACGCAGCCACCGTCCGCGAGGTGTTCGAGTACACGGGGGCCGATGCGGTGATGCTCGCCCGCGGGATCATGGGCAACCCGTGGCTCTTCCAGGAGGTCCTCGGCGAGCGCGATGAGCCGCCTACCGAAGCGGAGATCCTCGCCGAGCTGACCTGGAGCATGGATCGGGCAGCCGAGCACTTCGGCTACGAACGGGCCGGGCGTTACATGCGCAAGTACTACCCGTGGTACGTCGAGCGCCTCGGTGCCGGGGCCGAACTCCAGGATGCGATGCAGCGGGCGGAGAACCTCGACGCCGCGCGCGAGTGCCTGGTGGCCTTTGCAGCCGCCGCCGCAGTCTGACGCGCCCCCGCTCACTGCTAAGATCCCGCGTCCTCCGGGCAGCGCGCCCTCAGGGAGATAACCGTGCCACGCGACGTAATCCTCACAGAAGAAGGCCTCGAGAAGCTCAAGGAAGAGCTCGAGTACCTGTCCACCGATCGCCGACGCGAAGTCGCCGACCGGATCAAGACTGCCCGCGAGTTCGGCGATATCTCCGAGAACTCCGAGTACGACGACGCCAAGAACGAGCAGGCGCTGCTCGAGTCGCAGATCGCCCAGATCGAGGAGCAGCTTCGCTCTGCCACCGTCGTCGAGACCGAGAGCATCGGCACCGACCAGGTTCGGTTCGGCTCTGTGGTCCACGTAAAGGACCAGAAGTCCGGCAAGAGCACCGTCTACACGATCGTCGGCTCAGCCGAGGCCGACCTGGCCGCAGGCAAGCTTTCTAACGAGTCGCCGGTCGGCCAGGCGCTGATCGGCGAGAAGCGCAACGCGGTCGTCAGCGGCTCCCTGCCCAAC
>JBAXRO010000103.1:0-4737 GCA_037131165.1 Actinomycetes bacterium | reverse complement strand
GCAACGGGCTCGTTGACCTATGGGGCCTTTCGGGCCTCAAGCAGGTCGTCGGCTCGACCACCGTCGCCCGGCCCTCGCTGAAGGCATTCTGCCTCGCCGCTCGCAAGGCCAAGGGTCTCAGCTCCACGGCTGCCGCCCGGGCCTGCAACTCCTGACCAAACCTTGACCCGGACTCGCGGCGCAAGCCGCAACCCTGAGTCATGGAGAGGGTTTCAGGGCCATGGGCAAGTTGAAGCTGTTGAGCGGTTCGGCGGTCTGCTTGACCCTGGCCGTCGCCTGCCTCGGAATGTTCCCTGGCTCCGCGCCGGCTGCCGTCCGCACCGTCCCTCAGGGGTTCGCCGGGGTCGCCTTCGAACCGTGGCAAATGGCGAGGCAAGGCATCAGCCCGGAAGTCGAGCTGTCGCTGGCCGCCGCCTCGGGCGTCGAGTCGGTTCGCTTTCCGATCTACTGGTCACACCTCCAGCCGCGCGAAGGCACCCCTTACGACTGGGCGGCGCTTGATCGGTTCATGGAGGCGGCAGCGCGATTGCGCGTCGCCGTTCTCCCGACACTGTTGGGCGCTCCGCGGTGGGCTGCCGATCAGCGATACCTCGGGTCGTCAAGCAAGCTCAGGGTTCTGGTGCCCGCCTCAGCCGAGGCCTTCGCCCGGTTCTCCTCAGCGGTGGTCGAGCGGTATCGACGCTCGAGCCCGTTCTGGACCGACGGTCGCGAATCGCCGCTGAATCCGGTGACCGTCAAAGCCTGGCAAGTCTGGAACGAGCCGGACATGAGCATCTTCTGGCCCCAGCACTACCGAGAGTGCCAAGTGCCGCTCGTAAGCGGCGCATGCCCGCAATCGACCGACCTGCGCTTCGCTCCGACCTACCTAGTCCTGCTGAGGCAGGCATCGAGGGCGATCAAGGCTGCCGACCCGAACGCCAAGGTGATGCTGGCGAGCCTGACCAACCTCTCTTGGTCGAGCCTCGAAAGGGTCTACGAAGCCGGCGGCAAGGGACTGTTCGACATCGCGGCGATCAACGCTTTCACCTCGACCCCGTCGAACCTGATCAGGACCATTGCCAAAGTCCGAGTCACGCTGGCAAGGCGTGGGGATTCCCGAATGCCGCTCTCCCTGACCGAGTACTCATGGTCGGCGAGCGGGAACACGAGGCTTGCCGACGCGCGGATGGGCTTCATCTCGGTCTCGACGACGCAGCAGGCGCGAAACCTGAGCGCGGCATTCGGGCTCCTGATGCTCAACCGCGCTCGCTACCGGCTCGCCGACACCTACTGGTACACCTGGGCCTCATCGTGGTCGGGGGCGGACTCGGCTTGGTCGTATTCCGGACTCCGCAACTGGGCCGGCGGGACGCCGACCGGCACCCCGGCACTCGGGTCGTTCACCAGGGCAGCCCTCGCTGCAGAAGGGTGCAGGAAGAAGCTGTTGGCCGACTCCTGCTTGAGCTGATCGATCAGCTGGCCAAAGCGCGGCAGATCCCGTCCACCCGCTCAGCCGTCGCCTGCCAGGTCAGCCCCTCTACCCGCTTGAGTCCGCGTTGGACGAGGTCGGCTCGCAGCGATCCGTCCGAGCAGACCTCGAGCAATGCGCGGGCGATCGCGCTCTGGTCGTCCGGATCGACAAGCAGGGCAGCGCCTCCTGCAGCCTCCGGGAGCGCGGCCCTGTCCGAGCAGACGACGGGCGTTCCGGCCGCCATCGCCTCGCAGACAGGCAGACCGAAACCCTCGTAGACCGAAGGAAGAACGAACGCCTCTGCGCCCCGGTAGAGACCTGGAAGGAGCTCGTCCCCCAACGGCCCAAGGTCCCGAACGCCACCCCCGGCGTGATCGACGGCCCCGAACTGCGGCCGGCCGCCCCCGACTGCGACAAGATCGATCCCCTCCCGGGCGAGCGCCTCGGCAGCAGGGGTCAGGGCGGAAAGGTTCTTGCGCTTGACCCGGCTGGCAACGGTCAAGACGTACGGACGCCCAAGCCCGAGAGCCTCCCTGGCCGGCTCGGGATCAACGCCCGGCCCGATCAAGTCGGGCACACCTCCGTGGACCACCTCGACCGTGGAGGGATCGGCCCCACAGAGCTCGACGAGTTCGTCGCGACTGAACGCACTCGGCGTAATCACCCGCAGCGCGCCGGTCGCCAGCCTCGGCAGGAGAAACCGTTGCCAGCGCGAGTAGGAGGCCGAGAAATCATCGGGATAACGCAAAGGTGCGACGTCATGGAGGACCACGACGTTGCGATCGAACCCAAGTGGAGCGAGGTTCGCAGGGCACAGCAGAGCATCGACCCCGGCAAGACGAGCATGGACCGGAAGCTGTGCCTGTTCCCAAAGGTGCCCGAGCCTGTGGGCGAACAGCCGCCCCGGTGACGCAACCCTGTAGAGGGCGGGGTCGATGCCCGGGAGGCGGCGACAGAGCTCCTTCGCCCAGCGTTCAACGCCACCCGTCTCCTCGCGGATCGCCGCCCTTCCGTCGATCAGGACCGTTGCCACCGGCCCGAGGCTACAGGCGCACCGAAGCTCCCGAGACGCCTGCGCAGACGCTGCCGTCGCTAGCCTCGCTCCAGAGGGAGATTGAGCACCCCCAGGCCAATTCTGATCCATGCCTACTCCGGTCCTCTCGGAGGATCGGAGAGGATCCTGCTCGACCTCCTGGCAAGGCTCGACAGAGCAGCGGTGCTCGCGTGCCCAGCGGGACCGCTGGCCGATGCTGCTGCTTCGATCGACCTGCCTGTGGTGAGGCTCCCGCAGCGCCCGCTGGAGGCCCGCGGAACGGTCGCCGTGCTCGGCGCCGGCGCTCACCTGCTCGCCCACGGTCGCGAGATACGGAAGCTCGCCGAAGACCTCGATCCGTCACTCGTGATCTCTTGGGGGATGCGGTCTGCGATCGCCTCGACCTCCGCTTGGGGAGAACTCGTCGTAACCCGCGGCCGCAGCCGCAGGCCCCCGATCGTGGCCGAACACGTCGACCTGCTGCCGGAGGGAGCCCAGGGCCGGCTTGCGAGGCGGGCTCTGCTTGCCTGCGATCGGGTCGTTTGCCTCTCAGAGGCAATCGCCAGGGACCTCGACCCGACTTGGCACTCGACCGGAAGGATCTCGGTGGTCCACCCTGGAGTGGACCGGGCGACCTCCCCCAAGCCTCCAGCGCCGCAGCAGCCCACGGCCCTGATGCTCGCTGCCATCGAGCCATGGAAGGGTCAGGACGTTGCCCTCGAAGCAGTAGCGATGGTGCCCGGCATCCGGCTGGTCGTCGCCGGCAGCCCGCTGAGCGAGCGCGGAGAGCGGTTTGCCCTGCAGCTCAAGGAACGGGCCTCCGATCCGGACTTGGAAGGCAGGGTGGATTTCCCCGGGACCGTCGACCCGCACGAAGCTCTCGCTGCAGCGACGCTGCTGCTCCACTGCGCGCCGGCCGAGCCGTTCGGCCGCGCGATGGCAGACGCCCTCGGGGCCGGGAGGCCGGTCGTGGCACCCGACGCAGCCGGGGCGCGCGAGATCGTGACCCCGGACTGCGGCCGCCTCGTGCCCGCCCGGGACGCGGCGGCCTGCTCTGAGGCGCTCGAGGAGATCTGCTCCTCTCCTTCGCTCGCCAACCAACTCGGCGAGGCCGGATTTCGTCGAGCACTCGACGCGTTCGACCAGGATCGCCAAGCCGAGCGCTGGCGCCGGGCAGCGCTGTCGCTGGCTCCGGAACCGAGGCGCGCTCTTCCCGCCGGGACCGCCCAACCGGCCGACCGGATCGGAGTCGGTAACGCTCCTGCGGTCACGACCGGCAGCGACCTCTCGTTGGTGACCGTGATCCATGACTCCGCCCCTGATCTCTCCAGGCTGCTGGCAAGCGTTGCCCGGCACCTGCCGGGTGCCGAGGTGATCGTCGTCGATTCAGGATCGAGTGACGCCGGCCCAGCCGTGGCGGCGATGTGGCATGGAGGCGCGAAGTTGATCACCCTCTCTTCCAACGAGGGATTCGGAGCCGGGTGCGTTGCCGGCATCGAGCTGGCGTCGAGACAGATCGGCGTCTTGATCAACCCCGACGTTGAGCTCGTCGATTCCTCGCTCGCAGACCTCGGGGCGCTGCTGACGGATCCCGGCGCGCCCGACCGGCTGCTCTCCCCCGTGCTGCTCCACCCGGACGGAAGAAGGCAGGACGCAGTCCACCCGGCTCCCGGGACAGCCCCGGAGTTACTGCGCGCGCTGGTGCCGGCCTCCGCCCTGCCGGCACCGCTCAACCGCATCGCGGAACCCCACAGGGCCCGCAGCCCGATTCCGGTCGGCTGGGCAGTCGGTGCCTGCCTGATCGGTCGAACAACGACTCTCCACTCGCTCGGCCCGTTCGACCCGAGCGTCCAGCTCTATGCGGAAGACCTCGACCTCTGCCTGCGCGCTGCCGAATGCGGCATCGAGACCTGGTACCACCCCGAGGCAAGGGTCCTGCACCGTGAGGCTCATTCCACCTCGCGCATCTTCGGCGGAGAGCCCAGCGAACTGCTCGCAGAGCGAAGGCGAACCGTCGTCGGCCAGCGGCTCGTGGCGAGCGGCCTGCGAGACAATTGCGCGAGACCCGAGGCGCCGGCCGCGCCTGCGAGTGGGCGGCTGCGTGAAGTGCGCCGAAGCAAACCCGAACTCAGCACTGTTGCCTGGGCCGAACTCGGCCGGGATCCCGCCGGGGTCGTCGGGGTCCACGTGGCAAGTGGTAGCGGCGGCGTGGTCCAGTACACAGCACCAGCGTTCCGAAGTGCTGCAAAGACGG
>JBAXRO010000102.1:0-4920 GCA_037131165.1 Actinomycetes bacterium | reverse complement strand
CACGAACGCCCGAGCGAGTCGGTGATATGGAGGTCGATTTTCGGTCCGTAGAAGGCGCCGTCGCCCTCGTTGACTGCGTACTCGTGACCCCCGCTGTCCAAAGCGGATGCGAGTGCTGCCTCAGCCCTGTCCCAGAGGTCGTCGTCGCCGATCCGCTGCTCGGGCCTGGTCGACAGCTCGAGGCTCGGCTCGAGGCCGAACAGGCGGTAGGTCTCGAATGCGAACTCGAGGCACGAGGCAACCTCGTCCTGGACCTGCTCGTCGGTGCAGAAGACGTGGGCGTCGTCCTGGCAGAAGTGCCTGACCCTGAGCAGCCCGTGGAGGGTGCCCGAAGGTTCGTTGCGGTGCAACAGCCCTGGCTCCGAGTAGCGCACCGGGAGCTCTCGGTAGGACCACTGCTGCGAGCCGAACAGGTGGGCGTGGCCCGGGCAGTTCATCGGCTTGAGGCCCATCTGACGCTCCTCGGACTCGGTCAGGAACATGTTCTCCCTGTACTTGTCCCAGTGCCCGCTCATCCGCCACAGCTCGGAGTCGTACAGCTGCGGGGTCTTGACCTCCGTGTAGCCCCTCGCCTCCCCCATCTCTCTGCTCAACGCGACGAGCGAGTTGAACAGCCGTGTCCCCTTCGGGAGCCAGAAGGCCGACCCGGGTGAGACCTCGCTGAAGCGGAACAGGCCCAGCTCCCGGCCGAGCCGGCGGTGGTCACGGGCCTTTGCCTGCTCGAGCATCTCGAGGTGGGCGTCGAGGTCCTTCTGCGAGAGGAACGCCGTGCCGTAGATCCGGGTGAGCATCGTGCGTGAGCTGTCCCCGCGCCAGTAGGCGCCGGCGACCGACTGCAGTGCGACCGCCTTGATCCGGTCGGTCGATGGGGAGTGAGGCCCGCGACAGAGATCGACGAAGTCGCCATTGCGGTACAGCGAGACGCTCTCGGCTCCCTCGTTGGTGATCAGGTCCTCGATCAGTTCGACCTTGTAGTCCTCGCCGAGCGAACGGAATCGCTCAAGTGCCTCCTCGACACTGAGCTCGGACCGCTCGAACGACTGCTTCTCCTTGACGCACTCGCGCATCCGCTTCTCGATCGCCGGGAGGTCGTCCTCCGACAGCGAAACACCCTCGGGGAACTCGAAGTCGTAGTAGAAGCCGTTCTCGATCGCGGGGCCGATCGAGACCTTCGTCCCTGGGAACAAGTCGATCACGGCAGTTGCGAGCACGTGGGCGGCGTCGTGGCGGATCAGCTCGAGCGCAAGCGGGTCCCTGTCGGTCACGACAGTGAGCTCCGCGCCATCCTCGAGCGGCCGCGCGAGGTCACGGACCTCCCCGTTGACAGTCACGGCCAGAGCCGCCTTCGCCAGCCCCGGGCCTATCGCCGCGGCGGCGTCGGCACCGGTGGCGCCTTCAGCGAGCTCGAGTGCTTTCCCGTCGGGGAGCGTTACCTGCATCCGACGGGATGCTAACCGCGCACGCCACCCGAGCGGTCAAGGCCGCTGAGGCGTTGCAGTTCACTGTCGAGCGCCTCGCGATCAGCTGCGCTCTCCGACGGTCCCGGAACCCGATGGCGGGGACGGGGACGACGGTCGTGCCAGAGGAGCCCGCTGCTGAGCTCCGGCGGGTCCGCAAGAGCCAGCCAGGCGATCGTGTCGGCCCCCTGATCGGAGTCGCGCAGCAGCGGCGCCGTCAACCGCCGGAAGGTCGGGAGCGAATCCTGGACCCCCGGGGTGTCGGCCCAGCCCGGGTGAACGGCATGGACTGCAATTCCCCTGTCGGCAAGCTGCTCCGCCTGCAGCTCGGCCAAGGCGATCTGGGCGCGCTTCGTCCTTGCGTAAACCGCGGATCCCTCGTAGCGCTCCCCGGCAAGGTCGACCTCCGGGAGGGCCAGCCGCTGCGAGTACGCGCCCCCGGAAGTGACCATCACCACGCGCCCGGCAGCAGCCTCGAGCTGGTCGAGCATGAGCTGCTCCAGCAGGTAAGGGCCTACGACGTTGGTCGCCCAGGCGAGCTCGATCCCGTCCTCGGTGATGCGCCGCTCGTGGAGAAGCACGCCGGCGTTCAGGACGAGAGCGTCAATCGCAGGGTGCGCGTTGGCCAGCTTCGCGGCGACCTTCCTGACCGAGCCGAGGTCCGAGAGGTCGCACCGGAGGAACTCGATCGACGCGTCGCGCGAGGCAAGTCCCCTGACCTGACCGAGGGCGGCCTCGCCTCGCTCGGCGTCGCGCGAGATCAGGACGAGCGAGGCGCCAGCCTTGGCGCACATCCGGGCGGTCGCGAGGCCGAGCCCGGTGCTGGCACCGGTGATGACGATCGTCTTGCCGCCGGCGGCAGGCAGCGGATCGAAAGAGCGACTGCGGATCGCATATCCCAGCTTCGTGAAGCCGGGGACAACCGTCAGGTCGAGCAGGCGGTCGAGTGGCCCCGGACGGGTCGTCTCATCGGACATCGCGGTCCAGAGTAGGGCCTGCTTACCCCGTGCCGAACCCGAGTCCACCTCGGCGTGCGTACTCTTCCCGACGTGCCCGCATCGGTCGACCCCAACGCGCCCCTGATCGCAGGCGTCGCCCAGCGAAGCTGGCGGGACGGCTCGCCCGGACCCGTCGAGATGCTCGCCACTGTCGCGCGGGAGGCACTCGAGGATGCTGGAGGATCCGCACCGGGCATCGCCTCGATCGATGCACTGTGCGCGATCCGCTACGTGAGCGCGGAACACTCCGATCCGGCGGGACTGGTCGCCGAGGCGGCAGGCATCCGTGCCGAATCCCGGATTCACACTTCGATCGGCGGGGACACCCCCCAAGCGGCCGTGGGCGAGCTTGCCGGACGAATCGCGGCGGGTGAGATGGACTCGGTCCTGATCTGCGGCGGGGAGGCACTCGCGACCGTCTCCAGGCACCTGAAGCAGGGCACCGACCCTGGCTGGGCCGACCCCCGACCCGACTGGACCCCGAGCGAGGTCCTCGCAACCGACCGCGAACCCAACCGCCCGGAGGAGACCGCTGCGGGCCTGATCGCGCCGTTGATGATCTACCCGCTGTTCGAGCACGCCGTATGGGCCACGACCGGCGGTACGGCCGACGAACAGCGCCGGCGGATAGGGGATCTGTGGAGTCGCTTCTCCCGGGTCGCGGCCACCAACCCCCACGCTTGGTCCCCGGGACCGTTCGATGCCGACGCGATCGCCACCCCTTCGCCCGCCAACAGGTTGGTGACGATGCCCTACACCAAGCTGATGAACTCCAACATCCAGACCGATCAGGCAGCAGCGGTCCTGCTCTGCTCACACTCCAAGGCCGACTCGCTCGGCATCCCGGCCGATCGACGGGTCTACCTCCACGGCAGCGCCCACGCAACCGAACCTTGGTTCTTCTCGGAGCGCGAGGACCTCGGTCGCTCCCCGGCGATCGGCCGGGCAGTGGGTTCGGCCCTCGGCCAAGCGGGAACCGGGATCGACGAGATAGCGCTGCTCGACATCTACTCCTGCTTCCCGTCGGCCGTCCAGATCGCAGGCCTCGAGATCGGCTTCGACCCGTTCGGCGACAGCCGCGAGCCAACGGTCACGGGCGGTCTGTCGTTCGCCGGCGGTCCCGGCAACGGCTACGTGCTGCATTCGATCGCCTCGATGGTCGGGCGGCTCCGCGATGAGCCGGACGAGGCCGGGCTGGTAACCGCCGTCGGCTGGTACCTGACGAAGCATTCAGCCGGCGTCTACGGGGCCAAACCTCCCGTCAGGCCCTTCGAGCGCCCAGCTAAGCACGCTGAGCCGCAGGCGGGCAGGGCGGTGGCCCCAGTCGGATGGAGCGGGACCGCAACGGCCGAGACCGCAACCGTGATCCACGAGCGGGACGGCTCCGCCTCCTACGGGATTCTCACCGCCATGACCGACGACGGGAGGCGGGTCCTGCGCTCGACAAGCTCCCGCTCGGACCTCGATTCGCTGCCCGACGGACCAGTGACCGGCATCCCCGCCCGGCTGCCCGCCGACGGCGGGTTCAGCCTCGGCTAGGACCGGGTCAGCGTTCGCTTCGCTCGTCGCGGATCGCCCGGTGGCCAACCGTGTCGGCAGCCGCTGTCGCGGCCCACACGATCAACGCTGCAAGGACGTAGGTCTCGACCCCGCTGACCTTGAGACCGGGAACGATCAGCGCGACGATCACAAGCGCGAGAACGGTCGACGCCAGAGCAAGAAGCCCCGCGAGCGCGATCGAGGGCTGTCGAAGCAGGGTCCGAAGCGCAATCAGCTGCACGACGAAATGGACGCCCCAGAAGATCAGGGTCGCCTCGACCAGTGCGGTTACCCCGACGCTGAAGCCATCGAGCACCAGCGATGAGAGCAACAGCCCCAAGGCGATACCGAGGAGCGAGCTGCCAAGGCGGATCATCCAAATCCGGAACACGGTAGGCAGGCTACCGCGGAGCGCCTCGGGCCGAACCCAAGTCCATCCGAACGACCCAGCAACGAGATGCGCCCCCGGCTCGAAACGAGCCGCGGGCGCACCGGGTACTGGCAGCCATCCAGGCGGGGCTGCCTACCTGCTGGTTCTACTTGCTCTCCGGCACCAGGACCGCGTCGATCACATGGACGACACCGTTCGATGCGGGTACGTCGGCCGCGGCGACGGTCGCACCGTTGACCTTGACCACTCCATCCTTGACAGTGACCTTGAGCTTCCCGCCTTCGGCGGTGGTGAGCTCCTGGCCGTCCTTGAGGTCAGCCGCCATGTACGTGCCCGGGACGACGTGATACTTGAGGACGTCCTGCAGCTGCGTCTTGTTCTCCGGCTTGAGCAGGGTGTCAACCGTGCTCTGGATGTCGGCGAAGGCAGCGTTCGTCGGAGCAAACACCGTGAACGGCCCCGAACCCTCGAGGGTCGAAACAAGGTCTACGGCCTTGAGTGCCACTACGAGCGTCGTGAGATCAGCGTTGCCGGA
>JBAXRO010000101.1:0-4997 GCA_037131165.1 Actinomycetes bacterium | reverse complement strand
TACCCGCTGGTCCCGCTGCTGCTCGCGATGGCCATCCGTCGCGATTGGCGCGGCTCCCTCTTCTACGTGCTCCCGCTGACCGCGGTCTGATCGCTCGTTTCGCTCTACCACCTGTACATCGAGGCCAACCCCGAGGCCGAGACCACCGGCTGCAAGATGAGCGGCTCGTGCGCGACCAAGTGGGTCGAGGTCTTCGGCTACATCACGATCCCGGCGTTCGCCCTGACGGCCTTCGCCCTGATCTCGGCGATGGTGATCATGGCCGGTACCCGCAGGCCGCAGGCCGCAGCGTCCGACTCGATCGAGCCGGACGCCGGGAACTCCCAAGCCTGAGCCGGCCGCCTTCAGGAAGCGGCCGGGAGGTGACGGCTCAGTAGCCGCCTCCGCCCTTGAACATGCAGATGTTGCTTGCCTTCGTCCACTTGTAGGTCTTCTTCATGTAGGTCGCGAGCTTCTTCGGCTTGGCGGTCATGATTCCGTCGATCCGGCGGTCGAGCAGGTACTTCCAGCCGCCGTCGCTCTTGCCGCCGGCGCTGATGCCATTGCCGATGTCGTCGAGGTCGTCGTTGCCGAACCACTGGTGCCACGCGTAGCCGTCAGTGTGCGCACGGCCGATCCAGTCGCAGTTGGCGATGTTGTTCGCCAGGAAACCGTTGACCACGTAACTGTTGGGGACCTGAATCGCAACGGTCTGGGGACTCGGGATCTTCCTGCTTGCGAAGTTCGAGAAGAGGTACTGGTAATCGCCAGTGATGCCGGGTGCCGTCGGGATGTTCGGTGCCACCTGGTTGAAGCGGTCCACTGCCTCCTGCCTGAACGAGACAACGACGATGTCCCGTCGCGAACTGTTCTTGAGGAGGTTCGCGAGGACCTCGGCGTTCTGCGTGTACTCGCTGGTCGCTTCCGTCGGTGTGCGGCCCTTGATCTCAATGTTGATCGGGGTCCTCGGGAAGGCCGCGAGCACCTCGTTCAGCGTCGCGACCTTGAAATCCGATGCCTTGTAGCCAGCCCGCTTCAGAGTCGTCGAGAGAGCCTTCGCTCCGGTCGCGAAACCGCGGAACGGGTAGGCGGACGCGGGCTTGTCGTGTGAGTAGTGCGGTGCCGACGCCGAGAACCAGTAGGCGCCGTCGAGCGCCTTGATCTGGGCGAGGTTGAGGTCGGAGGTGTTGCCGGTGCCGTTTGTGACCCGGTCGACGGTCGTGTCGTGCATCACGATCACCTGACCGTCCTTCGTCACGCCGATGTCGAGCTCAAGGGCGGTGGCTCCATCCTTGATCGCCTTCTTGAAGGCGTACATCGTGTTCGACGGGTTCTCGTCCTCGCCGCCCTGGTGGGCCATGATCAGCGGCTTGTGGTTCGTGCTGTTGAACTTCAGCCAGTTGTAGGGGGCTGCCGACGACAGCGCCGGGAATGCGGCGGTGGCCATGACTGTGGTGAGAGCGACGATGAGCTTGTTCATGGACCGGAGCCTAAGGCAACGATTCGACGGGAGCAAGCTCAAGGCGTTGCGCCTCGTGACGCGCCAAGGATTCCGACCGGTGGCTGTCGCAACTACGATCACAGTGCTCTGACCGAACGGGCCCGAGCGGACAGCGATGACTGACGACCACCCTTCCGCGACAGAGACGGATCCCGCCGCCGATCGCGACTCCGAGGCTACGGCCGAGGCCGTGACGGAACCGGCGCTGCCGCCGCGGACACGCTCTCTTACCTTCGCGATCGTGAGCATCCTCCTGCTCGCTCTCGGCCTTCGGCTCTGGGGGATAGGGACGGGGATGCCCTACTCGTATGCAGTCGACGAGGCGGCTCACTTCGTCAAGCGGGCAGTCCTGATGTTCGACGAGGGGCTGCACCCCCGCTGGTTCGTAAACCCACCCGCCTTCACCTACCTACTGCACGGCGTGTTCGCGGTGTTCTCGTTCGGGGGGCGCGGCATGGCTGAACAGTTCCTGCGCGACCCGGAGCCGGTCTGGCTGCTCGCTCGCGGTCTGAGTGCGGTCAGCGGGGTCGCTGCAGTCGGCGTCCTCTACATGGCGGGGACCAAGTTCTTCAATCGCCGCACCGGCCTGATCGCGGCCCTGATCCTCGCTGTTGCCTTCCTTCCTGTCTTCTACGGGCACTTCGCGCTCAACGACTCGCCGCTCCTGCTGCCGACCGCTGGCGCACTGGTCGGGATCGCCGGCGTGATCTCGACCGGCGCCAGGCGCTGGTATCTGCTCGCCGGTGCCTCATTCGGGCTTGCGGCCGCCACGAAGTACTCGGCCGGGATCGTCGGGGTGGCCCTGCTTCTCGCGTTTCTGCCGAGGGCCAAGCAGGAATGGAAGCGGATGGCATTGGCCGGACTTGTCGCCCTGGCCGCCTTCGTGATCGCCAACCCCTACAGCGTGATCGACTTCCCGACCTTCGCAGACGGGGTCGCCCACCAGGCCGAGGCAAGCGCGGCGGCGGGAGGCAAGGTAGGCCAGATCGGAACCGGCGGAGCCCCGTTCTACATCGGGGCGCTCGGCTGGGGCGTCGGAGTGATCCCGCTGGTCTTTGCTCTCGGTGGCGCTGTGCTCCTCGCCGTCAAGGATCGACGACGAGCACTTGCCCTCGTCGTGCCGGTGATCCTCTTCCTGATCTTCATGGGGACCTACAGCCGCTGGTTCGGTCGTTGGGTCATGCCCGTGATCCCGTTCGTTTGCCTTCTCGCGGCTTGGGGCGCAGACCGCCTGATCGAACGGATTCCCGCTCGCGGGTACCTCAGGCCGGCTCTCGGCGCGTTGCTCGTCGCGGCCCTGACGGCGCAGGGATTGCTCGACTCGATCCACCTCGGGCAGGTCTTCGAGCGGCGCGACACCCGAGCGATCGCCCGCTCGTGGATGAGGGAGAACCTGCCCCAGGGGTCGCGGATCGTGGTCGAGCCGGGGGTAGTGCCCCAGAGATGGCTCGGGCGCACGATCTCCTACTCGCAGCCCTACGACCTCACTCAGCAGCAACGCAGCAAGCGGAAGCCATGGCGAGTCCTCTCGAGGGACGGGACGTTCAATGAACGCCCGGAGGACTACCAGGCGTCGCTCAAGCCATCGCTGGTCGACGTCTACCGGTCGCAAGGCTGGTGCATCGTGATGACCGCCTCGACCCAGAGGGGCAGATTGGAACGCGACCCCAAGGGGCTCGGTGGGGCGATCGGCTACTACAACGCGATCGAACGGAAGGGGAAGCTGCTGTTCTCGGTTGCGCCGTGGGCCGACCCGAAGGACGCAGTCCCGTTCGACTACGACGGTTCGTTCAACTACCGCGATTCCGCCTACAGGCGTCCGGGGCCGGAGATTCGGATTTATCGATTGCGAGGCTTCCGCTGTGGGTACTGAGCCCGGGACCGACCGCGTCACCCCTGGTGGCTCCTGCGGGCGACGAATACGCAACAATCGTGCGATGAGGGGAACGCCGAAGCTCGCCATCGTCGCCGCGCTCGCAGTCGCCGCGTTCGGAGCGGCCCCTGGAGCTGCCGGAGCGGCGAGCAAGGCCTGCAATGGCTCGACGAAGCTCTGCTCCAAGACGCTCGACAAGGTCGTCCTCCCCGGCAGCCACAACGCGATGTCCAGCAGGGACATCGGATGGGGCATCCCCAATCACGACATCTCGATGGCCAAGCAGTTGAGGGCCGGCATCAGGGCGATGCTGATCGACACTCACTACGGGGTGCCCAAGCTCGTCGATTTCGGTCCCTCGTTGGGCGGCGTCAGGACGATCATCGATGACGCCTCGGCTTCGACCCCAGGTGCTTCAACTTACCTCTGCCATTCCTCCTGTCTCTACGGAGCCACCCCGCTCGCACAGGGGCTCAAGACGGTCGCGGACTTCCTCGCGGCCAATCCTCGCGAGGTAATGGTCTTCGTGGTCGAGGACTACCTGTCGCCCGCCGACTTCGCGGCCGCCGTAACGGCCAGCGGCCTCGGGAGCTACGTCTACAAGGGGTCGGTCACGCGGTGGCCGACCCTGAAGTCGATGATCGACTCCAAGCAGAGGGTGGTGATGCTCTCCGAGGGCTCCACCGGCACCGTCTCCTGGTACCGCAGCGCCTACACCGGAGCGATGCAGGAGACGCCGTACTCGTTCGTGTCGGCCTCGCTTCTGACCACATCGACCTCGCTTGCCGCCAGTTGCGTTCCCAACCGTGGCGCCAGGGTGGGCGGCCTGTTCCTGATGAACCACTTCGTCACCCGAGCCAACGGGATCAGCTACGCCGACGACTCCAAGCTCGTCAACACGAAGACCGCGATCGTCAATCGGGCCAGGGCCTGCCAGACGGCGCGCGGCAAGCTCCCGACGATTCTCGCTGTCAACAACGTCGAGTTCGGCTCGGTCGTCTCGGCTGCCAAGTCGCTCAACGGCGTCTGAGTCCTCTCGGCCTCGCCCGCTGCCGGCCGGGCGAAATCGTCGTCTACGCGGGGAGTGTGGGGTAGTGTCCCGCTCCCAAACTCGCTCCCAGAAGGAGAACCGAATGACCCTTTCCGGCATGCGGCGGTTTCTGCCCGTCGCCCTGACCGCAGCCGCTTGCGCGATCGTGATTCCCGCCTGCGGCAGTTCCGACAGCTCCAGTTCCTCGACGACGTCGCAGACGGTTTCCGCGACCAAGGACGACGCGATCGCCGCGCAGGTGCCGGCCCAGTTCCAGGGCAAGCCTCTCGTCGTCGGCAGTGACGCAAGCTACGCGCCGATGGAGTTCATCGGTGACGATGGCAAGACGGTTGTCGGCGCCGACGTCGTCCTCGCCTCGGAGACGGACGCGCTTCTCGACACGGGCGGCGTGCTCCACGCCTACGCTGCCGCCGACGGCGCGGAGCTGTGGAATTACGCCGCCGAGTACAACGCGGTGTCCTTTGGCCTGCGCGGCATCGTGCCCGCGCAGATGACTGTCAACCACAACGCCAACGTCTTGCTGCTCGCATACGGCCCCAAGGTCGTCGCGCTGGACATGGCGGGCGCAGCGTGCGTCGGCGGCGGCGCCTGCC
>JBAXRO010000100.1:0-5566 GCA_037131165.1 Actinomycetes bacterium | reverse complement strand
CGCGGCCATCGACGACCTGCGTCCTCAGCTCGTCCCGCTCCGTCCGCAGGCGCTGGGCATCGTCCTTGGCTTCGAGAGTCGAGCCGACCCAGCCGAACAGGTCCCGGACCGGCTTGAAAACGGTGTTGGCCACCTCACCCACCGGGCCGAGCACGACCATTGCCGCACTTCGGACCGGCTGCAAGGGGCCGCCGTCGGCGGACCCGAAACTGGCGGTCAGCAGGACGAGCGAGGCACAGACGAGCAGTGCCAGCACGACCCGCCGCCGACGGAACGGTGAGTCACGCACGGGGCTGTTGTCCTTGGGAAGAAATCGATCATTTGAGGCTATGTGCGGCGTCGGCGGCGTCCGCCCTTGGTGTTCCTGTTGGTCCTGTGGATGACCTCGAACTCCTCGAGGGAGCGCCCCGAGCCGATCGCCACGCAGAACAGCGGCGACTCGGCGAGATGGGCCGGCATCTGGGTCTCATTGCGGATCCTCTCGACTAGGCCCTTCAGCAGCGAACCACCACCAGCCATCATGATGCCGCGATCCATGATGTCGGACGCCAGTTCGGGCGGAGTCTGGTCGAGGGTCTCCCTGACGGCGCCGAGGATCTGCTGGAGCGGCTCCTCGAGTGCCGTTCGGATCTCCTCGCTGGTCAGCACGACCGTCTTCGGCAGCCCGGAGACCAGATCCCTGCCCCGGATCTCTGCCTGCAGCTCCTCCTCCAACGGACAGGCTGAACCGATCTGGACCTTGACCTCCTCGGCCGTCTGGGCGCCGATCAGGACCTTGTAGTCGCGCTTGACGTAGTTGACGATCGCATCGTCGAGCTCGTCGCCGGCCACCCGGATCGACTTGCTGACAACGATACCGCCCAGTGAGATGCCGGCCATCTCGCTCGTGCCTCCGCCGATGTCGACCACCATCGAGCCGGTCGGCTCGCCGACGGGGAGGCCCGATCCGATCGCAGCGGCCATCGGTTCCTCGATCAGGTAGGCCTGCTTGGCGCCGGCCGAGACACACGCCTCGACCACGGCCCGCTTCTCGACTTCCGTCACACCGGACGGAACGCAGACGACAACCCGGGGATGGGCGAACCGGCCCTGATCGACCTTCTGGATGAAGTGGCGCAGCATCTCCTCGGTGACATCGAAGTCGGCGATCACCCCGTCCTTGAGCGGACGGATCGCAGCGATCGTGCCGGGGGTGCGACCGAGCATCCGCTTCGCTTCGGCTCCGACGGCATGGACTTCCCCCGTTCGCTCGTCAACGGCGACCACACTCGGCTCGGAGAGGACGATTCCCCTGCCTCTCACGTAAACGAGGGTGTTGGCAGTCCCGAGGTCGAGCGCGATGTCTCGCCCGCCTAGGCCGAGGATGTCGCTGAAGAAGCCCATTTTTCGGGAGATTTAGGGGTAGGGACGCCGCCCCCGGAGGCAGCTTTCTGCTCCGGGTCGACGTGAGTTGCGAGTGTAGCGCCGGGTCACTTGCCAGCCCGTGGCTGCACGTCCTCCGGCAGGAGCTGCGCAAGCAGGCCGACAGGAAGGCCGATCACGTTGTCGTGATCGCCCTCGAGCGCCTCGACCAGCCCGCCGCCGGATTCCTGGATCGCATAGCCCCCGGCCCTGTCGCGCCACTCGCCGAGCGCGACATGCCGCTCAATCTCCTCCGCAGAAAGCCGGCGGAACCTGACGCGCGTCGTCGCAGTCGCGGATCTCGTCTCGCCGTCTGCGACGACGCAGATCCCGGTGTGGACCTCGTGCCACGAGCCGGCGAGCGATGCGAGCGTCGCATTGGCCTCGGCTTCGCTGGCGGGCTTGCCGAAACTGCGCTCGCCGAGGGCGACGACCGTGTCGGCTCCGACCACCACCCGCTCCGGGTGCGCCCCGGCGATCGCCATGGCCTTCAGCCGGGCATTGGCGGCCGCCAACTCGAGGGGCGCCACCCCATCCTCCAACTCGTCGACATCAGCTGCGACGACGACGAAGCGGTAACCCGCGGCCTCGAGCAGTGCTCGCCTCTGCGGGGATGCAGAGGCGAGCACGAGCTCCATCGGGCTCGCCGCGCTCCCGATCAGCCCAGCGAGGGGAAGAAGATCCCGATTTCGCGTGCGGCGGACTCGGGTGCGTCCGAGCCGTGGACCATGTTCTCGCCGACCTCGAGTGCGAAGTCGCCGCGGATCGTGCCGGGCGTGGCCTCGAGAGGGTTGGTCGAGCCGATCACCTGGCGGGCGGCTGCGATCGCCTCGTGGCCCTCGAGGACCATCGCCACCAACGGACCGGAGGTGATGAAGTCGACGAGCTCGCCGAAGAACGGGCGCTCCTTGTGCTCGGCGTAGTGGACGCCGGCGGTCTCGGCGTCGAGAGTGCGCTGCTCGAGCGCGACGAGCCTCAGCCCCTTGCGCTCGAACCGCGAGATGATCTCGCCTGTCAGGCCTCGTGCGAAGGCGTCGGGCTTGACGAGGATCAGGGTGCGTTGCATTGGTTGGGCTGCCTTTCTTCGTTCATGAGAGCGCCGGCGGCGCCGCCACTCGTTGGAGGGTCATGCAGTTGGCTCGGCATCTGGAGAGCTGTCCGCGTCGCTGGCCGATCGGCTGCGGGCGGGTCGCTTGGGAGGTGCAGTGGAGGAGGTGCCTGAGTCGGGTCCGGCTGCATCCGAAGGCTTGCGCCGGGTGCTGCGCTTGGCGGCAGCCTTGGTGGTCGCCTTGGCCGGTTCGGACTTTGTCACGGCGTCGGTCTCGCCCGTGTTGGCCGACGTCGCCGTTCGGCGCCTGCGGGTCGGCGCGGGCGACTTGGAGGCCGGCGCCTTGAGCGGATCGGCCTCGCAGTAAGGGCAGATCCGCCATTCAGGATTGAGCGCCTTCGAACAGTGAGGACAAGCCTCTCGCAGCTTCCGTAGGCACCCGGGGCAGCGAAGGAAGTCCGACCCTGTAGGCGTGTCGCAGTGCGGGCAAGTCGCCGCCTTCACCTGTGCGAGCCTCGCCTCGGCCGCGGCGATCTCGAGTTCGCGCTCCTCGACATCGGCGAGCAGCTCAGGCGGGCGAACGATCAGGTAGACGAGCGAGCCAATGAAGGGAAACAGGGCGCCGAGCGTGGCGCAGCCGACGAGGAACCGGTCAGCGATCCGACGGCGAGCGTCGAGGAACGTCCAGACGACGAGCGCCAGCCAGATGACGACGACGGCGACTAGAACGAGTTTGATTGCGGTGTCCACTTGAGATCGGGCGTTGCGGGCCGGAAGAGCACCAGCACCAGCTCCGGCAGTCTAGAGGCAGCAGGACGAATGGCGCGCCATCGGAAGTGGCCGTGCACCGTCCCTAGAGGAAGAGCTTGCCGAACCCGTAGCCGATACCGAAGAACACAAGGATCGTCAGGGCGACGACCACGGCAACCAGCCCGATCATCCGGCTGAAACGGGGCTCATCGTTCACAGCGAGGTCACCGTCCTCCCGCCCGGCCCGCTGAGGGCCTCGCCCACAGTGTGGACTGATCCGGAAGCGATCACCAGCCCCTGCGACCCGGCGAGCAAGCGGGCGCGCTCGATCGCCTCGCGAACCCCGTCGACCACCTCGACCTCCACCCCACCGCTCGCGGCCACCAGGGCGGCGAGGTCCGTGGACGCAAGTGCCCTCGGGGTGTCCGGCGCCGTGGCGATCACTGATTGCACGACTGGAAGGATCGCATCAACCATGCCGGCCGCGTCCTTGTCGGCAAGGATCCCGAGCACGGCGACCGTCCGCCGGTCGCCGGCAATCGCCTCGATCTCCTCTGCGAGCGTCCGCATCCCGGCCGTGTTATGGGCGGAATCGAGGATCGTCTCCGGGTCCGCGCCGACCCGCTGGAGGCGACCGGGAACAGTCACCGACGCCGCCGTGCGCGCGGTCGCCTCGGGGTCGTCGCTACCGAGCAGCGCCGCGACCGCGGCAACGGCGAGCGCGAGGTTGCTGCGCTGGAAGCGGCCTCGCGCCACCGGGACGATTCCCTCGCCCAACTCCGCGGGTGCAACGACGACACCTTTTCCTGAACGGGCGGCGGCCTCCTCGACCCTCGCGGAGAGGCTCGGGTCGAGGTCGGCGCCGACAACGAGCGTGTCCCCTTCGCTGACGACAGCGAGCTTCTCGCCGGCAATCGTCACGATGTCGCCGCCGAGCCACTCCATGTGATCGAGCCCGACCGGGGTCAAGGCGACCACCCCGACACCGAGGACGTTCGTCGCGTCGAGCCTTCCGCCCATCCCGGCCTCGATAACCGCCGCTTCCGCACCGGACTCGGCTATCAGGAGCAGGGCCGCTGCGGTGACAGCCTCGAACTGTGTCGTCGTCTCGCCCTCCTCGAACCCGCGCTCGACGACAGCGGCCGCTTCGGCGACCCGGCCGACCGCGTCCGCGAACTCGGCTGCCGAAGCCTCTCTCTGCCCGTTCCCAGAGGGAAGCAGGACCCGCTCCTCGAAGCCGATCAGGTGAGGCGAGAGGTAGGCGCCGGTGGCGACCCCGCGCTCGGCGAGCAGGCGTGCGGCGAACCTTGTCGTCGAACTCTTGCCGTTGGTGCCGACGATATGGATCGTCTTGAGCCCGGACTGGGGATGGCCGAGCTGAGCGAGCAGCGCGCGCATCCGATCGAGCCCGGGACGCATCCCGAACATCCCGCGCTCCAACAGCCAGCCGGTCGCCCGATCGGGCGGCCAGGCGATCGGGCTCACAGCGATTCCAGCTCCGCTTCGAGCCGCGCGACCTTGGAGCGCTCGGCCTCCACGACCTCCGCCGGCGCCTTCGCGACGAAGCCTTCGTTGGCGAGCTTCGACTTCGCCCTCGCCAGCTCCTGCTCGAGGGTCGCCCTCTGCTTCTCCAGCCTCAGGCGCGCAGCCTCGGGGTCGACTGCTCCGCCCTCGAGGATCTCGATCGCCCCACCGCTCACGGGGATACTCGCGACGACCGGAGCGTCCTCGGCGTCGAGGTCGAGCCTCGCCATCCGTGCGACCCGCTCGGCGACCGGCGCCAGCTCGTCGCTCGCGATCCTCGCTGGCACCTTGGCTCCAGCCGGAGCCGAGGCGGCGTCACGCCAGCCCCTGACTGCCTGGACCGACTCGATCAGCACGCCGATCTCGCGTTCGGCCTCGGCATCTCGGCGCTGGGGTGCGGACTCCGGCGCCCCTCGCGCAGCTAGCAGTCCGCTGGAACCGGGCAGGTGCGCCCAGATCGCCTCGGTCACGAACGGGATCACCGGATGGGCAAGGGCAAGGGTCTCACCGAGGACGAACAGCAGCGTGGAGGCGAGGTCTTCGCGCTCGGCGGGGTTGGCGTCCTCGTCGGCGAACCGTGGCTTGACGAGTTCGAGGTACCAGTCGCAAAGCTCCCCGTAGACGAAGTCGTAGAGCTCGAGGGCGGCGTGGCTGAGGTCGTAGGTTTCGATCCTCGCCCTGACCGACTCACGCGTCGCCTCCAGACGCGAGAGGATCCAACGGTCCTCGACAGCCACGGGGCTGGCGGACGCGACCGTCCCCTCGGGAACAAGGCTGATCCCGAAGCGGGCCGCGTTCCAGAGCTTGTTGGTCAGCTGCTGGCCCTGCTGGACCTTCTCGGCC
>JBAXRO010000099.1:0-5613 GCA_037131165.1 Actinomycetes bacterium | reverse complement strand
GATCGCGCAGACACCGGCGGCGAGCCCGTCGACCCCGTCGGAGAAGTTGACGACGTTCATCAGGGCGACAAGGCCGAGGACCGTCAGTGGCGCAGCCGTCCAGCCGAAGTCGACAGCGCCAACGAACGGGAGCGTCACGTTTGTCACCTCGACCCCGGCGGCCACGGGGATGATCGCCGCTGCGAGCTGGCCGGAGAGCTTCCAACCGGCATGCAGCTCGACGGTGTCATCGACGGCTCCGATCGTGGCGATCAGGATCGCGGCAGCGAGGATCGCCCTCGTCTCGGCATCCCACGGCAGCCAGATCAGGGAGGAAGCAACCACCGCGAGCAGGATCGCCAGACCCCCGAGCAGTGGGGTCGGCCGCTGCGAGAGACCCCTCGCCCGTGGGCGGTCTATCGCCCCGATCCGCACAGCCAGCTTCGCCGCGACCGGTGTCGTCAGGGCTGCGACGGCGAATGCCGCCAGGGAGGCGAATAGGGCGTCGATCGGCTTCACGGCTGACGACTTGAGGATGCCAGCCGCCGCGGCCGCGGCGGGCCGAAAACGATCAGGCGGGTGCGCCCTCGCTGAGCGAGGCGTAGAGGGGATGGGCGTCGGCGATGGCCGTGGTACGGGCCAACAGGTCGCCCTTGATCGATTCGAAGTCGGGGCCGAGTGCGGCGGCGATCACGCTGCCGACCTCGCTGAAGTCGTCGATCGTCAGGCCCCGTGTCGCGAGCGCCGGGGTCCCGATCCTCAGGCCGGAGGTGACCATCGGTGGCCGCGGGTCGAACGGCACGGCGTTGCGGTTGACGGTGATCCCGATCTCGTCGAGTCTGTCCTCGGCGACCTGGCCGTCGAGCTCGCTCTCCCTCAGGTCGACGAGCACGAGGTGGACGTCGGTTCCGCCGGTCAGCACGCTGACGCCGTTGCCGGCCTCGAGCAGCCTGTCGGCGACGGTCCTCGCGCCCTCGATCGTCAGCTTCTGACGCTCCTTGAAGGACTCGGTCATCGCCAGCTTGAAGGCCACCGCCTTGCCTGCGATCACGTGCTCGAGCGGACCTCCCTGCTGACCGGGGAAGATGCCCCGGTTGATGTCGGCGGCAAGCTCCTCACGGCAAAGGATCAGGCCACCACGAGGGCCGCAGAGGGTCTTGTGGACCGTGGTCGTTACGACGTCGGCGTAGGGGACCGGGCTGGGGTGCTCTCCCCCGGCGACAAGACCGGCGAAGTGCGCCATGTCGACCAGCAGCTTCGCCCCGACCTCATCGGCGATCTCGCGGAACGCCGCGAAGTCGAGGTGCCTCGGGTAGGCCGACCAGCCGGCGATTATCAGCTTCGGCTTGCGCTCGCGGGCGACGCTGGCGACGACGTCCATGTCGACGAGGAAGGTGTCCGGGTCGACCCCGTAAGAGGCGACGTCGAACAGCTTGCCCGACATGTTCAGCTTCATTCCGTGGCTGAGGTGACCTCCGTGGGCCAACTCGAGACCGAGGATCGTGTCACCCGGGTTGAGCAGAGCGTGGTAGACCGCTGCGTTGGCCTGCGCTCCCGAGTGGGGTTGGACGTTCGCGTGCTCGGCACCGAACAGCTCCTTGGCCCGATCGATCGCCAGTTGCTCGGAGACGTCGACCTCCTCGCATCCGCCGTAGTAGCGCTTGCCCGGGTAGCCCTCCGCGTACTTGTTGGTCAGGACCGACCCTTGGGCCTCCATGATCGCCCGCGGGGCGAAGTTCTCCGAGGCGATCATCTCGAGCGTCCGCTGCTGGCGAGCCACCTCGGCATCGACGACTGCGGCGATCTCCGGATCGATCTCCGAGAGCGGGCGGTCGAGCCAGTCTGCAGGCAGGTCACTCATGAGGATTGGGCTTCCCTTTCTATCTCGGCTATCTCTTCGACACGGCGGGCGTGTCGGCCACCCTCGAACGGGGTCTCGAGGAATCTAGTCACTATCTGCTCGGCATCGACAGCGTCGATCCTGCTCGCTCCGAGCGAGAGGACGTTGGCGTCGTTGTGGCGACGCGCCATCTCGGCCTCGTCGGCGTCGTGGGCATTGACCGCCCGGACCCCGGGGAACTTGTTGGCCGTGATCGCCATGCCGACTCCCGAGCCGCAGATCAGAACGGCAGCGTCGGCCTCGCCGTCGGAGACGAACCGGGTCGCCAGCGCCGCGTACTCCGGATAGTCAACGGCCTCGGTGGTTTCAGGGCCGACGTCGACCGGCTCGTTGCCGGCCTCGGCCAGGACCGCGACGAGGTCGGCCTTGAGCTCTACGCCGTGGTGATCTGAGGCGAGTGCGATCCGCATCGGGCTACCCGGCAAGCTACCAGAGCGGCCCACCTCCGCCGGGCGGGATCGGCCGGCTCAGAGCAGCTCTTCGAGGCGCTCGAGCGGCAGCCCGCCCTCGCGGATGATCGTCCACGCGCCCGAATCCTCATAGTCGCGCAGATCGACCACGGTCGAAGGCGTACCGGTCAGCTCTCCACCGTCGAGGACGAGGTCGCAGCCCTCGCGGATGCCGATCGGAACCTGCTCGACAGTGGTGGCGTCCGCTCCGCCGTTGCTCGTCGCCGAGGTCTGGAGGACAGGCCAGCGCACGTCGACCAGCGGCGCCAGCGGGCCGGTCAGATGCGGAACCCTCAGGGCGAGCATCCCGGGGGCGCCGGAACAAGCCAACGGGAACCGGCCAGCAGGATTGGGAAGCACCACCGTGACCTCCCCCGGGAGGATCCTGCCGAGTGCCTCGAGCGTCTTCGGCCCGACCTCGGGCACCGCCTCGAGTGCGAGAGACACGTCGAAGAACATGATCGCCGCCGGCCTGTCGGGCACGAGGCCCTTGAGCGCGTAGACCCGGCGCACCGCCTCCTTGTCCTCTGGCTCGCAGGCGAGGCCGTAGACGTTGTCCGCCGGGAAGACCGCGACCCCGCCGACCGACATGCACCGCTCGAGCAGCGCTGCGTCCTCGCCAGTCAACCCGCCACCGTTCCGAAGCCATCGCCGGCCACGACCCGCTCAATCCCTGCGAGGTCCTCCAGTACCGAAACCTCGCTCCAACCAAGCCCTCGCAACAGATCCGCGACGGCGGGAGCCTGACCAGACCCAACCTCCAGCGCTATCCGCCCGATCCGCCTGTTCGAGGCCTGCCCGGCGAGGCGCTCGATCGTCTCGAGGCCTGACGGGCCGGGAGTCAGCGCGATCCTCGGCTCCCACTCGGTCACCTCCGGGGCGAGAGCGACCAGATCCGAGTCAGGGACGTAGGGCGGGTTGGAGATCACAGCGTCGAGCGGACCGTCGACTGCGTCGAGCAGGTCGCCCGCAGCGAGCGCCACGTCCAGCCCAAGCCGCCCGGCGTTGGCGGCTGCGATCCTCAGCGCCTCCTGCGACAGGTCGGTCGCGACGATGTCGAGGTCCGGGCGCTCGTCGGCGAGTGCCAGGGCGATCGCCCCGCTCCCGGTCCCGATGTCGGCGACCCTCGCTCCATTCGGGAGGGCGAGTCCCCACTCGACAAGCAGCTCGGTCTCAGGCCGCGGTGTCAGCACGTCCCGGCTGACCACCAGCTCGATGTTGCGAAACCAGCGCCGACCGATGATCTGCGCGACCGGCTCGCGACCGGTGCGGCGCTCGATCAGGTCGGCTGCGATCCGCCGCTTCGGCTCGGAAACCGCCTCGCCGGCGAGGCGGAACAGGCCCGCGCGGTCGGTCCCGAGGGCGTGCGCGACGAGAAGCTCTGCATCCAGCCCGGGGGTCTCGCAGCCGGCTTTCGCGAGCAGGCCTGTCCCCTGACGGACCAGGGCGGTCGCGTCGATCGGGGCATCCGCTCCCGCATCCGTCGTCACTGCTCGAGCGCCTGCTCTTCGAGGCGCCTGCGCTTCTCGTCGTCTTGAAGTGCAGCTGTGAACTCGTCGAGCGATCCCCCAAGGATGGCGTCGAGGTCGTGGAGCATCAGGCCCACCCTGTGGTCCTTGACTCTCCGGTCCGGGAAGTTGTAGGTGCGGATCTTCTCCGCCCGCTCGCCGCTGCCGACCTGGGCCGAGCGTTCGGCGGCGAGCTTCTCCTGCTGCTCGCGCATCGCCCGTTCGTGCAGCCTCGCCCTGAGGACGCGCATCGCCTTGTCGCGATTCTGAAGCTGGCTCTTCTCGTCCTGCATCGCCACCACCACGCCGGTCGGCTTGTGGGTGATCCGCACTGCGGAGTCGGTCGTGTTGACCGACTGCCCGCCCGGTCCGGACGAGCGGTAGACGTCGATCTGAAGGTCGTTGGGATCAACGTCGATGTCGACCTCCTCCGCTTCGGGCAGCACCGCGACTGTCGCGGTCGAGGTGTGGATCCGGCCTTGGGACTCTGTCTCGGGGACCCGCTGGACCCTGTGAGTCCCGGCCTCGAACTTGAAGATCGAATAGGCCCCTTGGCCCTTGACTGCGAACGTGGCCGAGCCTTCCCCTCCCCCCATCTCCTCTGTCTGGAAGCCGCGTCGCTCGGCGTAGCGGACGAGCATCCGGTGGAGGTCGCCTGCCCACAGGCCTGCCTCGTCTCCCCCGGCGCCCGGCCTGATCTCGACGATGACATCCCGGTCATCGTTGGGGTCCCGCTCGACCATCGCCAGGCGGATCTCGTCCTCCAGCTCCACCCGACGGGCAGAGGCGACGGCCTCCATTTCGCGGATCTCGGGATCGTCGCCGTCTTCGAGCAGCTCGATCGCCCCCTGCTCGTCACCCACCGCCCTGCGCCACTCCCGCGCAAGCCTGGCCGGCTCTTCGAGCTCGGAGTAGGCGCGACTGGCAGCGGCGAAGGCCGCACGGTCGCCGATCGTCGCCGGATCGGCGAGATCCTGTTCGAGCTGCGCAAAGCGCGTCTCGATCCTCTCAACGAGTTCCTCGATCATCGGGGCACGAGTCTACGAGGGGGCGAGCGGCGAGCCTTGGAGCTCAGGCTGCGACTTCGAGGCCGGCGTCGGCTGCGCGAGCCAAGTCAGCGGGGTCCTCGCCCTCGAGCACTGCGTTCATCGAGGCGATCGCGACTGCGAGTTGTTCGCGGTCGGGCTCGCGCGTAGTCAGGCGCTGCAGCTGCAGGCCGGGCCACATCAACCCGCGTACCCAGCCCTTGTTGCGGTTGCGACCGAACCAACGGATCGCCTCGAATGAGACCCCGGCGATCAGCGGGACCCCGAGGATCCGCGAAAGGACGAGCCAGTACCAGGCGGGCAGGCCGATCGGAGCGAACATGAAGATCGCGATCACCATCACGATCAGCAGGAAGCTCGTGCCGCAACGCGGGTGCAGTCGCGAGAAGCGCTCGGCGTTCTCAGGGGTCAGCGGGAGGCCCCCCTCGTAACAGGCGATCGTCTTGTGCTCGGCTCCGTGGTACTCGAAGACCCGCCTGAGGTCGGGGAGCCGCGCGAGCAGCAGCAGGTAGCCGAAGAAGATCAGCGTCCGCAGGATCCCCTCGACGAGCCAGAACAGCAGGGCGGAGCCGATCTGTTCCTTGACCAGGCTGGTCAGCCCGACCGGGATCACGAAGAACAGGCCGATCGCCAGGGCGAGCGACAAGACCATCGCCCCGATCCACGCTCCCTTCGATGCTTATGTCTTTGTAGCTCCATCGTAAAGTCATACACGATTGATTCATCATCAC
>JBAXRO010000098.1:0-5683 GCA_037131165.1 Actinomycetes bacterium | reverse complement strand
TTCCCGGCCGGCGGAGGTCCGGGTCGAAGCCCAGGACGTCGAGGGGAACCCGCTCACGGTCGAGGCCGAAGGGCTGGAAGCAAGGGTCATTCAGCACGAGTACGACCATCTCGACGGCGTCCTGATCCTCGATCGCGCCCATCCAGAGGAGCGACGCGAGGCTCTGCGGTCGCTGCGCGAAGCTTCCGAGCAGGCCGTCGCCCGGTGAAGTTCGTCTACCTCGGGACCGATGCCTTCTCTGCATCGGTCCTCGGGAGGCTGGTCGAGGCCGGTCGCACTCCCGACCTGGTCGTCACCAAGCCGGACTCCAAGCAGGGCAGGGGCAGGCGGCTGGCGCCTCCGCCTACCGCTGTGACGGCGAGCGAGCTCGGCCTTGGCCTGATACAGCCCCAGGGACCCGGCGAGCCTGAGCTGCTCGACGCGATAGAGGCGATCAGACCGGACGTGATGGGCCTCTGCGCATATGGAGCGCTGATCCGCGACCCGCTGCTCTCCGATCATGTGATCCTCAACCTCCATCCGTCACTGCTGCCGAGGTGGCGGGGTGCCGCCCCGATCGAGAGGGCGTTGATGGCGGGCGACAGCGAAACCGGCGTGAGCATCATCCGGCTCGTGGAGGCGCTCGACGCAGGGCCGGTCTGTCTCGCCGAGCGGGTCTCGATCGGGGACGAGGCAGACTTCGCAACGCTCTCGTCGGAGCTCGAAGAGGTCGGAGCTCGGCTTCTGGGCGAGGCGATGGACCGGCTCGCCGCCGGGCGCCTCGAGTTCGTCGAACAGTCCCCGGAGGGCGTCACCTACGCCGAGCGGATCGAGGCGGCCGACCGGCTGCTTGAC
The DNA here is from genome assembly GCA_037131165.1 of Actinomycetes bacterium. Taxonomy (GTDB): domain Bacteria; phylum Actinomycetota; class Thermoleophilia; order Solirubrobacterales; family Solirubrobacteraceae; genus WLNJ01. Next base: position 4,849 of record JBAXRO010000098.1, on the reverse strand, counting down.
CCTGCCCGCCCAGCCGTTGAGCTGGGACGCACGGTAAGGGCGCTCAGGCCGCACATCGGAGCCCGGCTGGCGCTTCCTTCGGGCGAGGTGATCGGAGTGAGGGACTCCCGGGTCTCGGAGATTGAACTTGGACGCGGAGTGCTCAAGGAGGTCGACGGGGAGGTGGTGCTCGGGTGCAGCGAGGGGTCGTTGGCGATTTCCCGCGTGGTTCCGCCGGGCGGTCGCGAGATGGCAAGCGCCGACTGGCTGCGCGGGGGCCCCGCACTCGGCTGAGCCGCACGCAGCGCTCCACCCGTCGGAGGCATCCTCTCGATACGCCATGATCGGGACGTGTCCGAGCAGGAGGCATCCGGCGTAGACCTCGGTCCGGTCTGCCCGGGCTGCTCGGAGCCATGGCTGCGGCCCGCTGCCAATCCCGGCCGCTACCGCTGCGTGTACTGCCTGCGGCGGTACGAATTGACCTCCGTGTGCCCCTCGTGCGGCGAACATGCGACGATCGCAAGGATGAGTTCCGGCGGCCCGATGCAATGCAACTCCTGCGGCGTCAGCATGCTCAAGGAGGTCTGAGCGGTGAACGCCCTGACCGGCTCCAGTCGAGTCGCGCCATCGATCCTCTCGGCCGACTTCTCCCGGCTCGGTGAGCAGGTCGAGTCGGTCCTATCCGCAGGAGCGGATGTGATCCACATCGACGTGATGGACGGCAGCTTCGTCCCGCCGATCACAATGGGCCCGATCGTGGTCGAGTCGCTGGCCGACATGGTCCACTCCGCCGACGGGATCCTCGACGTGCACCTGATGATCGATTCCCCCGATCGGCAGATAGAGGCCTTCGCCGCCGCGGGTGCCGACGTGCTCACCGTCCATGCGGAGGCGGTCACCCACCTTGACCGGACCCTCAGGGCGATCCGTGAAGCCGGAATGCTCGCGGGCCTTGCGATCTGCCCGGGCACTGCGGTCTCGATATTCGAACCGGTTGTCGACCTGCTCGATCTTGCATTGGTTATGAGCGTGAATCCCGGCTGGGGTGGCCAGAGGTTCATCGAGGCTACGCTCGGCCGGATCGAGGAGACCCGCGCCGTCGTCGGCCCCGGGGTTGCGATAGAGGTCGACGGCGGGATCGACACGATCACGGCCGGGCCTGCGGCCAAGGCGGGAGCGGAATTGCTTGTCGCCGGTTCAGCGGTCTTTGGTGCCGAGGACCCGCAGTCGGCCTACAGGGCGATCGCCGACGCCGCATCCCCGGCGTCCTGAGCCTCGGGTGGGCGGGGCCTGCGGTAGATCGCACTGAGCAGGGCAACGAGGATCCCTGTCGCACCGGCGTAGCCCACCTCTGCGCGGAGGATCGGATCGCTCATCACCCCTGAGGCGCACCATGCGATGAACAGGGTCGCGCAGAGCAGCCATGCGACAGCCGAGAGCTTTGCTTGGCCTCGGGCCAGGGCGGCTTGATTGAGTGTTCCGGCCGCGAGGTGCATCCCCATCCCGACCGCTACGACTGCGAGCCCGACGGCCGTATAGGCGCCGTTGGAGCCGGCGAACAGGACGTCCATCAGCCACGGCCCGATCGCCAGGAGCACAGCGGCCGAGGTGGCAGCGAACGCAGCGATCGCAAGCAGCGTCTTCCGGATCGCACTCTCGAAGGCGGCCGCGCCGCCTGTGGCCTCGAGGTTGGCCAAGTGGGGGAGGAGCGAGGTCTGGACGGCCTGGAACAGCTGGAGTGGTGCTCTTGCGATCAGCAGGGCGTTGAAGACGAGTCCGGCCACGGCGTCGGTGCCGCTGCTGGCGGCGACCGCGATCACCCCGCCGTTGAGCAGCGTCTGCTCGGCGAGCATCACACCGAATACTGCGGCTGCGAACCTCGCCCCATGGCGGATCGACAGGTCGCCTGCCGCCTCCTCGGCTGCCTCCGCCGCGGGACCGCCTTCGATCGCAGCGTCGATCGCAGGAGCCAGCGCCGCCTCGGCGTCGTGGGGCGGGTCCTCGCGCCTGGCGAATGCGATCGGGACGACGAGCATCGAGACGCAGGGAGCGGCGACGATGCCGAGTGCGACCACGTTCTCGCCCGAGGCGATGCCGACTGCCACCACCGCAGCGAACAGGAACCGGGCGACAGCCTCGATGAAGACCAGCAGGCCGTAGAGGCCGAACCGCTCGTGGCCTGCCAGCCACCCCCGAGCGAAGTACGAGCAGGCATAGGCGAGTGTCGCCCCGACGAGGATCCAGTAGTACGCCTCGTCGCCACCGAAGACCTTGTCGGTGATCGTCGCTTTCAGCGGGATCACAATTACGAGGAACAGAGCCGCGAAGCCCGCCTGCAGGAGCATCGGCACCCTGAGCGGGTGGTCCACGATCCCGCGCGCCCGCCGATCGGCGAGGGTCCGCGACAGCAGCTGCTCGATCGGCCGGTAGATCACAGAGACGATCACGAACAGGATGCTCCAGAGCAGCGCTATCCGGTCGTAGCGGGCATCCCCATCGAGGGCATGGCTGGCGACTGTGAAATAGGCGAATGTGACGAGGCCGGTGGAGGCGATCCCGATCGAGAGGATCCGCGCTCCGGCCCCGAATGAGCGACCGCTTTCGTCGCGGTCAGCCACGTCAGCGACTTACGAGGAGCATCGTCCACGGGAACGGCGAGCGGACCTCGCGAACCGTTCCATGACGTGACAGCAGCTCCTTGAACGAGCGCTTCGACCAGTGGTTGACGTGCCCCGGCGTGTTGCCGAAGTCGCTCACGTACTGGCCGCGGCAGAAGTTCACGATTCGCCAGATCGGCTCGCGCGGAACAGAGACGAGCAGGTGCCCCGATGCGCAGCGAGCCATTTCGGCGACGGTGTGCTCCGGATCGGGCACGTGCTCGAGCACCTCGATCGCTGTGGCCATGTCGAACTCGCCGTCGGCGAAAGGCAGGTTGCCCGGCTCGACGGTCACGTACTCGAGGTTGGAGCGCTGGCGGCCGACCCACTCGGCCTTGAGCTTTTCGTCGTCGAGGTCGACTCCGACGATCCGGCCGCCGTCGAGCCTGTCGGCCCACTGCTCGGTCAGTACTCCCTCGCCGCAACCGACGTCGAGGATCGAACTCGGTGCCGCGATGGTGAAGAGTTCGTCGAGGTCGCTCTCGAAACCGTCCATCAGGCGGCGCACGATCGGGTTGGTGGACCCGTACTTGTCGAAGGTATTGCCTGTCGGTACGTCCGTCCCAGCTGTCATTTCTCGATCCTCTCGAAGTCGGGCTCGGGGTCCTTGGAGTTGGCCGGGCCGTCGGTGTAGTAGTGCGATGGTTCGACGCCCATCTTCAGTTCCATCCTGCGCACTCGATCGAGGGTGCGCATTGAGATCACCCGCTGAGCGTGCATCAGGTCACCGATCACTCCGAGTGCGGCCATCAACGCCGCGGCGTTGAACAGGACGGCGCCGAGGATCAGCGACTGGATATGGCCGTCGCCATTGCCTTGGATCAAGGCGACGCCGAAGCGGATGAAGAGCGCGAGGGCTCCCAGCCCAAGCAGGACTGCGAGGCTCCAGAAGACCTTGAGCGGGTGGTACTGCGAGTAGATCCGGAAGATCGAGAGGGCATTCCGCCTGACGTAGGCCCACATCGACGGGAACAGGCGCGACTCCCGCGTTTTCTCGTTGGTCCGGATGAGAACGTCGGTGACGGCGATGTCCTGATTACCGGCCTGGATGATCGTCTCGAGCGTGTAGGTGAAGCGGGAGACGACGATCAGCGAGAGGGCGGCCTCGCGGTTGTAGGCGCGGAACCCGGAGGTCGTGTCGGCCACTTCGGTGTTGGACGCCTGGCGGACGACCCATGAGCCGAGCCGCTGGAGCCGCTTCTTGAGCCAGGAGAAGTGGGCGATCGTGTCGATCTGGCGGTCGCCGACCACCATGTCGGCGTCACCGGCAACGATCGGAGCGACCAGCTTCTCGATGTCGGCACCGTTGTACTGGTTGTCGGCGTCGGTGTTGACGATCACGTCGGCCCCGAGCTTGAGCGCGGCATCGAGACCGGCCTGGAATCCGGCGGCAAGTCCCTTGTTGTTGGTGAAGCGAACGATGTGGTCCACCCCGCCGGCACGCGCGACCTCGATCGTGCGGTCCGAGGAGCCGTCGTCGATCACGAGCCATTCGACCTTCTCGATGCCCGGGATTTCCCTCGGGAGGTCGGCCAGAGTCTCGGGGAGGGTTTCCTCCTCGTTGAAACAGGGGATTTGGATGATCAGCTTCATCGGGTCGGCAGCAGGCGGAGGCAGAGCTGCCCGCTCGCCGAGGATACCTTTCGCCAACGACGACGGTGCCCGTCGGTTGAGAGAGTGCGCCAGGGGTGGTCGCCCGCCCCGGCCCAGCCGCACCGTGCTCGCTCTCCTATGCTCGGCAGCCCGGGATGCCATTGACCGACCAAGACCTCGAACACTTGATGCGCGCAATCGAGCTCGCCGGACGCGGCCACGGCCGGGTGAGTCCGAATCCGCTCGTCGGCGCGGTCGTCGTAGCGGGCGGGGTCGTTCTCGGAGAGGGTTGGCACGACCGTCTTGGGGGCGATCACGCCGAAGTCGCGGCGATCGCCGCTGCCGGGGGCCCGGAGGCCACTGCCGGGGCGACGGTGTACGTGTCGCTTGAGCCGTGCTGCCACGCTGGACGGACTCCGCCGTGCACCGACGCGCTGCTGGCTGCCGGCGTTGCCCGAGTGGTGGTCGCTTCGGACGACCCGAGCGAGAAGGCCAATGGTCGAGGACTCGGGATCCTAAGGGACGAGGGAGTCGAGGTGGACGGCGCCGATGGCGAGACGAGGCTCGCCGCAGAGGCGATCAACCAGCCGTTCCGCAAGCACTCCCGCACGGGCCGCCCA
>JBAXRO010000097.1:0-5780 GCA_037131165.1 Actinomycetes bacterium | reverse complement strand
CATCAGTCCGTTGATCACTTCCTTGTTGCCGCCGCCCGTGTAGCCCTCGAACATCAGCGCGTTACCAACGAAGATCCGCCCACGCTCGCCCTGTTCGACCTCGCTGCCGTCCTCGTCGTAAAGCCTGAGCACGGTGCCGCGAGGCGGCAGGCCGGCCGTTCCGGGAGCGGCAGCGATGTCCGCCGGATCGGCGATCGTCGCCCAGGCGACCTCGGTAGAGCCGTAGAGGTTGTAGAGAACATGTCCGTACCGCTCCGTCGCCCTGATCGCGAGTTCCGCAGGGAGGGCCGAGCCGCTCAAGGCGATGATCCTCACTCCTCCTCCGGCAAGAGTGCCCTCGGCCGGATCGAGTTCCAGCATCCTGCGGAGCATCACCGGGACGAGGGCGATCGTGTCGGCGCCGTAGCGGTTCGAGTCGGCGACCACCTGGGCAGGATTGAACCTGCGTCTGAGGACCATCGTCGAGCCGAGCGCGGAGGCGAGGCTGAGATGGGCGAAGCCCCACGAGTGGAACAGGGGCGCCCCGATCACCGTGACCCGCCCGGCCCTGAGCGGGATCCGCTCGAGCAGTGTCGCGGCATCGAGCAGCGACGGAGGACCGCTCCTGTTGGCCCCCTTCGGGGTTCCAGTGGTGCCGGAGGTGAGGATCACCGTTCGACCGGGACTTCCCGGAGCCGGGGGGTCACCGCCAGGGGCTGACGCAATGAGGTCGTCGATCGTCTCGCTTCCCTCGGGGGCACCCTCGGGCCATGCGACGACGCAGGGACCCGGGACGTTGGCGAGCGAGGCAGCCTCGGAGTACTCGCCGTCATGGACCAGGGCAGTGACCGACTCGCGCTCGACGACCCCTGCGACCTGCGGTGCGGCGAAGGAGGTGTTCAGCAGGACCGTGTCCGCTCCGATCCTCGAGATCGCGCCGATCGCGGCGACGAAGTCAGCGTGATCCCGGATCAACACCCCCACACGATCGCCGGCGTTCACTCCTCTTGAGTGCAATCCCCTGGCGAGGCCGGCTGACCTGTCGGCGAGTTCCTGCCAAGTGTGGATGCCGGCGTCGTCGACCACCGCGATCCCGCTCGGGTTGCGAACTGCCCATGACTCGAGCGCGGCCGCTGCCGAAGGGCCGAACTTCACCAGCGCGGCGACTGAGCGCGCCGCCTTGTCGGGCCGTTCGAGGCCCAGCACGCCGGCTTCGCGAAGAACCGCGAGCGACGCGATCGCTCCACCGATTCTCTCGGCAGGTCCACTCATCCGCGCAGAGCGACGGCGCTCGGGATCAGTCGGCCTGTGCGGCTTCGTTGCCGGCCAGGCGGTCGCGTCCGCGCTGGACGGCGGCCAGCAGCTTGCTGAGGTTCTCCTCGAGGGTGTGGAGAACCTCGTCGGCGTAATCCTCGGCTCCGAGCCTGATCTCGCGCTCACGGGTGCGAGCATCCTCGACGATGTCCTCGGCTGCCCGCTCTGCCTCGCGTGTGATTTCCTGCTCGGAGATCAGCTGGTCCTGCTTCTCGCGGGCCTCGGTGATGATCCGCTCCGATTCGCGCTTGGCCTCGGCGAGCATCTCCTGGCGCTCCTTGACGATCCACCGCGCCTGCTTGATCTCCTCGGGGATCGTTGCGCGCATCTGGTCGAGGAGGTCGTAGATCTCCTCCTTGTCGACGCGGACCTGATCCGTCAGGGGCACCTGCTTGGCACCGTGGACCAGATCGTCAAGCTTGTCAATCAGTACGAGTACGTCCATGCCGCTCCCCTTTCCAGCTTTCCAGGACTTTTCCTCTATTCACCGAGCGAGTTCCTGCTGCAGTCGCTCCGCCACATGCTTGGGAACCATACTCCCGATGTCCCCGCCAAAGGTCGCGAGCTCCTTGATGCCACTCGAACTGACGAAGCTGTACTGGGGCGAAGCCATCATGTAGACCGACTCGATGTCCGGGGCCTGTTGGCGGTTGAGCTGGTTCATCTCAAACTCGTACTCGAAGTCGGAGATCGCCCGAAGGCCCTTGACGATCGCCAGAGCGCCCCGCTCGCGGGCGAAGTCGACCACGAGGGTCGAGAATGGCTCCGCCTTCACGTTTCCGAGGTGAGCCGTCGCCTGCTCGACCATCTCGACTCGCTCCTCGGCCGTGAAAAGCGTCTTTCCCTTGCGGATCGGGAGGTTGACAACCGCCACGATTACCTCGTCGAAGACGCGCGAGGCGCGCGAGATGACGTCGAGGTGGCCATTCGTGATCGGGTCGTACGACCCGGGGCAGACAGCGATTCGCTCAGTTGGTGCCATAGAGGCGGACAACCGTATCGCCGTAGCGCTTCTCGCGCTCCAACCGCAGCCCCGCGACCAGAGGCGAATCGACTCCGGATTCGAATACGACCGTCGCTCGCTCGTCGAGGCACAGGCTCAGCTCATCCCCCAGCAGGGAAGAGATCGATGCCGCGTCCGCATAGGGCGGGTCGACGAAAACGATGTCGAACCGCTGGCCGCCACCGGCAAACCCCCGCACAGCCTTGAGCCAGTCGGCATGAACCACCTCCCCCTCGGCGGCGAGCTCAAGTGACTCGAGGTTGCGACGAACGCAGGAAGCCGCCTTGGCAGAGTTCTCGACGAACACGGCACCGGCGGCACCACGCGAGAGAGCCTCGATCCCGAGGGCGCCCGAACCGGCAAACAGGGCAAGCACCCTCGAGTGGGTCAGGTCGCCGAGCATCGAGAACAGCGCCTCCCGGACCCTGTCCGAAGTCGGCCTCGTCGAGCGACCCGGGGGCGTCTCGATCAGGCGGCTGCCGCGGGAACCGGCTACGACCCTGAGCATCGCGTCAGGCCGCCAGTCGCCCATCGGAAGGCAACCTCGCCGCCTCCGCGAGCCGATCGCACAGCAGCGCCGAGGTTGGGTCCTCGAGCAGCGGATCGGCTGCGAGGATGGCCGAGGCGGCCGAGTGTGCCCGCTCCAGCAGCGGCAGGTCGGCCGGGAGGCTGGCGGCCCTGAGGCTGGGCAGACCTGACTGCCTGAGACCGGTGAGGTCGCCCTCGCCTCTCAGCTCGAGGTCCAGCTCGGCGAGTCGGAAGCCGTCCGAGGTCTCGGTCATCGCAACCAGTCTCCTTGCCTGGCTCGGTCCGCACAGCAGGCAGAGGCCAGCCCGCTCGCCGCGCCCCACCCTGCCCCGGAGCTGGTGCAACTGGGCCAGACCGAACCGCTCGGCGTCCTCGATGAGCATCACGGTCGCGTCGGGCACGTCGATCCCAACCTCGATCACCGTCGTCGAGACCAGCACCTCGGTCGAGCCGTGCGCGAACCCGAGCATCACCTCCTCTTTCTCAGCCGGGGTCATGCGGCCATGGAGCAGTCCGACCTCGAGTCCGGCAAGGGGCCCAGAGGCGAGCCGGTCCCGTTCCTCGACGGCTGCCCTCGCCTCGACAGCCTCCGAGCTGTCAACCAGCGGGCAGACGACGAAAGCCCTGGCGCCGTCGGCGACTTCCTCGCGGATCCGCTCGTAGGCCCTGTTGCGGGCCGCCTGACCATTGACGAGATGGGTCTCGACAGGGCGCCGACCTGCTGGCATCTCCTTGAGGACCGTGGTGTCGAGATCGCCGTAGGCGGCAAGTGCCAGCGTCCTCGGGATCGGAGTCGCGGTCATGTGGAGGACATGCGGAAGGACACCCGGCTCCCCACCCCGCGCGGCGAGCAGTTCGCGCTGGCGCACCCCGAAACGGTGCTGCTCGTCGACGACGCAGACTGCAAGACCCGGGATCACGACGTCGTCCTCGATCAGGGCATGAGTGCCGATGACGAGCGGCAGCTCACCGGTTTCGAGCCGATCGAGGATCTCCCTGCGCCTCGCTGCCGGGGTCGATCCCGTAAGCAGGGCGAACGGGAGCGGGATGCCATCGAGCAGGCGCTCGATGCTCCGCGCATGCTGGGCGGCAAGCGTCTCGGTCGGGGCCATCAGCGCGCCTTGCTTTCCGCATTCGACCGCCCTCAGCAGGGCGTGCATCGCGACCACCGTCTTGCCTGAGCCGACTTCGCCCATCAGCAGCCGGCTCATCGGGCGGGCGGCGGTGAGGTCGGCCGAAATCGCATCGATGGCCCGGAGCTGATCCCCGGTCGGCTCGAATGGGAGGCCGTCAAGCCAGCGAGCCGACAGCGTCGCCTGGACATCGAGTGCGAACGCGCTCCCAGAGAGGTCACGTCCGGCTCGGCGCCGCTGGAGGTCGAGCTGGAGCATCAGCAGCTCCTCGAAAGCGAGCCTCTCCCTCGCCGCCTCCTGAGAGACCGTCGACTCAGGAAAGTGGATGGCATCGAGCGCGTCGGGCCGCGTCGCCAGCCGCTCCGCAGCGATCAGCCGCGCGGGCAGCGGATCGGTCACGTCCGTCAGCGATCCACGGTGCTTGGCGACCTCCCTCCTGATCCGCTTGGGCGAGAGGCCTTCGGCCGCCGGATGCACAGGGACGAGGCCCTGGGTCAGCGACCCGACGCCCGACCCGATCTCGTGCTCGGCGACTCGGAACCTTCCCCGGCCCTCGAACCTCCCGTGGAGGATCAGCCGAGTACCTGCTTTCACCTGCCGCGTGACCCACGGTTGGTTGAACCAGACCGCTTCCAACGGTCCGCTCTCGTCCGCGACTGTGGCCACTGTGCGGCTGACCCGCCCCCTACCCCAGGACGGCCTGTTGTCGATCGACCTGACCTCGACGGAGACGGTCGCGTCCTCGCCGGTCATCAGGTCGCCGACAAGCTTCATGCCGCCACGGTCCTCATGGCGGTGAGGAAGGTGCTCCAGCAGTGCGCCGACGCTCGTCAGGCGGAGCGACTCCGCCCCCCGCTTCTCCCGCTCCCCCCGGAAGGCGAGCGAGCACTCCAACCCGGACGGTCGAGGCGACCGCCACGGCGCCGAGGCCATCGCCTCGCGATCAAGTGGTTCGCTGCTCGCGAAACCGGTTGGCTGCCATCCACCACTCACTGTTGCTCGTGACGAGTCTGACCGTGATGCCGGTCGCGCTCGCAGCGCTCAAGCCTCGACGGCGAACGCGCAGACCCAGTCGCCCATCGCGGCCTCGGAGAGATCGAGCTCCGCGACCCGGCCCTCAAGGGCAGCAGCCGAGAGCGGACCGGCCGGATCGATTACGGCGGTTACGAATCCGGCAGAGCCGATCTCGGCCAAAACCGCGACTACGACCTCCTCCGGCCCACCGACCGCGACGGTTCGTCCGGCCACGACTCCGACGAACTCCCCGTCCGGGGCCTCGGCACCGGTGGCAGCCCTGATCCCGGCGGCCGTCAGCGCGAGCAGATCGCCGCGGAGCCGCTCCGCATTGACTGAGGCTCCGAGGTCGCCCTCGAACGAGTCCGCTGCCGTCAGGGCAAGCAATGCCACCGCGAGGTTCTCGGCGGCGAGAAGCTCAGCTTTGCGACCACTGGCGATCAGGGCGGAGGCGGCCGCCTCGGCGCCGGTGGCCGAGGTGGCGACGAGGATCACCTCCTCCGCGGGACTGGTGGCGATCGCTTCCGAGATCGAGCCGCTTCCCCCGGCGACGACAGTGACGTGGTCGAGTTCGAACAGCCCTGCGACCTGCGTGTCATGGACGAGCAGGACGATGTGCGAGCGCGGCGCGGCCCCGAGCCTCTCGTCGCGGTCGCGGATCTGCTCGTTCATGTCCTCCTGCTCGAAGTTTTCGACCTTCCCGAGTCCTTCGAACAGCCCCTTCGCGGCCTCCGGGTCGTCGGTGTGGACGTGGACCCTGATCATTTCGCTGTCGCCCACTACCAGCACACTGTCGCCGATGCCCGAAG
>JBAXRO010000096.1:0-5788 GCA_037131165.1 Actinomycetes bacterium | reverse complement strand
GGCCGACAACGCGTCGATCGTGTCACTGCTCTCGCGGGTTCACGAGGCCGCAGTCGACTTCGTGATGATCGAGTGCCTCTACGAGTTCGAGGGCGAGCGCGGCTACACGCTCGGTCAGGGCCAGTAGCGGTCCGGCGAGCTGGTCAGAGACGCAGGCCGGCGACCTCGAGCGTCCGCTCGAGGTCCTCGATCCTGTCCTGACCCCAGAACGGTTCGCCTTCGAAGACAAGCACGGGGACTCCCCACTGGCCCATCGCCACGAGTGAGTCGGTGTCGGCCTTGACCCTCCGTGCGATCTCCGGGTCGGAGATCGCCGCGAGGCACTCCGACCAGTCGAGCCCGGACCTCTCGCAGATCGGCCTGAGGACCGAGTCGTCGGTCACGTCCGCTGCTTCGGCCCAGATGGCCCGACTTACGTTCAGCACCCAGTCGCGTTCCCGCCCCCTGTCGGTCGCGAGCACCCCGATCGCGAGGCATCGCTCGGCACCGTCGCCGATCGGGTCCCAGACCGGGCCGAACGGCATGCCGAGCCGCTCCGCTTCGCGGACGACGTCGCGGATCGTGTGCAGGCGCTTTGCCTGCGGGACCGACTGCCCTCGCATCGCCATCGGAGTGACCCCGTGGAAGCGCAGGTCGATGTCGTAGCGCTCCGGCAGGGCGAAGGCCCTCGGCGCAGCCAGGTACGAGTAGGGGCTGCGGTAGGAGAAGTGGAAGTCGACCGGCTTGGGGCTCATCGCGGCCTCCAGCCGAGCAGGTCGAGCTCGTCGCAGATCTGGTCGAGTCTGTCATGAGCGAAGAAGAGCCGTCCGTGCACCCATGCCATCGGGACCGCGTATGCCCCGCGGCGCTTCATCCGCTTCTCGTTCGAACCGACGGGGTCCGAGCCTCCGACAGGCGGAGTCCCCCCGACCGCCAGCCGCCAGCTCTCGGCGAAGGCATCGCGGTCGAGCGGGCCGTCCTGCTCGAACCAGATCGTCCGGGCTGCCGCCACCGCGAAGTCCTTGACGGCGCTGCTCGGCCCGGCGGCAGCCACCCACTCGGCGAGGAAGGCGGTGTCCTCGGGCCTGAGCGGCTGCTTGCGCGACAAGGACACACCGCTGCGCGCTGCGATCCGTGAGGCGTCGACGACTGCGTAGGAGCGCTTCGCTTCGACCGCCGGGTCGCCCTCCATGTCGCGCTCGAGCACGGGGAATGGAAGGAGGTCGACTGCCCGCCCGGCGATCCTGCGGTCCAGTTCGACCAGAGCGACCGCGCTGTTGGGGTCGTCGAAAGCGAAGAACAGCTCGACCTGTCCCCTGCCTCCCCGCAGCCGCTTGGCCGCTGCGGCAGCTTTGGCCGGCTCGCGCACCTTGGCGAGGGCGATCAGCGCCCCGGGGACGGTGTGCCTGCGGAGCTTGTCGGGCAGAGTCGCGATGCGTCCGTTCTATCACCATGCGACGCCGCGTCGTAGACCGGGCCGCACCGGATGGGAGCTTCACCCTCGGCACCGCAAGCCGCACCCGGCCGGACCGGACCCGGGACTGCACGATCCGGGTCGCGACCGGGCGTTGCCTCCGGACCCGCTACTGTCGCAAGTGCGATTGGCGTCCTGCCGGTCGCGAGGTCTGCTTTCTTGGGTCCCGCCACCTACGGCGGTTCGGGTCAGCCGGTGCCTCCCGAATCGCCCCGCATACGCATGGAGCGGGCACAAGCAAGGAGTAGTTCATGTCCAAGCAGTCATTCGCCGATCTCGGCGTCTCGCGCGCTGTCGCGCAAACTCTCGAACGCCGTGGCTTCAAGGCGCCGTTCGCGATCCAGGAGAAGGTGATCGGCGACGTGCTCGACGGGCGCGACGTGCTCGCCAAGTCGCCGACAGGGTCGGGCAAGACCCTCGCGTTCATGGTCCCGATGATCGACCTGATCGACGCCGAAGCCAAGCGACCAGCGGCCCTAGTCCTCGCCCCGACGCGCGAGCTGGCCACGCAGATCGTCGAGGAGACCCGCGAGATCGCCCACTCGCGTGCCCTCAAGGTCACGGCCGTCTACGGCGGCGTCGGCCTCGAGAAGCAGGCCCGAGAGGCGTCGAAGTCGCACATCGTGGTCGCCACCCCGGGACGACTCGAGGACTTCCTCGACAGGAAGTCGTTCAACCTGCGCAACGTCCAGGTCCTCGTGCTCGACGAGGCCGACCGGATGCTCGACATGGGATTCCGCCCGGCAGTCGACCGGATCGTCGGGCAGTGCCCGTCGGACCGCCAGACCCTGTTCTTCTCGGCCACCCTCGACGGAGAGGCCGGGAAGATCGCCAAGCGGTACACCAGCGACGCCGTGACCCATGAGCACGTTCCTCCCCCGGAGCGCGCGCCCGACATCGAGCACCGGTTCGTCCGGGTCGAGGGCGATGCGAGGGTCGGGGCACTCGTCGGCGAACTCGGCGACCGCACCGACCTGAGCCTCGTGTTCGTTCGCACGAAGCGGGGTGCCGACCGGCTCGTCAAGCGGCTCGGCAACGAGGGCGTGAAGGCGGCGGCGATGCACGGCGACAAGAGCCAGCGCCAGCGCGAACGGGCTTTGGCCCAGTTCGAAGAGGGTCGCGTGACGACCCTCGTCGCCACGGACGTCGCTGCTCGCGGCATCCATGTCGACGGCATCTCGAAGGTGATCAACTTCGATCCCCCTGGCCAGACGGAGGACTACGTCCACCGTGTGGGCCGGACCGGCCGTGCCGGTGAGCGCGGGATCGCAGTCACCTTCGTCGCCGGTGAGCAGGTGCGCGACATGCGCCGGATGACGAACGAGCTGCGCCTCGAGCGCGAGTTCCAGGGAGTGGCCGGCAACGGCAACTCCACAGGTTTGGGAGACCGCCCGCGGAGATCCGCAGGCGAGTCGAGGAACGGGAACTCACGCAATGGGCGTCCTCAGGGCCGCAATGGCAGGCCGGACGGACGCAAGGGCCGCAGCAGTCATCCGGAGGCACGCAGCGACAGGGCCGGCTCGGGCAGCGGTCGCTCCGACCGTCCAACCGGCGGCAACGGCGGGCAGTCTGCGGATGGCGGCAAGCCGCGCCGCAGCCGCAGGCCCCGGCCGGACCGCGGTCGTGGCGGTGGCGGTGGCGGCTCAGCCGCCTCCTGAGCGGTAACGGGAGAAGCCTTCGGCGTAGGCGCGCCGAGGGCCGGATCCGCCCCGCAAGGGGCGTCCCCCGCCTCTCCGTGTCGCTCACCTGACCCCTGGCCGGGAGCCGAAGCCGCCGGGGCACTTGACCCGCAGGTCAAATGCGAGCGGGCCGCTCCGAACGCGCCCCGCCATCCGGGCGGGCACGGAGCAGCAGCAGTACCCTCAAGCAACGTGGCTTTCCCCGAAGGTTCCCCCACCCTGCCCGAGCAGCCCCATACGGCGCGAGTCGGGATGGTCGGGGCTGGACAGCTCGCACGGATGACCCTTGAGTCCGCGATCGCGCTCGACATCAGGCTCGAGGTGCTCGCCGACTCCCAAGGGGACTCGGCCGTCAGGGCCGGTGCTCCTCACCGGCTCGGCAGCCCCGACGACCTCGATGCACTGCGCGGCCTCGCCGAGGCCAATGACGTGCTGACCCTCGACCACGAGCACGTCCCGACCGCGATGCTCGAGCTGCTCGCATCCGAGGGGCACGCCGTCAGGCCCGGGGCCCGAGCGGTGCTGCTCGCGTCCGACAAGGTCCACGCAAGGCGCGAGATGGAGGCCGCGGGCTTCCCGGTGCCGATCTGGGCCGAGGCCGCCTCGGCCGACGACGTCGAAGCGATGGCCGAGCGAACCGGCTGGCCGGTGGTGCTCAAGGCCCGCGGCGGGGGCTACGACGGCAAGGGCGTCCACATGATCGAGTCGCGGTCACAGGCCGAGGCGATCATGGCGGGAGGCGAGGGCTGGCTCGTCGAGGAGCGAGTCGCGATCGACATCGAGGTCGCAGTGCTGGTGGCGCGCAGGCCGAGCGGCGATGTCGCCGTGTACCCGGTGATCGAGACCCGCCAGGTCGACGGCATCTGCCACGAGCTGGTGATGCCGGCCGACGTCCCGGAGGCGATCGCGCAACGCGCCCGTGAGATCGCGGTGGCGCTCGTCACCGAGGCCGACGTGGCAGGAATCGCGGCAGTTGAGATGTTCCTGACGGAGGCCGGCGAGCTGCTGATCGGGGAAATCGCAGTCCGGCCTCACAATTCGGGTCACGCTACGATCGAAGGGTCTGTGACCTCACAGTTCGAGAACCACCTCAGGGGAGTGCTCGATTGGCCGCTCGGCTCAGTCGAGCCGACCGCGCCTTCGGTCGCGATGGTGAACCTCCTCGGAGTGGCCGACTGCTCAACGGCGTCACGGCTTCCCCTGGGCCTCGCAGTACCAGGCGCAAGCGTGCACCTCTACGGCAAGGAGGAGCGCCCCGGCCGGAAGATCGGTCACGTGACCGCCATGGGCAAGACCCGCGCCGAAGCCCTCGAGACTGCCCGCCGGGCAGCATCGGAGATGACTGGCCGATGAGCGACCAGCCGCTCGTCGGCGTCGTCATGGGCAGCGACTCCGACTGGGAGACGATGCAGCCCGCTGCCGCGGCACTCTCCGAGTTCGGGATCGCCCACGAGGTGCATGTCGTAAGCGCCCATCGGAGCCCGAAGCGAATGATCGAGTACGGAGACCAGGCTGCGGGGCGCGGACTCCAGGCGATCATTGCCGGGGCCGGAGGAGCCGCACACCTCCCCGGGATGCTCGCCTCGGTGACGCCGCTCCCGGTGATCGGCGTTCCCGTCCCACTGAAGAAGCTCGACGGCCTCGATTCGCTGCTGTCGATAGTCCAGATGCCCGCCGGGATCCCGGTCGCGACCGTCGCGATCGGTGGCGCCCGCAACGCCGGCCTCCTCGCCGCCCGGATCCTCGCCACAGGCAACCCGCAACTTCGCAGTGCCCTCGAGCGAGCGCTCGCCGACTTGGACGCGCACGCAGCCAAAGCAGACGAACGAGTACAAGGCTTGGCCGCAGAGGCCAGAGCCAAGCACCCCGACTGAGGAGGTAAGCAGACATGCTTTCCGGCAAGAAGCTCCTGATCACCGGCATCGCCAACTCCGATTCGATCGCCTTCGCCGTCGCAGAGCGGGCGCAGCTGCTCGGCGCCGAGATCGCCCTGACGGCGTTCCCGCGCGACCGCGACCTCGCCGCCGAGACGGCGGCGCTGCTGCCCCACCCGGCCGCGCTGCACGAACTCGACCTGACCGACCGCGAGGCGACCGACGCGCTGACCGAGACGCTCCGCGGCAGCATCGGCCGAATCGATGGAGCCCTCCACGCAGTGGCGTTCGCTCCCCGCGACGCACTGGCGGGCGACTTCCTCGAGGCAGACCCGGAGGGCATCGGGCTGGCCTTCCAGACGAGCGCGGTCTCCTACGCAACCCTCGCGAGGGTCGTCAACGAGCTCCATGACGGCAAGCCGGCAAGCCTTGTCGGCCTCGACTTCGACGCCGGTGGCGCATGGCCCGTCTACAACTGGATGGGCGTCTGCAAGTCGGCGCTCGCCGCAGTCAGCCGCTACCTCGCCCGCGACCTCGGGCCGAAGGGGATCCGCTCGAACCTGATCGCGGCAGGTCCGCTCCACACGAGGGCAGCCGGCGGCATCCCCGGGTTCGACAAGCTGACGAGCGCCTGGGAGAACGGAGCCCCCGTCGCCTGGGATGCGAACGATCCCGCGCCGGTGGCAGACGCCGTCTGCTTCCTGCTCTCCGACATGGCCCGGTCGATCACCGGCGAAGTGCTCCATGTCGATGGCGGCTACCACGCGATGGCGGCCCCGCTC
>JBAXRO010000095.1:0-5918 GCA_037131165.1 Actinomycetes bacterium | reverse complement strand
CGGCAGCGCCAGTGATCGGTCGTGTAGGTCTCGGGGAAGCCTCCGGGCCACACCTTCTGGCCGCGGTTGCTGATCATCACCAGCTCGAAGTCGTCACCGGCGAGCGGCTCGAGGATCGCGCCGAGCTCGTTCGGGTCGGATCCGCGCCACTGCACGAAGACATCGACGCCGTCGAGCTTCTTCTCGATCTGGGGGACCGGCCGCGCCGTCGGGGCGGCAAAGGCCTCGCCTGCCGAGTAGCTGGCGGGCTTGAGCTTTTCGGGCTTCTGGCCGATCCGCTCGATCACGGCGTCGGCGAAGCCGCTGGTGCCTACCTTCTCCGTGCTGACCGAGTCGTCGAAGACGTCGTAGGTGTGGACGCCATCCTCGATCGTCTTGAGCCAAGCGTTCTGGACCTTCTCGGCGACGTCTCCCTGGCCGATGTGGACGAGCATCAGAACCGCTCCGAGGAGCAGGCCCGAAGGGTTCGCGACGTCCTGGCCGGCACGCCGCGGGGCGCTGCCGTGGATCGCCTCGAACATCGCGAAGTTCTCACCGATGTTCGACGAGCCGGCGAGGCCGACCGATCCGGCGATCTGGGCGGCGACGTCGCTGAGGATGTCGCCGTAGAGGTTCGGGAGCACGAGGACGTCGAACGCCTCGGGCGTGTCGGCGAGCTTCGCGGCGCCGATGTCGACGATCCAGTGCTCGTTCTCGATCTCCGGGTAGTCGGCTGCGACCTCTTCGAAGACCTTGTGGAACATGCCGTCGGTCAGCTTGAGGATGTTGTCCTTGGTGAAGCAGGTGACCTTCTTGCGGTCGTGGGCGCGCGCGTACTCGAACGCGTATCGGCAGATCCGCTCGGTGCCGGCATGGGAGTGGATCTTGAGCGCATGGACGACCTCGTCGGTCTGGCGGTACTCGATGCCGGCGTAGAGGTCCTCCTCGTTCTCGCGGACGATGACCACGTCCATGCCAGGGTGCTTCGTCGCGACGAACGGGTCGTAGGCGACCGTCGGGCGGACGTTCGCGTAAAGGCCGAGTGTCTTGCGGACGGTCACGTTAAGGCTCTTGAAGCCACCGCCCTGAGGAGTGGTGATCGGTGCCTTGAGGAAGACCTTGGTGCTCCTCAGTGACTCCCACGACTCCGGGTCGATGCCGGCCGAGTTGCCGCGCTCGTAGACCTTCTCGCCGATCTCGATTTCCTCGATCGCGAGGCGGGCACCTGCCGCCTCGAGGATGCGGAGCGTCGCATCCATGATCTCCGGGCCGATACCGTCGCCGCGCGCGACCGTGATCGGGACTACCGCTGAACTTGAGTCATTCGTTTCGTTGGACATGGCGCTCACCTTACGCGATCCAACTCCGCCTCGGTCCTCGCTTCAGCCACTGATCAGGACGAGATCGGCGCGGTCGGCAGGGTGGCCGAGGGCGAGCAGCTCGTCCTCCTGGGCGGCCCACTGATCCCAGAAGGAAGCGAAGGCTCCGCCGTCGCGAAGCTCGGCGCGCCTGCGGCGGACCTCCTCCGGGGCCTCGAGCCAGACCCCGACCCCGACGAGCGCCGATGGCGACGGGGCGAGCGAGCCGACCCCCTCGACGACGAGGACGCCGGGCGGGTCCAACTCGAACGGCGTACCCCACGAGTTTGCCATCCAGTCGAACTGGGGGATCGCCGCAAGGTCCCCGCGGGCGAGCGGCTCGAGGACGGCCGCCCGCAACCGCTCTACACCGCCGGCCAAATCTCCCCAGCCTCCGTAGAGGTACTCGAGCGAGACGACCGGGGCCTCGATCAGCGACGCCACCTGAGCGGCGAGGCTCGACTTCCCTGCTCCCGATCGGCCGTCGATCGCGAGCACGCGGGTCCGGCCGGCGGACGGCTCCGACGCTGCCAGAAGCGCTGCTATCCGCTCGACCGTCCCGGGGTCGAAGTGGGGCTCGGCTGCCGCCGATCCGCTCAACCGCGCGGCTTTGCCAGGTAGGCGTTCGTGAAGTACTCCGACCAGTTCGGTTCGGTCTTCAGCGGCTTGCCGTCGGCCCCGGTCAAGAGGCCGTTGGCGAACAGGAAGTTCCCGTACTTCTGCCAACGCTCGCCGCTCTGGACCCCGACCTCACCATCCGGCCCGACGGTGTAGCCGCCGTCGGCGAGCAGCTTCTGGCTCTGCTGGACCACGGACGGGTTCTTGAAGACCCCCGGGTTGGCGGCGATCATCATCGCGGCCGCCTTGGCCGGGTTCTCGGCCGCCCACCGGTAGCCCTGCTCGGTGGCGGTCACGAACGCCTTGGCGAGTTCCGGGGTAGCTTCGAGCCACGGTCCGCTCGCGACGATCAGGCTCGAGTACTGCTCAGGGAAGCCGTAGTCCTCGGGCTTGAAGTACTTCATCGGCTTGCCGACGCTCTTGGCCTCGACTCCCTCCCAGGTCGTCACCGGGATCGTGAAGTCGGCCTTGCCTGCTCGGACGGCTTGGTAGGCCGCGGTGTCGAGGGTCACGGAGCGGAAGTCGCCCTTGCCGCCGTCGGCGCGGATCACCTGCTTGAGCAGGGGCAGCTCGTCGGGAGTGCCGAAGCCCGCGTAGATCTTGCCGTCGAGGTCCTTCGGCGACTTGATGTCGTTGCGGTCGGCGCTGACGCCGATCGCGTAGGTGCCCTTCTGGTGCGGGGCGAAGATCGCTACGAGGTCCTTGCCACCGGCCCTCGCGTAGGCGAGGCCTGCCTGGTACGAGAATCCGAGGTCGGCCTTGCCGGCAGCGACGAGCGTCTCGGGCAGGGTCGAGGCGTAGGGAAGCACCTTGAGCTTGATCCCGGCGTCGCGGTAGAGGCCTCGCTTCTCAGCGACGTAGATGCCGGTGTAGTCGGTGTTGGGCGACCACGACAGGGCGATCGAGACCGGCTTCGCCGGGCCCTGGGGCTTGGTGGTCGAGGCCGACTCCGAGCCGCCACAGCCAACTGCGACAGCGGCGACAAGGGCGACGGCGAGAGCGGCTGGAGCGCTGCGCAGCCTCATTGTGAGCCCTGCGTCAGGGTGGCGATCAGGCCGGCCTCGAGCTCGGCGCAACGCGGGTCGGCGATCATCTCGGGGCGGCGGGGGCGGGGCAGGTTCACTTCGATCTCCTCGACTGTTCGGGCTGGGCGCTGGGAGTAAACCAGCACGCGGTCGGAAAGGAGTACGGCCTCGCGGACGTCGTGGGTGATCAGCAGCACCGTCCAGCCGAACTCCCTCCAGATCCCTTCGAGCCAGACCTGCATCTGCGAGCGGGTCAGGGCGTCGAGGGCGCCGAACGGCTCGTCGAGCAGCAGCAGGGGGCGCCCCAGCGCGACCGTTCGCAACAGGGCCACCCGCTGCCTCATCCCGCCGGAGAGCTCGTGGGGCCAGGCCCGCTCGAATCCCTTCAGCCCGAACGGCTCGATCAGCGGCTCCACCGCCGCTCGGGCCGCAGACCTGTCGACTCCGGCGATTTCCAGTCCGAGGGTCGCGTTGTCGATCGTCCGACGCCACGGGAGCAGCGAGTCGCTCTGGGGCATCCAGGCGAACTCGTCGGAGCGCGCACCGCCGCTCCCGGCGCCGACTTCGATCGTCCCGGAGTCGGGCTCCAGCTCGCCCGTCAGGACCCCGAGCGTCGTGGACTTGCCCGACCCGCTCGGGCCGACGATCGAGACGAACTCCCCGGCCCTGACGTCGAACGAGAGCCCGTCGAGGACTGTCGTCTGTCCGATGGTCAGGCAGAGGTCGCTGACCGAGAGTGCGAGGTCGGTGCGCGGGGCGGCGAGGCTCATGCCGTCACGCCTCCTGCCTTGCGTTCGCGGGCCCAGGGCATTGCCCAGCGCTCAAGCAGGTAGGTCAGGGCGAAGAGAGTGAGCGTGATCGTCGCGATGACCATCACGGCAGCGAGGACGAGGTCGGTGCGGAACGAGTTCTTTGCGTTCTGCATATAGATCCCGAGGCCCTGCTCAGAGCCGGCGTACTCGGCAAAGACCGCTCCGACGACCGCGTAAGTGATCGCGATCCGCAGCCCGGCGAAGAAGAACGGAAGGGCGGTGGGCAGGCGAAGGCGCCTGAACGTCTGCCACCAGCCAGCGCCGAATGAGCGGAACAGGGCTTCCGAGGTGGCGTTCGTCGCGGCGTAGCCCTCGACCAGAGCGAGTGTCAGCGGGAAGAAGGTGACGAGCACGATCAGGATCACCTTCGGCATCAGCCCGAAGCCGAACCACACGACGACCAGGGGTGCGAGGACGATCAGAGGAAGCGTCTGGCTCGTCACGAGGACCGGCATCAACGACCGTCTTGCCGGGTGGAAGCGGTCGATGACGATCGACAGCAGGAACGCGAGCGCGAGCGAGCAGGCAAAGCCGACCGCGGTGGCCCCGATCGTCGGGAGCGTGTTTGCCCACAGGTCGGAGCGGTCGCCCCATCCCTGCTCGATGACCCGCAGCGGTGATGGCAGGATGTCAGCGCCAGGGCCGACGGACACGGCGATGCCCTGCCAAAGCAGCAACAGCCCGATCAGGATCAGCAAGGCGGCCATCGCGACAAGTAAAGCGCCAGAGGCGACCGCGGGGTTCGCCGTGGACTGGGAATCATCCGTCCCGGGTTGGTAACCCGTATACCCTGGTGATATGGCCAAGGCATCCGGAACAGTCCAAAGCCCGCTTCCTCCCGAAGTGGTCTTCAAGCGGGTTTCGGACTTCTCGACCACCGAGAAGTGGGATCTCGTCGTCAACGCCGAGAAGACCCCTCCGGTCGGTTTCGTCCTCGGCTGGCTCGCGACGCGACTCGGCCCGGCCGACCCGTGGATGAGGCTTCCTTCCGTGCTGGCAGGCGCGGCTCTCGTGCCGACCGTGGCTCTTCTCGGTCGCAGGTGCGTGGGACCGGCCTGCGGCGTGGTCGCGGCAGCCTTGGTGGCCTGCAGCCCGTTCCTGCTCTTCTACGGGATCGAGTCGCGCTCCTACTCGCTCGCAGCCCTGCTCTCTTGCGCGAGCGTCGTGATGCTGCTCGCAGCGCTGGAGCGGAGCGGGAAGTTGCGCTGGATCGGCTGGGTGCTGCTGACGGCCCTCGCGCTCCTGACGCACTACACGAGCGTGTTCGTGCTGCTCGCCTCGGTCGCGTGGGTGGCGGCTACCCGGCCGGATGCGCGCCGAGCGCTCGCCCTGTCGTGCCTGGGAGTGGTGGTGTCGGTGGCTTGGTGGATCCCCGCTCTCATCACCCAGTGGGGCAACTCCGGGGACGAGGCTCGCCGAATTGCCGCCCTCGCACCGTTGGCGATCGACACGCTGGCGAGGATCACCTCGCGCTCGCTGATCGGCTACCCGCTCGGCTCGAAGTTCAACGACACATCCCTGACAGGGATCCCCGGCCTGCCGGGCCTCGCGATGATCGCCATCGGATTCGCGATCGCGATCGGATTCGCGATCGCCCGACAGACCGAGGGACAGGAGCGAGAGCCAGGCCTGCGGGCCGAGACCTTGCTGCTCGTGGCGATGGCGTTGGCGACGCCCTTCGGCCTGATCCTGCTCAGCCTCGAACCCGGCAAGTCACTGCTGCTCTCACGCAATCTGATCTGTTCGCTGCCCGCCGTGGCAGTTCTCGCTGCGATCCCGATCTCGCGGGCGCCGCTCAGATGGGCGCTGCTCTCCGCGGTGCTGGTCTCGGGCGGCCTTCTGTTCGGGTCGTTCCGGGAACTACGCGACTTCAACCGGCCGAATATGTCCGCGGTAGCCGCTGCCATCTCGCGCGGCTGGGACCCGGGCGATCGAACCCTCCAGGTCGACTACTCGAAGGGGGCACCTCTGAACCAAGACCTCGCGATCCACCTCAGCGGGGCTGAACGCTCCTCGCTGCTCTACGCCAGCGAGCTCGGGCTCGCTCCTTTCGAGAAGGCCAAGCCCGGCTCATCGCTGTTCCTCGTGGCAGCCGACTCGTCCGGATTCAGGGCCGAAGAGCTCGG
>JBAXRO010000094.1:0-5952 GCA_037131165.1 Actinomycetes bacterium | reverse complement strand
CCCGGGCGACTGACCCGGACTCGGCCCTCGCCGGGGCAAGCCCGAGAGATGCACTGCTCCTCGGGCTCCTGCACGGACCGGCGGAGCTGCTGCCGATCTCTTCCTCCGGCCACCTGACGCTGATTCCCTGGCTGACGGGGATGCCCTACGCCTCGCTGCCATCGGAGCGCCGCAAGACGATCGAGATCGCCCTCCATGCCGGGACCGCAGCCGCGTTGGCGCTCGCTCCCCCACCGAGCCCGATCGCGATGCCCAGCCGTGGCCGCTCGGCCCTGATGGCGACCGCGACCCTCGCTCCCACTGCGGTTGCCGGATTCCTCGCTCGAGGCTTCGTGCGGACCCGGCTCGGCACTCCCGCGACAGTCGCGGTCGGCCTCGTCGCCGGTTCGATCGCGATGGTCGCAGCGGACTTCGCTCCCGGGAACCGGAAGGCTGGCGAGCTGGATGCTGGCGATGCCACCACGATCGGACTCGCCCAGACCGCCTCCCTCTGGCCGGGAGTCAGCCGCTCGGCGATGGCGATCGTCGGCGCGCGGATGCGCGGATTCGCGAGCGGCGACTCGGCACGGTTGGCGAGAGCCGGAATCGTGCCGGCCTCGTTCGCCGCCGCCGGTCTCGAGTCGATCGAAGCGATCAGGGAAGGCCGACTCGGGAGCGACTCGAAGGCCGCTCTTGTCGGAGCGGTCGCCGCGTTCGGGTCCGCGCTCGCGGCGCGCCCGCTCGTCCGGAGGTTGGAGAGCGGCGGTCGACTGTGGCCTTGGGCCTTGGTGCGAACCCTCACGGCAGCAGCCACGATGCTGCGCATCCGCTCCCTCGGGAATGATGGCTAGCGATGAGTGACTCCTACTCAAAGGCAGGCGTCGACGTCTCCGAGGCCGATGCCGGAGTCGAGGCGATCGTGTCGGTGCTGGGCAGGATCAACACCGGCTCCCCCTCGAGGGTCGTCCCGCTGCCAGGCCACTTCGCCGCCGTCCTCAGGCTCGGTGGCAACCTCGGGCTTGCGATTTGCACTGATGGCGTCGGTTCGAAGGTCGTCGTCGCCGAAGAGTCGGGCCGGCTCGAGACTGTCGGGGTCGACTGCGTGGCGATGAACGTGAATGACCTTGTCTGCGTCGGGGCCGAACCGATCGCCCTCGTCGACTACCTCGCAGTCGAGGAGTCGAACCCCGAGAGGCTGGCTGCGATAGCCGAGGGCCTGCGGGTCGGAGCGGAGCTTGCCGGGGTGGAAGTCCCCGGGGGCGAGCTGGCGCAGCTTCCCGAGCTGATCCAAGGTCACCCGTCACCGAACGGCTTCGACCTCTGTGCCGCAGCCGTCGGGACTGTCGAGATCGACTCGATCATCGACGGATCGGGGATCAAGGCAGGCCAGGCCTTGATCGGCGTTCCCTCGAGCGGCGTCCATTCCAACGGGCTGACCCTCGCCCGTCGCGTCCTGCTCGATGGAGCCGACCTCGATGACAGGCCCGAAGAACTCGGAGGCCAGTCGATCGCCGACGTGCTGCTCGAGCCGACTGTGATCTACGTTCGCGCGGCGCTCGAGCTGCTCCGCTCCGACATCCCCGTCACCGGGCTGTTCCACATCACCGGTGGCGGCCTGACGAACTTCCTCAGGCTCGGCAGGTCGATCGGCTACTCGATCACCGACCCGCTCGAGCCGCCGGCCGTGTTCGGGCTGATCGCCTCGCGCGGGGGCGTCCCGGCCGAGGAGATGTACGAGGTCTTCAACATGGGCTGCGGGTTCGCGGTGACAGTCCCCGACGATCAGGCCGACGCCGCCTCGGCTCTCCTCGCAGCCCACCATCCGGGGAGCCGGAGGATCGGGTCAGTGACTGCCGAGCAGGGGGTCGTCCGGGTTCCCAGTCTCGGGATCGAAGGCGACTCGACGGGCCTGCGTGCCACCTGAGGGAACAGCGACTGAGCTCTCCGGCACCCTGATCGGGGGTCGCTACCGACTCGAGACCCAGGTTGGCTCGGGTGGGATGTCCACCGTCCACCGGGCTCAGGACGAGAAACTGAACCGTCCGGTCGCCGTGAAGCTGATGCATCGCTCGACTGCCGAGGATGCAGGCCACCTGGAGCGCTTCCGAAGGGAGGCCAAGGCGGTCGCCGGACTGAGCCACCCGAACCTCGTTGCCGTGATCGACGCCGGCGACGAGAACGGAAGGCCGTTCATCGTCTTCGAGTTCATCGCCGGCGAGACGCTCAAGGCGCGCATCAAGCGCAATGGCAGGCTCGAGCCCGCCGAGTCGGTCGCTTTCGCGATCGAGATCGCACGGGCGCTCGGCTGTGCGCACGATGCCGGCATCGTCCACCGTGACGTCAAGCCCCAGAACGTGCTGATCGACACCGAAGGCTGTGCGCGTGTCACCGACTTCGGGATCGCGAGGACTGTCGACGAGGACGGCCTGACGGCCGACGGAAGGGTGATCGGGACGACCGACTACGTCTCGCCCGAGCAAGCCCTGGGCGAGCAGGTGAGCCCCCAATCGGACATCTACTCGCTCGGAGTGGTGCTGTTCGAGATGCTGACCGGGAACGTCCCGTTCAAGGCAGAGAGCCCGGTTGCCGTAGCGATGTGCCATGTCCGCAACCCGATGCCGGACGTCCGTGCGGCTCGACCGGAGATCTCGGCGACGCTCGCCACGATCGTCGACCGCTGCACCGCCAAGGACGCGGGCGACCGCTACGGGTCGGCCGGGGATCTCTGCGCCGACCTCGAGCGGGCCCTGACGCTCGAGGCCTCCCGCTCCGGAGAGGCGGGCGAGACCGCGACCAGCGTGATCCGCACTCTCCCGGTGGCCGCCCGCAGCCGAGTCCCGCTGGTCGTGCGTTCACGCAAGGTCAAGGCTGGGATGGTCGTCGGCGTGCTGCTGCTCCTCGGCGGCGGCGCGGTTTACGCCATCAACCAGACCCACCGCGGGACGGGCGTGCGCGGGGGAACGCCGAGCGGGCTTGCCCAAGTGCCGCTCGCTGCGACCGCTGCAACGCCTTACGACCCGTTCGGGGATGGGAGCGAGCACAACGCCGAAGCCCCGCGGATCCTCGACGGAGTCGGCTCGACCGCATGGTCGACGGAGACCTACTACTCCGGGCTCCAGAAGGCCGGGGTCGGGATCGTCCTCGATGCCTCCCCCGGGGTTGCGGCCAAGGCTGTCGCGCTCCGGAGTGCGACCCCCGGCTTCACTGCGTCGATCTGGGGGTCGGCCACGAAGCTGCCGACGAACCGGGTCCCCGGAGCGAGTCCTGCGGGCGGCACCCCGCCGTCACGACCACCGGAGGGTTGGACGCGCCTGAGCCGCGACGTGACCGTCAAGCGATCCACCACCATCGCGTTGAAGTCGCCTCCGGCCAAGCAACTCTGGTACCTCGTCTGGATCAACCGACTGGCGCCGGGCCAGAGGGTCGCCGAGATCTCCGAGGCTGTCCTGCTGCGTCAGAAGCAGTAGGAGTCGAGCTCGGAGTGGCGGGCGACTGCCGTGGAGACGAGCGCTTCCAGCACATCCGGGTAAGTCCAGCCTCCGGCCTCGAGGAGCCTTCCGAAAACGCTGGTGCGGGTAAACCCCGGTGAGGTGTTGATCTCGTTGAGCAGGACCTTGCCGGGCTCGACGAAACAGTCCACCCGCGCGTATCCGGAGCAGCCGGCCGCGACGAACGCCCTGAGGACCGTCTCGACAATCAACTTCGAGTCGGCCGGAGGCAGTTCGGCCGGGACGACGAGCTCCATTCCGCCGACGGAGTATTTGCGTTCGTAGTCGTACCACTCACCTTCGGCTGCGCCGGGAAGCGTGATCTCCCCGGGCGGCGAAGTGACGAGATCCGCCCCCTCCTGCCCGGTGACCTCGAGCACCGACACCTCGATCTCGCGGCCGGCGGAGGACTGCTCGACGATCACCCTCGGGTCGTGACGGAGGGCGAGTTCGACCGCTTCGTCCAGTTGCCCGACGGAGTCGACCCTCGAGATGCCGACAGAGGACCCGAGCCTCGCAGGCTTGACCCACACCGGGGAACCAAGCTCCGCGACGGCGGCGGCGATCGCCGACCTGTCGGAATCCCAAGTCGCGCGGGTCACGGCGACGAACCCGACCTGGGGGACGCCGACCTCGGCCATCCGCTGCTTCGCCAGCAGCTTGTCGATGCAGAGGGACGAAGCGTGGACGCCGGAGCCGACGTAGGGAACCCTCAACGACTCGAGCAGCCCCTGAAGGGTGCCGTCTTCGCCCCAAGGACCGTGGACGACCGGGAAAGCCACATCGAAGCCGGGCAGGCCGCGACCGGGAACGATCGTCACCTCCGTGCCATCGAGTCTCCACACGCCCTCCGGATCGATCTCGATCAGGCGGGGCTCGTGGCCGGCATCGACGAGCCCGGCGACAACCGATTCACCCGAGGCAAGCGAGACCTCGCGTTCGGAGGAGCGCCCGCCGGCGAGGACGGCGACCCGGCTCACGGTGTGCCTGGATCGGTACAGATCGAGATCTTGACTCTCGAACCCTTGTCCGCCTGGGAATCGCCGGGCGGATCCTGATCCACCACATTCCCGAAGTCGGCGTCAGTGCAGCCCGCGGCCGGGGGCTCCACCGTGACGACAGTCGCAACGAACCCGGCACTCCTGATCCTCGCAACCGCGTCGGCCTGGGTCCTGCCCAGCACGTCGGGCACTGCGACCTTCGGCGGTGCGACTGCCACCGCGAGGGTCACGGTGCTTCCCTTTTCCACGCTGGTGCCACCGGACGGATCCTGCGAGAGCACGGTCCCCTCCGGCTGGTCGGTCGTCTGCTGCTTGGTCGTCGAGACAACCAGTCCAGCCGCCATCAGGGCGCTGCGGGCGTCGTCGACGTTCTGGCCGACGACCGACGGCACCGACACCTCACCGACACCGGAGGACACGATCAGCGCGACAGTCGTGCCCCGAGGGAGGCTCGTCCCGGCGGCCGGATCGGTAGCGATCGAGAAGCCCTTCTTGACGTCCGAATCGGACCTGCGCCGCACCTCGACCTTGAAGCCCGACTTCCTCAGCAACGCGGAGGCCTCCTGTTCGGACAGCTCGGTTACAGAGGGCACGACCGTCGAGCCCGGCCCGGCCGACGCGACGAGCGTGACCTTGCCGTCCTCTGCGACCTTCGCACCGGCAAGCGGCTTCTGGGCGATCACTTCACCGACGGGACGGCTGCTCTGCTCGCGCTGGATCACAGGGTCCGAAGTGACTCCGGCGTTGGAGATGATCGTGCGCGCCGTCTGCAGGTCCTTGCCGACGACCAAGGGCATCGTCACCTCGTTCGGGCGGGTGAGGAAGAAGGCGGCGGCCAATGCCGCGACGACCGCGAGCACTCCGGCTGCGATCCACCACTTCCGATTCGAAGACTCCTCCTCCTCCGGCGGCTCCTCGCCGTTGGCCTCCTCCGGCTGGGCCGGGGTGGCGGCGACGGCCGTGGCCGCGGTGGGAACGGCGAACGCGACTGTGGCCGCAGTGTCGCCGGCCGCCCTCAGTCGCTCGCCGATCGCCTCGAGCGCATGGGCGAGCGCTTCGGCATCGGCAGGTCGGTCGCCCGGCTGCTTGTTCAGCGACCAGAGAACGACCGCGTCGAGATCCGGTGAGATCCCGGGCACGACGGCGCTCGGCGGCTGGGGCGCCTCGCCGACGTGCTTCATCGCGATCGCAACCGGCGAATCGGCGTCGAACGGGACCTTCGCCGTGAGCATCTCGTAGAGGACCACGCCGATCGAGTAGACGTCCGACCGGGCTCCGACGTCCTGGCCCTGGGCCTGCTCGGGGGAGATGTAGTGCGCCGTGCCAAGCACCGAGCCTGCTTCGGTCACCCCCGAAGCACCGGCGCGGGCGATTCCGAAGTCGGTGACGACGGCCCTGTCATCGGAGTCGACCATCACGTTCTGCGGCTTGAGGTCGCGGTGGACGATCCCGCCTCTGTGGGCAAAGCGGGCAGCCTGCGTGAT
>JBAXRO010000093.1:0-6394 GCA_037131165.1 Actinomycetes bacterium | reverse complement strand
GCCGAGGTGTCTTCCGGACCTGCATGTCCGGATTGTGGCGGCGGACAACCATGGTGACACCGGTTACGCTTGCCCGGTGACCGGCTGGACCTTCCTGACCAACCACGCGCACGTCCTGGTCTGCATCAATCGCGACCCGGGCATCCGGATGCGCGACATCGCCGACCGCGTGGGAATTACGGAACGCGCCGCGCAGCGGATCGTCGGCGAGCTCGTCGACGACGGCTACGTCGAGCGTGAACGCGACGGTCGACGCAACCATTACACGGTCAAGCAGGACGCACCCCTTCGTCACCCGCTCGACAGTGGGCACTCGATCGGCGAGATCCTCGAAGCGCTGTCGATCGGAGAGGCCGGCAAGCCATGAACCGGACCGTCGGCGCCTCGCTGATGGCGGTGGCGGCGATCGGATCGCTCGCCGTCCTCACATTCGCACCGGGAGTCGGCTGCGGAGTCGCCTATGAGGTCGACATCAACAAGCAGGCCAAGGAACGGTCGCTCGGTCGCCACAGAATCGAGGCGATCTCGAGCTACGTCCAGACGCGGAATAAGATCGCCGCCAAGGCACGCATGAGGAAGGCCAAGGCAGACGCCGAGAACCGCAAGAAGACGATCACCCCCGCCCAGCAGTCGGCATTCCGCGCCGGAGTCGTCCTCGGAGCCTGGAACCGGTACATCGGAGTCCCGTTCAAGGAGAACGATGGAAAGCTCACCGAGAGCCGTGCAAGGATTGCCCGCCTTTCGCTCAAGGGGCTGCAGCCTCGAGCACAGGCCCTCGCGGAGTCCGCGAATGCCGCCGGCCTGAAGGACCTCTCGGCATCGGCTTCGGCACTGGCAGCCGGCATCCCGAAGCTCGAGCCAGGGCTGAGGAAGGAGCGGATCGACCCCAAGGTCTACGCGAACCTGAGGGAAACCGTCCTCAAGATCCGCCGCCAAGCCAGGGAAGCGAAACTCAACGTCCTCGACCGCGTGCCGCCGAACTTCATCCCGAAGCAGTAAGCGGGATACGGGAATCGAACCCGTCTCTCCAGCTTGGGAAGCTGGCGTTCTACCGATGAACTAATCCCGCAGGGGCTTGAAGCGTAACGCCCCCGGATGGCCGGCGTGGCCCCCGGCCACTTCGCGACTGAAGGACGGCCCCGGGTAGTCTGCGTGCCATGCGTCGGGTCCTGCTGCCTGCCCTGGCAATCCTCGCTGCCGCGAGCTTCGCCGCCCTGATCATCTTCGGGGTGTCGCAGACTGCCAACGACCGCTCGATCGATCAGGCCGTCGCCGCCGGAAGAATCCCGACCGCGCCGGCAGCGAAGACAAAGCTGCCTATGCTCGACGGGGCCGGCTCGACCTCGCTCGCCTCACTGAGGGGGAAGGTGGTCGTGCTCAACCTCTGGGCCTCATGGTGCCCGCCGTGCCGTGAGGAGGCACCCGACCTGGCCGCCCTGCAAAAGCGGATCGCCCCGCTCGGGGGGACCGTCCTCGGGGTTGCCTGGAACGACACGATTCCCGACGCCAAAGCTTTCGTCGCGAAGGAGAAGCTCGACTACCTCCAGGCACGCGACGTCGACGGCAGCTTCGCGAAGGCCTACGGCACCAAGGGGCTGCCCGAGACCTTCGTGATCACGCGGGACGGCCGGATCTCCTCTCTCCGCAGGGGCGCGATCGATAACCGGTTCCTCGACGCGGCACTGGTCCCCCTGCTCGGCAGCAAGGCGGCCTCCGAGTGAGCTTGTTGCTGAGATCGGCGGCGGCGGCACTCGCCTTCGCTGCCTTGGCTGCAGCACCGGCCTTGGCCACCCAGAGCCCGCCAGGGCGCCCGGCCCCGGAACCCAAGACCACTCTGGCGGAGGTCGAAGAGGAGGTCATGTGCACCGTCTGCGGCGTCCCGCTGTCGATGGCGAGGGAGGCTCCTGCGGCCAAGCGCGAACGGATCCTGATCCAGCAGCTGATCGCCGAGGGCAAGACCAAGGAGGAGATCAAGGACGAGCTGGTCGCCACCTACGGCGATGACGTCCTGATGCTCCCGGCCAGGAGCGGCTTCGACCTCGTCGCCTGGCTCGTCCCGCTCGGCCTGCTTCTGGTCGGCCTGCTGCTGCTGGGTGGGCTGCTGGTGACCTGGAAGCGACGCGGATCGGGACCGGACGATCGCGACCGGCCAGCCCCGGCTCCGCCGCTCTCCCCTGGTGACGCCGAACTGGTCGACGCCGCCCTTCGCGAACGCGACTAGAGGATGTCCGGGGCTGAGACCCCGAGCAGCCCGAGACAGACGGCGAGGCGAAGTCGTGCCGCTTCACCGAGCGCCAGCCTGAACTGGTGCTCTGCCTCCGGAGCGCCGATGATCCGGCAGTCCCTGTAGAAGGCGCTGAACTCCTGCGCGAGGACGAGTGCGTAGGCACAGATCCGATGGGGTGCCCTGCGCTCGGCAGCCTCGGCAAGTTCGTCGGGGAACGAGGCGAGTCGCCGGATCAGCGCCCGCTCGGAAGGATGAAGTTCGGGGCCTTCGTCGGCGATTGCCGGCACCTCCCCGCCCGCCTTCTCGATGATCGAAGAGATCCGGGCATGGGCGTACTGGACGTAGAAGACCGGGTTCTCGGCTGTGTCCTCGCGGGCGAGGTCGAGATCGAGGTCCACCGTGGTGTCGTGGGAGCGCTGCAGCATGAACCAGCGGGCAGCATCGGCGCCGATCTCGTCGAGCAGGTCGTCGAGGGTGACGAACTCGCCCCGCCGCTTGCTCATCTGAGCCCGGTCGCCACCCTCGATCAGGTGGACGAACTGCATGATCACCATCTCGAGCCGGTCAGGGTCCTCCCCGAGAGTCGCGACCGCCGCCTTCATCCGGCCCATGTAGCCGTGGTGGTCGGCGCCGAGCACATCGATCAGCCGGTCGCATCGAGCGAGCTTGTCTGCGTGGTAGGCGATGTCGGCAGCGAAGTAGGTCGGTTCGCCGTCGGAGCGGATCAGGACCCTGTCCTTGTCGTCGCCGAACTCGGTCGTCCGCAGCCACAGTGCCCCCTCTTCCCTGAAGGCATGGCCGCTCCGCTCGAGCACCGCACAGGTCGATGCGACCGGGGCATCCCCCTCCCCGTGGAGGGTCCGCTCTGAGAACCACCTGTCGAACTCGACCCCGTAGCGCTTCAGCGTTTCGGCAATCCGGGCCACCAGCAGCTTGACCCCGGCCTCCGCGATCTCTGTCGGATCGCCGTCGGCCGCGCCCGCGATTTCCTTGGCGAGGTCGATGACGTAATCGCCGGAGTAGCCGTCCTCGGGGACTTCCTCCCCCCTCGCCCGGGCCCGGATCGACAGCCCGAGGCGCTGGACCTGCGTCCCGGCGTCGTTCACGTAGTACTCGCGGCTCACGTCGTGGCCGTGGAAGGAAAGGA
This sequence comes from Actinomycetes bacterium, assembly GCA_037131165.1. GTDB lineage: Bacteria > Actinomycetota > Thermoleophilia > Solirubrobacterales > Solirubrobacteraceae > WLNJ01. Next base: position 3,020 of record JBAXRO010000093.1, on the reverse strand, counting down.
TTCGGGCCAGAGAATCGCCGTACGCAGCGTGACGGCCCCCGGCTGCCGTCAGCGGCCCGGTCGGGTTGGCCGAGACGAACTCGACGAGGATCCGCTCCGCCTGATCGACCGTGCCCGAGCCGAAGGTCTCCCCAGCGGCGAGGACCGAGCCGGCCGCCGATCGATACCAAGCGTCCGAGAGGGTCAGGTTGATGAACCCGGGACCGGCGATCTCGCACTTGGCCAGCGAGTCCCCCAGCTTCGATGCGAGTTCCTCCGCGAGCTTGCCCGCGAAGTCTCTGGGGTTCTCGCCCGCACCCTTGGCACAAACGAGGGCGGCGTTGGTCGCGTAGTCCCCGAATTCCGGGTTCGAAGGCGGCTCCAGCGTGGCCTTGAGCGAGGCAGCGGGATCGCCACCGACCGCTTCGACTGCGGCAGCGAGGGTCTTGCGAAGGTCGTCGAGAGGGGCGGTCACTGAGCTTGGCAGCGTACCTGCGCCCGCGATGGAGCGGCCTAGCGGTGGTACGGCTCGCCGGCGAGGATCGTGTGTGCGCGGAACAGCTGTTCGAGCAGCACGACCCGCGCAAGCTGGTGAGGGAGGGTCATCGAGCCGAATGAGATCCGGTGATCGGCGCCCGGCAAGTCGATCCCGTCCGGTCCGCCAATCAGGAAGCAGACGGGCCGCCCCTCCCGCTGCAGCTCGGCGATCATCGCGGCAAAAGCCGGTGAGTCGAGCTGCCTGCCATCGGGATCGAGCAGCACCGTGACCGCCCGATCGGGGATCCGCTTCAGCGCCGACTCGGAATCCCTGACCTCGACCTGCTCGACCCGGGCGCGGTGGGAGAGGTGCTTCGAGTAGTGCTCGACGTCGTCGGCGTATGGCGGGCGCGCCTTGCCCACTGCGACGATTCGGATCCTCACCCTACGATGGTAGGCCCGCGGGCTTCCCTCCACCCGAATGATCGCAGCCGTCCTCTCCGACATCCACTCCAACATCCAGGCGCTCGAAGCCGTGCTCGAGGCTGTCGACTCGTCCGGAGCGGACGAGATCTGGTGCCTCGGCGACCTCGTCGGATACGGAGCCGACCCGGGTCCGTGCGTCGACCTGATGCGGGAGCGGTCCGCGATCTGCCTGGCCGGCAACCACGACCTCGCGGCGATCGGCTCGATCCCGACCGACGTGTTCACCCAGGGTGCGGCGGCCGCAGCGCGGTGGACGACCGACCAGCTTGAAGGTGACCAAAGGGCCTGGCTCTCACAGCTCTCGCCGAGCGGCTCCAGAGCCGGGGCTGACCTCTTCCACGGCAGTCCGCGAGATCCGGTCTGGGAGTACGTGCTCTCGGCACTGGCCGCGGAACTGTGCCTCGACGACGCCGAACGGCCAGTGGTCCTCGTTGGCCACTCACACGTTGCCCTCGCCTTCTCGAGGCGTCCGGGAGAACCGGCCACGGGCGAGACGAGAAAGGCCGAAACAGTGCTCGATCTGCGCGGAGCCGAATGGATCCTCAACCCCGGTTCGGTTGGCCAGCCTCGCGACAATGACCCTCGGGCGGCATGGCTGCTGCTGGACCTGACGGACGGGCGCGCCGAGTACAGGCGCGAGGAGTACGACATCGTCTCCGCCCAGGCGGCCATCAGGGAAGCGGGACTTCCGGAGTCAATGGCGGATCGGCTCCGCCTCGGCGTCTAGCATCGGTGAAAGTGCGCCTACTCCGAACAGGACCAATCGTCACCGTCGCGGCCATTGGGTGCATCGCGCTGTCTGCCGGCTGCGGAGGCTCGCAGAACAAGGGCCTGCTCAGCGCAAGCCAAGCCAACTCGGTCAACGCCGCCCTGGACCGCGTCGACTCCGCGGTCGCAGCAGGGGACTGCACCGAGGCCGCTGCCGCTTCCGACAGCCTGAGGCAGATCGTCGCGAACCTTCCCGACAGTGTCGATCCCGCACTCAGGGGAAGCCTGATCGACGGCACGGCAAAGGTCTCGAGCCTCGGGGCGACCGACTGCGAGAAGGTGACGACCAGCACGACGACCTCAAGCACGAGTTCGTCCACGTCGACCTCCAGCGACACATCGAGCACCACATCCAGCACGACTTCCAGCACCACGACCGAGCCGACGACCACGACAACCACTCCGACCACCGCTCCGACGACAACCGGCGGCGGCGGAGCCACCCCCGGCGGCTGATGGGCGACGACAAGCTGATCGCTGGCCGGTACCGGCTGGAAAGCCGACTTGGGACGGGAGGCATGTCGACGGTCCAGCTGGCACTCGACGAACGACTTGAGCGACGGGTGGCAGTGAAGCTGCTCGCCGAGCACCTCGCCGACGACCCGGCCTTCGTCTCACGCTTCCGCCACGAGGCCCTCGCTGCTGCGCGGCTCGTGCACCCGAACATCGTTCAGGTCTTCGACTCGGGACTCGACGAGGCCTCGCATCGGCACTTCATCGTCATGGAGTTCGTCGAGGGGTCCTCGTGCGCCGAGCTGCTGCGCGAGCGGGGCCGCCTGCCTGCCGACGAAGTCGCCCGAATCACAGCGGACGCCGCCGAGGGCCTCGACTACGCCCACCGCAACGGCGTCATCCACAGGGACGTAAAGCCCGGCAACCTGTTGGTCGCCTCGTCGGGGAGGGTCAAGCTCGCCGATTTCGGAATCGCCAAGGCGACCGAGCAGTCGAGCGTCACCCAGGTCGGCTCGGTGCTCGGCACGGCCGCCTACCTCGCTCCCGAGCAGGCTCGCGGGGAAGACGCCGACCCCCGCTGCGACATCTACGCGCTCGGCGTGGTCGCCTACCAGCTCACCTCTGGCCGGCTCCCGTACGAGGCGACCTCACTCTCCGAACTCGCACTGAAGCAGCAGCAGGAGAACCCGCCTCGACTGGACGAACTCGACCCGGCCGTCCCGACTTGGTTCGCCGATGCCGTCGCCTCGGCCCTGTCGCTCGACCCGGCTCTCAGGCCGCAGGAAGCCGGCATCTTCGCCGCGATTCTCCGGCGCGAGAGCGCGCCTCCCGCCACCTCGGCCACCCGGGTCCTGACC
>JBAXRO010000092.1:0-6394 GCA_037131165.1 Actinomycetes bacterium | reverse complement strand
AAGCCCAACGCATTGCGCCCGAGTAGCTCAGGCAGGCACCGGAGCGTCGTCGAGGTAGAGCTCGCCGCTCTCCGCACGAGCGACCAGCGATGCCGGCGGCTCGAAGCGATCGCCGTACTTGGCCTGGAGGTCGCGGCAGCGATCGACGAAGCCCTGCAGCCCACCCTCGTAGCCGTTGATGTACTGCAGCACACCACCGGTCCACGCCGGGAAACCGATCCCCATGATCGACCCGATGTTCGCGTCGGCGACGGACTCGATGACTCCTTCGTCGAGGCACTTGACCGACTCGATCGCCTCGATCACCATCATCCGCTCCTTGAGGTCCTCGAACGGGAGGTCGAGGTTCTCTCCCCCGAAGTTCTCCTTGAGGCCGGGCCAGAGGCGGGTCCGCTTGCCTTCGGCGTACTCGTAGAAGCCGGCTCCCTCGAGCTTCCCGGGGCGCTCGAACTCGTCGAGCATCCTGTCGATCACACCGATCGACGGGTGATCCTTCCAGGCGCTCTCCTGAGTGGCGTCGGCGTTGGCCTGGTACTCGAGCCTGATCCGCTTCATCAGCTTCATGTTCAGCTCGTCTGAGAGCTGGAGCACCGGGGCCGGGTAGCCGGCCTGCGATGAGGCCTGCTCGATCGTTGGCGCCGGAACGCCCTCGGCGAGCATCGCGATGCCCTCGTTGATGAACGTGCCGATCACGCGACTGGTGAAGAAGCCGCGGCTGTCATTGACCACGATCGGCGTCTTCTTGATCTGCTTGGAGAAGTCGAGCGACCGGTAGAGGGTCTGGTCGTCGGTCTTCTCGCCCTTGATGATCTCCAGCAGCGGCATCTTGTCCACCGGGCTGAAGAAGTGCAGTCCGATGAACGATTCCGGCTTGTCGACTCCCTCGGCCAGCCCGGTGATCGGGAGGGTCGAGGTGTTCGACCCGAAGACGGCGTCCTCGGCGAGGTGCGGCTGGATCTCGGCGTAGACCTTCTTCTTGAGATCCTCGTTTTCGAACACTGCCTCGATCACGAGGTCGCAGCCTGCCGCGTCCTCGGGCTTCTCGGTCGGATGGATGCGGTCGAGCAGGGCCTTGCCCTTCTCCTCCGTCATCCGTCCACGCTCGACGGCCTTGTTGACGAGCGCCTCTGAGTATCCCTTGCCACGCTCGGCGTTCTCCAGTGAGACGTCCTTGAGCACGACGTCGATGCCTGCCTTGGCACAGACGAACGAGATCGCCGCGCCCATCATCCCGGCACCGAGCACCACTGCCTTGGTTGCCTGCCACGGCTCGATGTCCGAAGGGCGACCGCGGTCACCGCTGACCGCCTGGAGGTCGAAGAAGAACGCCTGGATCATGTTCTTCGACACTTGGCCGGTGAGGAGGTCGACGAAGTAGCGGCCCTCGATCTCGAGGGCGTTGTCGAAGTCGACCTGTGCACCCTCCACGGCAACGGCCATGATCGCCTTCGGCGCCGGGTAGTTGGCTCCCTTGATCTGCTTGCGCAGGTTCGCCGGGAAGGCCGGCAGGTTCATCGCGAGCTTCGGGGTCGACGGGCTGCCACCAGGCATCTTCCAGCCCTTGACGTCTCACGGCTGGACGGCCTCCGGGTTGGCCTCGATCCACTTCTTCGCGGCTGGCACCAGATCTTCCTGGGAGGCGACGAGCTCGTCGATCACACCCATCTCCTTGGCCTTTGCTGCGTTGTACTGCTTGCCTTGGAGCAACCAGCTCATCAGGCCCTCGGTGATGCCGCGCATCCTGACGATGCGCGTAACCCCGCCGGCTCCCGGCAACAGGCCGAGCTGGACCTCTGGGAATCCGACCTTCACCGCCGGCGAGTCGACAGCAACGCGGTAGTGGGCCGCGAGGGTGATCTCCAACCCGCCGCCGAGTGCCGCACCGTTGATGGCGGCGACGACCGGCTTGCCGAGGGTCTCGATGACCCGGAGCTGGCGCTTGAGCTCGCGCACCATCTCCTCAAGCTCCGCTGCCTGCTCGGGCTTGGCCGTCTTGAGGTCATTGAGGTCACCGCCGGCGAAGAAGGTCTTCTTCGCGGAGGTGATGACGACTCCCTTGATGCTGTCCTTCTCGGCCTCGAGCCGCTCGACCGTGGCGGCCATCGACTCGCCGTAGTCACGGTTCATCGTGTTGGCCGACTGGTTCGGGTCGTCGAGGGTCAGGATTACGACGCCGTCTGCGTCCTGCTCCCACTTGATGGTCTTGCTCTCAGCCATGCTCAGATCGCCTCCACCACAGTCGCGATTCCCATGCCACCGCCGACGCAAAGGGTGCAGAGGCCGTAGCGGCCACCAGTCCTGTGCAGCTCGTCGATGATCGTCCCGAGGATCATCGCCCCGGTTGCGCCGAGCGGGTGACCCATCGCGATCGCTCCGCCGTTGACGTTGACCTTTTCCATGTCGAGGTCCATGTCCTTGACGAAACGCAGGACGACGGCCGCGAACGCCTCGTTGATCTCGACCAGGTCGAGGTCGTCCTTCGTCAGGCCGGCCTTCTCGAGTGCCTTGCGGGCTGCCGGTGCGGGCCCGGTCAGCATGATCGTCGGATCCGCACCGGAAAGGGCGGTGGCGAGGATCCGTGCGCGCGGCTTGAGGCCGAGCCTCTCGCCGGTCTGCTCGTTGCCGATTGCGACCAGCGCCGCGCCGTCGACGATTCCGGACGAGTTGCCGGGCGTGTGGACGTGCTCGATCTTCTCGATCCAGTGGTACTTCTGGAGCGCGACTGCGTCGAACCCGCCCATCTCGCCCATCGCGGCGAACGACGGGTTGAGGCCGCCGAGCGTCTCGACCGTCGTTCCCGCGCGGATGAACTCGTCGTGGTCGAGCACGACTTGGTCGTTGAGGTCCTTGACGGGGACGACCGAACCCTTGAAGCGCCCCTCGGCCTGAGCCTTGGACGCACGGTCCTGGGAGCGGACCGCATAGGAGTCGACGTCGTCACGGGTGAAGCCCTCGACGGTCGCGATCAGGTCGGCGCTGATTCCCTGAGGGACGAACGAGGTGTCGAAGTTCGTCTCCGGGTCCATCGCCCAAGCTCCGCCGTCGGTGCCCATCGGCAGACGCGACATCGACTCGACTCCACCGGCGAAGACGAGGTCCTCCCAGCCGGAGGCGACCTTCTGGGCGGCGATGTTGACCGCCTCGAGCCCGGATGCGCAGAAGCGGTTGAGCTGAACGCCTGCGACGGTGTCGGGGAGACCGGCCTTGATCGCCGCGGTCTTGGCGATGTCGGCACCCTGGTCACCGACCGGAGTCACGCAACCGAGAACGACGTCGTCGACCGCGTTGGGGTCGAGCTGGTCGTTGCGGACGAGCATCTCGTGCATCAGTCCGACGACCAGATCAACCGGCTTGGTGTTGTGAAGCGACCCGTTCTGCTTGCCCTTGCCGCGGGGCGTGCGGAGCGCGTCGAAGACGAGTGCGTCTGTGGCTGGCATCTACCGACTCCTCATGTGTCCGTGATTTCGTTGACTGACGAGTCAAGAGGGTAGCCGTGTGGAGACAGGAACGCCCTCCGGCCCTGCGGGACCCGACCGGGCGCCAAGACAAAGTTGACGCCTCCGTCAAGTTTGGCATAATCGAAGTTGCCCGTCCCTGACACTCGGAGGAACCATGTCCGCAGGAGAAATGTCCGCAGAAGAAGTCCCTCTCGAGGGGACTCCCGTCTTCGACGAGGAGATGTGGCAGGAAGGCCCCCCGCACGCGTTCTTCAAGCGACTGCGGAACGAGTGCCCTGTCCACTGGACCGAGGAGATGCAGGACTTCCCCGAAGAGCCGGGGTTCTGGTCGCTCGTCAAGGCCGACGACCTGCGGCTCGTCAGCCGCGACTGGGAGACGTTCTCCTCCGAGATCGGGGGCATCACGGCCGCGACCAATGGCCTTCCCCTCGAACTGATGCAGAGCATGTTCATCGCGATGGACCCGCCCAAGCACGACAGGCTCAAGGCCCTGTTCCAGCGCGGCTTCACCCCAAAGCGGATCGCGATGCACGAAGACGAGATCCGTTCGATCGTCCGCGACGAGCTGGACAAGCTCGACGGCGAAGAAGGCTGCGACATCGTCCACTCGATCGCACAGCCGGTTGTCGCGAGGGTGATCTGCGGCTTCATGGGCATCGCCGACGAAGACGTCCTGATGTGGTCGAACCTGATCAACACGATCCTCGCCGCCAACGACCCCGACATCAACCCCGAGGGTCTTGACACGATTCGCGAGCGCGACCTGCCCATCGTCTTCCAGAAGGCGCACGAACTGATCGCCGAGCGGCGGGAGAACCCGACCGACGACTTGACCAGCGTGCTCGTCCACGCCGAGGTCGACGGCGAGAAACTCGAGGAGCACGAGATCGTGATGGGCTTCTTCCTGCTGATGGCAGCCGGCAACGACAGCACCAAGTCGACCTACTCCAGCGCCGTCAAGGCACTGCTCGAGAATCCGGACCAGAAAGCGAAGCTGATCGCGAACATGGACCTCGTACCGAGCACGGTAGAGGAGTCCCTGAGGATGTTCCCGGCGTTCGCTCACTTCCGCAGGACCGCCACGAAGGACACCGAGATCAGGGGCCAGAAGATCGCGAAGGGCGACAAGGTCGTCATGTGGTACCCGGCAGCCGGTCGTGACGAGGACGAGTTCGACAACCCCGACGACTTCGACGTCGAGCGCAACCCGACTCACCAGTCGTTCGGCGCGGGTGGGCGGCACTTCTGCCTCGGAGCCGCGCTCGCACGACTGGAGCTGAAGATCCTGCTCGAAGAGACCTTCGCCCGCTACCCCGGGATGGAACTCGACGGCGAGCCGACCTGGGTCATGTCGGGCTTCGTCAACCAGCTGAAGACACTGCCGGTGAAGCTCGGCCCGCGCGCTGCCTAGCGGCGCATCGCACCGACGACCCAGGCGACGAAGACCGCCTGGAACGGCAACCGTGCCCACAATGCCGCGGGCGGGATGTCCTTGAAGTCGTCGGGGTTCAAGGCCATGTGGATGTTCGCCGGGTAGACGGCAAGCAGGGTGGCGATCGTAAAGACCCCACCGAAGCGCCGGACACGCGGGTCGGGGTGGATCAGCGCCGCCCCGCCGACGATCTCCGCAGCACCGCTGGCGTAGTTCATCGCCTCGTGAGCGGGCAGCCACGGGGGCATCATCCGCAGGTAGAAGCCCGGGCTGATGAAGTGCATCGCCCCGGCGAAGACGAAGAACGGACCGCAGAGTGCCTTGATCAGTTTCATCAGCGCAGCGTAGCCGAGCTGGGAGGCCGCCGATCGTGCGATCAGGGAGATGCGCGTTGGCGTCCTCACTCTTCCCACCGCACACCGGCTCGGGGTTAGCGTGGTCTGCGCATGCAGAAACGCTTGGTCAACCGATTCTCCGATGGCTCGGCTTCGATGCGAGACCTGCTTGGCGGCAAGGGCGCCAACCTTGCCGAGATGGTCGGGCTGCTCGGCCCGGAAAGGGTCCCTGACGGGTTCACAGTGACGACCGAGGCCTGCCTGGATTACCTCGAGCGAGGCAGCATCTCCAAGGACCTGATCGACGAGATCGACGCAGCGATCGACAGGCTCGAACAGGGTGCTGACCGCAGGCTGGGACAGCCCGCGGGTCCGCTGCTCGTCTCAGTCCGCTCCGGGGGTCGCGTCTCGATGCCCGGGATGATGGACACGGTCCTCAACCTCGGGCTGGGCGAGCAATCGGTCGAGGGTCTGGCCCGGTCATCGGGAGATCCCCGTTTCGCGTGGGATTCGTACCGCAGGCTCGTCCAGATGTTCGCGAGCGTGGTCAGGGCCGTCCCCGGCGAACGGCTGGAGCATGAGATTGAATTCGTGAAGCACGCATCGGGGGCCGTGCTCGACACTGACCTCACGGTCGAGTCGCTGCGCGATCTGGTGGGCCGCTTCAGTCGACTGATCGAGACCGCAAGCGGGCGCCCCTTCCCCGAGGACCCCCGCGAGCAGCTGTTCGAGGCGATCGCGGCCGTGTTCGCATCGTGGAACGGACGCAGGGCGATCGATTACCGCCGTATCCACCGCATCCCCGACGAGTGGGGAACCGCGGTGAACGTCCAGGCGATGGTGTTCGGCAATCTCGGAGAGGACTCGGGTTCGGGGGTCGCCTTCAGCCGCGATGAACTCACCGGGGGACCTGAGCCGAGCGGGGACTGGCTGGCCAACGCCCAGGGAGAGGACGTGGTCTCGGGATCCAGGAACGCCCTCCCCCTCTCCGACCTCGCCAAGGCCATGCCCGGAGTCCATGCGGAGCTCAAGGGCATCCTGTCCGGCCTCGAGCAGCACTTCCGCGACATCCAGGACGTCGAGTTCACGATCGAGCGGGGTCGACTCTGGATCCTTCAGGCAAGAACGGCAAAGCGGCCTGCGCAGGCTTCAGTGCGCTTCGCCTGCGA
>JBAXRO010000091.1:0-6618 GCA_037131165.1 Actinomycetes bacterium | reverse complement strand
TGAATTCCGGAGGCGTCACGTCCGTCTCGGCACTTGCCGCGGCAACGCCGCTGACGCAGAGGGACCTGGACTTCCCGGGGGCGCCGGCCAAGTACTACCCGAGGGCCGACGTCTACGGTCGCAACTTCGCGAGGCTCACGGCCGACGACACGCGGATCGCGAAGCTCGCCCTCGAGTCGCTCGGCAGGCGCGGGGTGCGAAGCATCTATGCGATCGATTCGGGCGACACGGACGGCGTCGCCTTCAGCTCTGCGCTGAGCCGGTTCGCTGCTGCGTCGGGGCTCCGCTTCGCGGGCCGCAAGTCGGTCGTCGGCGACCAGGCCGACTGGCCGTCCGTGGTCGAGGAGGCCCGGGTCTCGGGCGCCGACGCGATCGCGTGGGGGAGCGCGGCAGGCCTTGGCGAACAGGAACTCTGGCGGGCGGTACGAACCAGCGGGAGCCGGCAGCTGATGGTCGCAGGGCCGGCTGTGCCCCAAGACGTTCTTGCAAGCCTGCCGGCAGTCAAGGGGAGCACTCGGTCGTTCTCAGGCTTGGTTCCCTCGGCCGAATCACAGTCCGGTATGGCGGGGTTCGTTGAGCGGTTCCGCAAGCAGACAGGAAGGCCGCCGCTGCCCGGCGCGGCAAACGCCAGCGCAGCGATGGACCTCCTGCTCGACGCGATCGGGGCCGGTTCACGGACGGCAGGGCCGAGTCAGACCGGTGACGACTTGCGTGCGGCCACAGCGAAGGCACTGCACTCGATCCGCGCCGTCCGGACCGACTTCGGTCGGGTTGAACTCACGCCGGTCGGAAACGCTCTCGACGCACCTGTCGTCGAATGGGTCGTGACCCCCGGTTCCATCAAGCCGTTCGGGACGCTGCGATGAGGTTTAGGCGGTCGGCGATCGCCGTGTTGCTGGCGGTCGTGCTCCCGGGCTGCGGAGAGCAGCCAAAGGCCAAGCCGGTCAGCAAACCGGTGGCAACGATCTGGTCGAGCCTCCCCAAGCGTGGCCCGCAGAGTGAGCAGACCCGATTGGTCGAGAGGGCGATCCGCGGCGCCGTGTACGACCTCAGGGGACTGCAGCGTGGCTACAGGGTCCGCTATCTCCCTCTCGACGACTCCAGTTCGGTAGCCACCGGTTGGGACCCGGCGATCGTCGCGGCAAACGCGAGACGAGCATCGACCAATCCGACCACGCTCGCTTACATCGGCGAGTACGACTCGGGTGCCACTGCGGTGGCGCTCCCGATCCTCAATCAGCTGGGCATCCTCCAGCTTTCCCCGGCCTCGACGGCGGAGGGCCTGACGATGCCGGGAGTGGGGGCCGGACCCGGAGCTCCCTACCAGTACTACCCGTCCGGCCGCAGGACGCTTGCCCGGCTCGTTGCGAGGGACTCCCTCCAGGGTGCGGTGATCGCCGCTCTCGCGAGAGGCGACCGCTGCCGCGGACTGGGGATCGTCGACGACGGATCGACCTACGGCGCAGGGCTGTCTGCGATCGCTGCCTCGGAGGCAGCCCCACGAGGGATGAGGGTGCGATTCGCGGGGACCGTGGATCCGCGCGACGAGGGCTACCGGCGGCAGCTCAGGAAGGCGACTGCCGGGTGCATCCTCTACTCCGGGCAACCCGGCTCGACCTCCGTCAGGGTGGTGGACGACATCGCGAGGCGTAACCGCCGCTCGAAGATCTACCTCCCTGACGCCCTGGCGACACCGGCCTTCGCCAACCCCGCCCGCGGCGGAATCAGACCGGGGACCGCGAAGCGCGTAACCCTGACGGTGCCGGTCGGCCCGCTCGAGGCCCAGCCACCCCTCGGACGCCAAGTGTTGGGCAAGGTCGGCGGCCTGCCGGGCAACCTCCGCTCGCCCTACGTCGCCTCGGCCTACGCGGCGGCCGAGCTTGCCCTCAGGTGCATCAACAGGGCTTTCAAGGAGACCAAGCTGGCACCGGCACGGGCCGGGAAGACCCGTCGGGCGGTCGTCGCCTGCGCAGTGGGGAAGGGCCACCGCAGCGCGGCCATCGGTGAGTACAGGGTTGGCCGCAAAGGCGACTGGTCAAAGCGCGTGTACAGCCGCTTCCGGATAAAGGACGGGCGGATCGTGTTTGCCGGAGAGCTGAAGACGCCGAAGCTCGTCGCCTCGCCGACTCCCAACAACCAAGCCAGCGGCTGACCGGGCCGACGCCTGCCGGCCCGGGTGCGTCAGCGCCCGAGGATCGAGCGCAGTGCCTGCTCCAGATCCGGCCGGCGCCACTTGTAGCCGAGCTCAGTGGCCTTGGCCGGGATCGCGTTCTGTCCGGTCAGGACGATCTGCGCCATTTCGCCGTACATCGCCTTCAGGGCGAATGCCGGAACGGGAGAGAAGGAGGGGCGGCTCAAGACCTTGCCGAGCGTCTTGGAGAAGTCCCGGTTGCTGGCCGGGCTCGGGGCGCTCGCGTTGATCGGACCCGACCAACGCTCGTCTCCGTCGAGCGCAGCGAGGATCAGGCCGACGACGTCGTCAACCGCGATCCACGGCATCATCTGGGCGCCGCCGGCGACCGGTCCGCCAACTCCGGCCTTGAAGGGCGGGAGCATCCGCCCGAGCGCCCCACCGTCAGCCGTAAGCACGATCCCGGTGCGCAGCAGCACGGTCCTGAGCCCGAGCTCCTGCGCCTCCTCGGCCGCTCGCTCCCACGCCACGCAGACTTCGGCGAGAAAGTCACTGCCAGGGCCGGCGGTCTCGTCGATCGGCTCCGCTCCACGCGGCCCGTACCAGCCGACGGCCGACCCCGAGATGAAGACCTTCGGACGGGGGGAGGCCTGACGCATCCCTGCGACTAGGTTGGCCGTCCCGTCGACCCTGGAACTGCGGATCGCCTCCTTGGACTTGGCGGTCCAGCGCTGGGCGACGCTCTCGCCGGCGAGGTGCACTACTGCGTCGCGTCCGGCGAGGGCCTCGGGGGGAGCCTCTTCGCTGTCCGGGTTCCATGCGATTGCCTCGACGCCGAGGGTTGCGCTTGCGGAATCGGGATTGCGCGAGAGAACGGTGACTTCATCGCCTCGCTCCTTGAGCTCGGCGACCAGCTTGCGGCCGATCATTCCGGTTGCGCCAGTGACTGTGATCTTCATCGGGGGCTCCCTTCGCCCGCCCGGCGATCAGCTCTGGGCGTGCAGTTGTTCTGAGTCGGCGTTGGCGAACCCGACCTGATGGCCGGCCTGCGCCTCGCCTTCGGCCCGCGCGACGCGGGCCACTGCCTCTGCTACGGCCGGGGCCACCTCACGGTTGAATACCGACGGGATGATGTAGCAGGATGCGAGCTCCTCAGGCTTGACGATCGCGGCGATCGCCTCGGCTGCCGCGACCTTCATGCCCTCGGTGATGTCCTGCGCCCTGACGTCGAGTGCTCCCCGGAACAGGCCGGGGAAGCACAGCACGTTGTTGATCTGGTTGGGGTAGTCGGAGCGGCCCGTGGCGACGATGCGGGCGTACTTCTCGGCCTCCTCGGGCGCGATCTCCGGATCCGGGTTGGCCATCGCGAAGACGATCGAGTCGTCGGCCATCCTCGCGAGGGCTTCAGGCTCCATCACCCTCGCCCCGGACAGCCCGATGAACAGGTCGCAGCCGTCGATCACGTCGCCAGGCCCGCCGTCGCGCTTCTCGGCGTTGGTGGACTCCGCGTACCAGCGCTTGATGTCTGTCATCGAGCCGTCGACGTAGTCGGCGCGGTCGGTGTGGAGCGCTCCCTTGGAGTCGCAGCCGATGATGTCGGTGAGGCCGGCGGCGATCATGATCTTGGTCACCGCGACTCCAGCGGCCCCGAGCCCGACGACCAGGGCCTTCATATCCGAGAGTTCCTTGTTGACGAGCTTGGCCGCGTTCATCAGTGCTGCCAGCACGACGACCGCGGTTCCGTGCTGGTCGTCATGGAAGACGGGGATGTCGAGGTCCTCGCGCAGCCGGTCCTCGATCTCGAAGCAGCGAGGCGCCGCGATGTCCTCGAGGTTGATGCCACCGAATGTCGGGGCGATCGCCTTGACGGTCGCGACGATCTCGTCGACGTCGGTCGTGTCCAGGCAGATCGGGAACCCGTCGACGCCGGCAAACTCCTTGAGCAGGACGGCCTTGCCCTCCATCACCGGCATTGCGGCGCGCGGCCCGATGTCGCCGAGTCCGAGAACGGCGGTGCCGTCGGAGACGATCGCCACCGTGTTGCGCTTGATCGTGTACTGGAAGGCCTTGTCGGGCTCGTCGGCGATGGCCTTGCACACTCGGGCGACCCCGGGCGTGTAGGCCATCGACAGGTCGTCCCTCGTCTTGACGGCGTGCTTGTTGTGCTGCTCGATCTTCCCGCCGACGTGCATCAGGAAGGTCCGGTCGGTCGTGTCGACGACATGGGCCCCCTCCACGGAATTGATCGAGTCGATGATCCGGTCCCAGTGGGCGCGGTCGGCCGCCATGACCGTGATGTCGCGAAGGGTGACGTCGCCCTCGACCTCGACGAGGTCAACCGCTCCGATCGTGCCACCGGAGTTACCGATGGCGGTGGTTACCGACCCGAGCATGCCCGGGTGGTGAAGGAGCTCGACTCGGATCGTGAGGGTGTACTGGGCGCTTGTTGTTGACATCTCTCGGGAGTGTGGTTGGTTTTTGGGACGCGGGGAATCGGAACGCCCCTTGCCGACGATCATACGGTTCCGGTGCCGGGCCGGATCGCCGGTCGTCGAAGTCGCTTGTTGCCGCCCGCGTCGGTAGCGTCCCTCGCGATGGCCCATCAGCCACCGCAATTGGTCCTGATCGACGGCAGCTCGCTCGCCTATCGAGCCTTTTACGCCCTGCCGGAGACGATCGCCACTTCCAAGGGTGAGGCGACCAACGCGATCCTCGGCTTGGCCCAGATGCTGACGAAGCTGATCGGGGAGAACGGATTCCGCCCGACCGTGGTCGCATGGGACGCCGGTCACTCCGGTCGTCGCGAGCAGTACCCCGGTTACAAGGCGACCCGGGTCTCGAGGCCGGACCTGCTCAAGGAGCAGTGGCCAAAGCTCGAACCGCTGTGCGAGGCCTTCGGGCACATCAATGCCTCGCTCGGGGGTTTCGAGGCCGACGACGTGATCGCCACCCTCGCCGAGCGGGCCAAGGCACAAGGGCGCCAGGTCACGATCGTGACCGGGGACAGGGACGCCCTGCAGCTGGTCGACGAGGGAGTGACGGTGCTCGCGACTGGCCGAGGGGTCACAGACACCAAGGCCTACGACCGCGAAGCGGTGATCGAGCGCTATGGAGTGCCGCCGGAGTTGATTCCGGACCTGATCGGGCTCAAGGGCGACAGCTCCGACAACCTCCCAGGTGTTCCCGGTGTCGGCGAGAAGACGGCGGCGGCACTGCTCCAGGAGTTCGGTTCGCTCGAGGAGGTGCTTGCTCACATCGACCAGGTCAAGGGACCGAAGCGCCAGGAGAACCTTCGCGAGCATGGCGAGATCGCAAGGCTGTGCCGCGACCTCGCAACAGCCCAGCGCGAGCTGCCGCTCGAGCTCGAGACGGCTGACCTGCCTGACGGGATCCCCGATCCCGCGCTGCTGAGGGAGACCTTCAGGCGCTGGGAGCTGCGCGAGCCGCTGCGCCGGCTCGAGGAGGCGCTCGGGGGCGAGGCGACCGATGCCCCGGTCGAACCCAGCGGGATCGAACCGACCGTCAAGGAAGGAACTGCGGCCGCTGCGGCCAAGCTCGGTAAAGGGCCGCTCGCAGTCGCCGTGGCGGTCCCCGAGGCACCGGAGGGAGCACTGTTCGCCGATGAGAGCGACGTCCACTTCGCTGCCACGGCCGATGGCATCGATGTGATCGCCGGCGTCGCCCGGTCCGCGGCCGAGGTGGTCGAGGCCCTCTCGAGGAGAGCTCTCGTCCTCCATGACGCCAAGGCGCTCGGGACCGTGCCCGAACGCATCGCTCACGACACGATGATCGCGGCCCACCTGCTCGACCCGGCACGCCGTGGTTACCCGTTGGAGGAGCTCGCGCTGGAGGCCGGGGTGACGGTGGCAGGCGACGACCCTGCGGCCTGCGATGCGGTCCGCACCCAAGCGCTCGCCTCGATCCAGCAGCCGAAGCTGGCCGAGCAGGGTCTGACCGAGCTGTTCGAGGATGTCGAGCTGCCCGCGATTGCTGTTCTGAGGCAAATGGAGCAGGTCGGGATCAGGCTCGACACCGACAAGCTCGAGGAGATTGCCGTCAGGGTCCGCAGTGAGACGGCGGATCTCGAACGCCAGATCCACGAGCAGGCCGGCGAGGAGTTCTCGGGCGGGTCGCCCCAACCGCTCGGGGCGATCCTGTTCGAGAAACTGGGCCTGACGAAGAATCGCAAGGGCAAGACCGGCTAGTAGACCGACGCGAGGGTCCTCCAATCGATCCGCGACGAGCACCCGATCGTCCCTCTGGTGGAGCGATGGAGGGAGACGACCAAGCTGGTCAGCACCTACCTCGATGCCCTGCCCAAGCTCGTCGATCCAACCGACGGGCGGATCCACACCACCTTCCACCAAGCGGCGACCGCCACCGGCCGGCTCTCCTCCACCGACCCGAACCTGCAGAACATCCCGGTCCGCAGCGAGCTCGGCAGGGAGATCAGGTCGTGCTTCACAGCGGAGAGCGGCTGTGTGCTC
>JBAXRO010000090.1:0-6666 GCA_037131165.1 Actinomycetes bacterium | reverse complement strand
TACATACATACATACATACATACATACATACATACATACATACATACATATGTATACATACATACATACATATGTATACATACATACATATGTACATCCATCCAGGGCCTTCTTGCCCGGAAGCTCGGACACGAGGTCCTTGACCGTTGCGTCCGGACCGGCGATCAGCTTCTTGCCGCTGGAGTCGAAAAGCCAGTACTGCGGGCCGACGCGCGAGATGTTGTCTCGGCTGCTCGGCTTCTGCTCGGAGGCCATCGTGACGGCCTTCAGCAGTGAGAGGCCAGCCGAGGGGTCGCCGGAAGCCGTCATCACGCGGACGGCTCCGGGGTCCTTGAGCGGAAGCTGAGGGGCAGCCAGCTTGCCGTTGGGAGCGTAGACGTTGTTCTCCCAGTCGTAGAAGACGAGCTGGGCCGGTGATCCAACCTGTTCCTGGGCGCGCCGTACGTTCGTGACGCTCGGCAGGCCGACGGTGATCTGGTCGGAGCCGGATCGCTGGATCTCGGGCTCGGCAACGCCGAGGGCGTCGACTCGCTCGCGCATGATCTCGATCGCACGGTCGATCGACTTGGCGTCAACCTTGGCCTGCGGCGTCGGCTGGCCCTGGTAGACGAGTTCGACACCGCCCTTGAGGTCCAGCCCGAGCTTCGTCGGCTGGCTGAAGATCACAGCGAGCGAACCGGCCAAGAGGCCTGCCACGAGCAGCAGGATCAGAGTTGTGCGCCGCTTTGGAGACATTGCTGGGGTGCGAGCCTAACCGGAAACCGGAGTGAGCACGATGAGGAGGCCGCCGTCCTCGTCATAGGCGGGGAAGAGATCGGCCGTCGCGCGAGCCGGGAGATCTCCCTCGGCGTTGACCTCGACCGGCTTTCCCAAGGCCCTTACGCCCCACTCGAGGACAGTCCCGACAGTGTCTTCGGCACCGTCGAACTTGAGGCCGAGCACCTCGCGCGCCTCGCGACCGATCACCTTCTCCTCGGAGAGCCCCGTCAGCTCGAACGAACCGTGACCGCAGCCGATCAGTCGACCCTCCCGGTCGGCTGTGAAGAGCGCGGCATTCGGAGCCGGGTAGTAGTCGTCGAGCAGTTCGAAAAGGAACCCATGCCCACATTCCTTGCAGCCCGGCGCTTCACGTCGAAAACCGGAATGCCTGTCGCTCCGGCTGGAGCGATGACCGCAGTTGGGGCAGATGAAGGGATAGGCCATTGGATTGCGAGATTAGCGTTCGATCGGGAAGGCGGCGGAGGTCGCAATCAGCTCTCGAAAAGCCGATCGGTCGAATCGGGCGCCGCGAGGCCAAGGTGTTCGAACGCGGTCCTTGTGGCCACCCGGCCCCGGGGTGTCCTCGAAAGCATGCCGAGCTTGAGCAGGTAGGGCTCGTAGACATCCTCGAGTGTGTCGGGCTCTTCCGAGACGGCAGCGGCAAGGGTCGACAGCCCCACCGGACCTCCCCTGAATGTGACGCAAACCGCTTCGAGGATCGCCCTGTCGAGCCGGTCGAGGCCGGCACTGTCCACCTCGAGTGCCGCGAGGCCCTCCTCCGCCACAGAAACAGTCACGACGCTCTCGCGGGCTACCTGAGCGTGGTCGCGGACCCTGCGCAGGAGTCGGTTTGCCACCCGGGGAGTACCCCTGCTGCGCCTCGCGATCTCGTTCGCGCCCTCCGTGTCGATCTCGAGGCCGAGCAGCCCCGCGGACCTCTCGACGATCAGCGCCAAATCATCCATTCCGTAGTGCTCAAGGCGGTGCTGGATGCCGAACCGATCCCTGAGCGGGCGGCTGAGCAGTCCTGCCCTCGTGGTCGCCCCGACGAGAGTGAACGGGGCCACGTCGAGCGTGACGACCCTGGCTCCGGCACCCTGCCCAACTGTGATCGGGATCTGCTGATCCTCCATCGCCGGGTAGAGCGTCTCTTCCAAAGCTCGAGGAAGGCGGTGGAGCTCATCGACGAAGAGCACTGAGCGTGGTTCGAGGGCGCTGAGGATCGCTGCCACGTCGGCCTTGCGCTCGAGCGCAGGACCCGCCGTCGGCACGAAAGCCACGTCGAGCTCGGAGGCGACAATCTGGGCCAGCGATGTCTTGCCGAGACCGGGCGGACCCGCGAGCAGGACGTGGTCGAGGGGCTCGTTGCGCTCGACGGCCGCCTCGATCGCGACGTTGAGCTGCTCGCGGACCGGAGCCTGACCGACGAAATCCGCGAGCCGCTTCGGCCGCAGGGAGAGATCGAAGTCGTCTCCCGGAAGTTCCTCAGGTGTCTGGATCCGTTCAGTCATCGACTCTTGGAGAGCTTGAGGGCACCTTGGATGAGTTCCTCGGCGGTGTCTCCCTCAGCCTGATCGAGCAGGGCCTCGACCTCGCGTTCGGCCATGCCCAAGCCGAGCAGGGCGTCACGGGCGACAGCGCGATCGGAGCCCGGGCCCGCTTCCGGGACTCCCACTCCGGCAGCCGCGAGCGAATCCCTCAGGTCGAGGCAAATGCGCTCGGCCGTGCGCTTTCCAACCCCGGGAACCGACTGCAGCCTTGCTGCGTCACCCGAGGCGATCGAAGCGGCCAAGGCACTTGGCGGTGCGCTGCCGACGACCGCCATTGCGAGCTTCGGCCCGACTGAGGGAACTCCTGTAAGCGCGAGGAACAGATCGCGCTCCTCGAGCGACTCGAAGCCGAACAGGCTCATCGAGTCGTCCCTCACGACCAGGTGGGTGTGCAGCCGTACTTCGCTCCCCTGCTGGGGAATCGCATGGAGCGTCTGGTCGGAGACATGAAGGAGATACCCGACGCCGCCGCAATTCACGACGACCTGGGACTCGGTCACTGCCGCGACGGTACCCGAGATGAGCGCGATCATCGGATGGCCTCCAGTGCGGGGACCTGAGCGCAGTGACAGATCGCAGCGGCGAGGGCATCGGAAGCGTGATCCGGGGTGGGCAGTTCGGTCAGCGAGAGCAACCTCTGCACCATCGCCGCAACTTGGCTCTTGTCGGCACGCCCGCTGCCACAGACCGCGGCCTTGATCTGCTGCGGGGTGTAGGACCTGCACGGGATCCCCGCCTGAGCTGCCGCGAGGATCACGGCGCCCCTGGCCTGTCCTACCGCGAGGGCCGAGCTGACGTTACGGCCGAAGTAGAGGTCCTCTATGGCCATCGCCCCCGGCGTGTGCTCGACGATCAGTTCCGTCACTCGGGAGTGGATGGCAAGCAACCGCTCCTCGAGCGGGGCGTCGGGCCGGGTCGAGATCACCCCGCCGTCGAGCGCGCGCATTCGCCCCTTCTCGCTGCGCACAACTCCGAACCCGGTGTTGGCCGTGCCTGGATCGATCCCGATTGTCACCACTGGGATTGATTCTGCGCACGGCGTCGGACAACTGACGCCCGTTGTGCCGGGAGCGTCAGGGGCCGGTCAACTTCTCGAGAACTTCGGCGTCGATCTCGAAGTTGGCGTGAACCGCCTCGACATCGTCGTTGTCCTCGAGCGACTCGACCAGGCGGATCAGGCTGCCTGCCTTCTCCTCGTCGAGCTGGACAGTCGTCGCCGGTCGGTAGCTCAGCTCAGAGCCCTGCACCTCGACACCGTCCGCCTCGAGCGCCTCGCGGACCTTGGATGTCAGCGTCGGCTCGCAGATGACCTCCACCAGATCGTCCTCGTGGATGATGTCGCTTGCCCCAGCGTCGATCGCGGCCAGCAGATCGTCCTCACTGAATCGCCTTCCGTCGACCCTGACGACCCCGCGCTTTTCGAACAGGTACGCGACCGAACCGGGTTCGCCGAGGTTCCCGCCTGCCTTGCTGAAGATGTGGCGCACATCCGATCCCGTGCGATTGCGATTGTCGGTCAGGGCCTCGACGAGCAGTGCCACTCCGCCGGGGCCGTAGCCCTCATAGACCACGCGCTCGATCGCGTCGGCATCCGCTCCGGCCCCTGTGCCCTTCGCTATCGCCCGCTCGATGTTGTCCTTGGGCATCGAGGCGTCCTTGGCCTTCTGGATCGCGGTCGCCAGCGACGCGTTCCCGGCTGGATCGCCTCCTCCCTCCTTGGCCGCAACCGTAATCGCACGAGCCAGCTTTGTGAACTGGGCACCGCGGCGACTGTCGACGACCGCCTTCTTGTGCTTGATCGAAGCCCACTTGGAATGGCCTGCCATAGCTGGGCGAGTCTAACTGCTGCGCGGCGGTGGACCGGGCGGGAGCGATCCGGGGTTCTCCCGATACCAGGCGATCGTGCGCTCAAGGCCCTCGCGGAGTGACAGCTTCGCCTCCCAGCCGGTGAGCTGCCTGATCAGCGAAGGATCGACCCACTGCCTCGGGATCTCCCCGAGAGGTGGTCCCTCGCCCCGGACGTCCGGTTCGAGGTCCGAACCGATCAGTTCGCAGATCGTCCTGACAACCTCGAGCACGCTGATCGGCTCGCCATGCCCGGCGTTGATCGCGAGACCAGCTGCGGGACCCTCGACGACTGCGGACGCGATCGCGAGGTAGGCCTCGACAGCATCTTCAACGTGCAGGTAGTCGCGCTCAGGGGAACCATCGGACCGAATAACCGGAGCCCGTCCCGCGAGGGCAGCGGAGATCGCTTCGGGGATCAACCGTGACCGGTTGAGGTCGCCGCCGCCATAGAGATTCGCAAATCGCGTCACGGCCACCGGGAGGCCCCAGGTGTGGAAATAGGACCGGGCGATCAGGTCGGCAGCGGCCTTGCTCGCGTCGTACGGGAACAGCGGCCGAAGCGCCATCTCCTCGCGATAGGGCAGTTCGTCGGAAGTCCCGTAAGCCTTGTCGGAAGCCGCGACCACAACACCCGCGACGCGCTGGGCCCGGCAGGCCTCGAGCAGGACCCAGGTGCCCTTGACGTTGGTCTCGAAGGTTCCGACCGGCGAGCGATTGGCCACAGGAACGATCGTCTGCGCCGCCAGATGGAAGACGAGCTCGCACTCGTACTCCCCGATCGCCCGTTCGATCAGGCCCGGTTCGCAGAGGTCACCGGTCACGACCGAGCAGCGCTGCTCATCGCCGGAGAGGACGAGAGCCGAGCGCGCCGTTATGTCGCGCCTGAGGACGGTCACGTCGGCACCGCGGTCCAGCAGGGCGCGCACCAGCCAGGAGCCAAGGAGGCCGTAGGCCCCGGTCACGAAGACCGAGCGTCCGTTCAAGTCCAATTGCGCCATGGAGGACTCCCATCTTCCCACAGGTCGTTGAGCGCGATCTGATCCTTGTAGGTATCCATGCAGAACCAGAAGCCGTCGTGGCGGTAGCCGGCAAGGCGGCCGCCCTCGGCGAGCCGCTCCATCGGGGCCCGCTCGAGTACGTCGTCTGGCCCGATCGCCTGCTGGGCGTCCTCCTCAAGGACCATGAAGCCTCCGTTGATCCAGTGCTCAGACTTCGGCTTCTCCGTGAAGCCAGAGATCCGGTCCCCATCCATCATCGCCACCCCGAACGGGAGCTCCGGCCTCACGACCGTCATCGTCGCGGCAGCGCCTTGCTCACGATGGAACCGAAGCAACGAGTTGAGGTCGATGTCAGCGACGCCGTCGGCGTAGGTGACGCAGACCGGGCCACCGGAGCCTGCCTCCACCGCCCTGCGGACGCGACCGCCGGTTGGAGTGTCCTCGCCGGTGTCCACGCATTCGATCGCGATGCCGGCCGGCCAGTCGGCCGTCTGCACGAACGACTCGATCTCTGCAGCTCTATGGCCGGTCAGTAGCTCGAAGCGATCGAATCCGTGGGCGGCGTAGATCTGCACCACGTGCCAGACGACCGGGTACCCGCCGATCTCAACGAGCGGTTTTGGCAGAGACCGACCTCCGGACTGAAGCCGAGTGCCTCGTCCCCCGCAGAGGATCAGGACCCGTGGCTTGCTCGGTTCGCTCACCGGGCGATTGTCGCAGGAGCCTCGCCACCGGTGACGGGCCGCACGGGTACGATCCGCGAATGAACTCCCCCTCCTCCTCGATCTTCAAGGCTTACGACATCCGCGGCATCGCCGGCGAGGACATCGACGAGGACGTCGCTCACTCGATCGGCAGGGCCTTTGCCCGCGTGATCGGCAATCTCTCGGGAAGATCCGCCGTCGGGCTGAAGCTCGGCCTTGGGCGGGACATGCGCAACGAGGCCCCATCGCTGGCCGCCGCCTACGCAGCGGGAATGGCCGCCGAGGGTGCCCACGTCCTCGACGCCGGGATGATCGCCACCGAGCAGCTCTACCATCTGGTCGGCAGCCACGACCTCGACGGCGGTCTGATGTGCACCGCGTCCCACAACCCCGCCCGCTACACCGGGGCGAAGCTGGTCGCGGCGGGCGCCCTCCCCCTGGCCGGGGACCGCGGCATCGGCGGGATCCGCGACTTGATCTCCGACGGACTCGGGCCGGAGCCGGGTGGCGGATCGATCAGCGAGGTCGAAATCGCCGGGAGCTTCACGGAAAGGGTCCTTTCACTGGTCGACACCTCGGCGCTGAAGCCGCTCAAGGTCGTGGTCGATGGCGGCAACGGGATGGCCGGCCCGATGGTCGGGGGCATTCTCGACTCGCTCGGCCTCGAGTTGGTCAAGGCCTACTGGGAGCCGAACGGCGACTTCCCCGACCACGAGCCGAACCCCCTGCTGGAGGAGAACCGGCGGTTCATCATGGATGCCGTCGTCAACGAGGGGGCCGATCTCGGGATCGCCTGGGACGGCGACG
>JBAXRO010000089.1:0-6862 GCA_037131165.1 Actinomycetes bacterium | reverse complement strand
TCATCCCAAAGGCCTTGGCTCTCTGGGCAACGAGCTGGCCGATGCGGCCAAACCCGATGATGCCGAGAGTCTTCTCGTAGACCTCGACGCCGCCGAACTTCGAACGTTCCCAACGACCGTCGGTCAGGGCCGAGTGGGCCTGCGGCACGTTGCGAGCGAGCGACAGCATCAGTGCGATCGTCTGCTCGGCAGCTGCGACGACATTCGACTGGGGCGCGTTGGCGACGATGATGCCCCTGCGCGTGGCAGCCGGGACATCAACGTTGTTGACCCCCACTCCCGCTCGCCCGATCACCTTCAGCCTGGTGGCGGCGGCGATCACCGCCTCGTCGAGAGTTGTTGCCGACCGAATCAGGATGGCGTCGTACTCGCCGATCTTCGCCTTGAGCTGGTCGGCCTCCAGCCCGAGATCGACGTCAACGTCGCAGACCTCGCGAAGCAAGTCGACCCCCGAGTCAGCGATCTCCTCTGCGACGAGGACCTTTGGCCTGTCCCCCACGGTCGCTGCTACTCCGCTGCCAGGCCGGCGTCGAGGAAGACTCTTTGGGCAGCTCCAACCCCAGCGCCCATATCGACGCTGTGACCGAGTGCGTCGAGAGTCATCTCGAGACCTGACAGCGAGGTGAGGATGTCGAACGCCCCGAAGTAGCCGCAGTGGGCTACCCGCAGGATCTTGCCCTTGAGCTCGTCCTGCCCCCCGTTGGCAGTGATCCCGAACCGATCACGGAGGATCTTCGGAACCTGCCCACCGTCGATGTCTGCCGGCAGCTCGATCGCAGTCACGACGTTGGAGCGCTCGTCGGGATCGCCGTAAAGCTCGAGGCCGAGTGCGGCGGCCCCGGCCCGGGTTGCCCTGGCGAGCAAGGCGTGGCGGCCGAAGACATCGGCGATGCCCTCCTCGTGGATCATGTCGAGAGCCGCATCGAGCGCCGAGACCAGTGTGACCGGTGCGGTGAACGGGCTGGCCGGCGGGCTCTTGCGCTGGGCCTTGGCGGTTCTCTCCCAGTCGAAGTAGTAGCGGCCGCCCGGTTGATTGGCCGCGCGCGCAAGTGCAGCCTCGTTGACCGACGCGAGGCCGATCCCGGGAGGTGCCATCAGCGCCTTCTGCGATCCGGAGACGACGACGTCGATGCCCCACTCGTCCTGGTACATCTCGGCTGCCCCGAGCCCGGAGACCGCGTCGATCACAACGAGCGCGCCGTGTCGGTGAGCAACTTCGGCGATCGCCCTGACGTCATGGACGATGCCTGTCGACGTCTCGGAGAGCGTCGCGAACACGACTTCGCAGCCGGGATTCTCCGTCAGCAGGCGATCAACCTCATCTACATCGATCCGCACTCCCCAGCCTGGCTCGTAACGGACGACTTCGGCGCAGATCGAGTCGAGAAGCTGGAGCCACCGCTCGCCGAACTTGCCGGTTGCACATGCGAGAACGCGCTGCGACGGGCGGACGAGGTTCATCACCGCTGATTCCATGGCCCCGGAGCCGGTCGAGGCGAACATCAGGACGTCGTTCTCGGTCTGGAAGGCGTAAGGGACGCGCTCCAGGACGCGCTGGTATACCTCGACAAAAGCCGGGTCGCGGTGGTAGAGCACCGGCTCCGCCATGACGGAGCTGACCCGCGGCGGGAGAGGGGTCGGACCCGCGGTCGCGAGAATCTTCTTGATGAAGGGGTTGGGGGCGGTGCCACTCATCGGAGCGCGAAGGCTAGCGAAGCGGGCAGAGGGTAACGCGCCGGGCGCGAGTTACTCGTGGAACTCGGTGTCGATCCAGTCCATCATCGAGCGCAGCTTGCGTCCCTCGACCTCGATCAGATGGTTGGACTGCTCTTCGCGCATCCGGTTGAAGTTCTCCTGGCCGGCGTTGTTCTCGGCGATGAACTCGCGCGCGAACTCACCGCTCTGGATCTCGCCGAGGATCGCCTTCATGGCCGCCTTCGACTCATCGCCGATGACCCGCGGACCTCTGGTCAGGTCGCCGTACTCGGCCGTGTTGGAGATCGAGTGGCGCATCCCGGTGATGCCCTTCTCGTACATCAAGTCGACGATCAGCTTGAGCTCGTGGAGGCACTCGAAGTAGGCAAGCCTCGGGTCGTACCCAGCGTCCGTCAGCGTCTCGTAGCCAGCGCGGACAAGCTCGCTGACGCCGCCGCAGAGGACTGCCTGTTCGCCGAATAGATCGGTCTCCGTCTCCTCGCGGAACGAGGTCTCGATCACCCCGCCTCGCGTGCACCCGATGCCCTTCGCGTATGCCAGCGCAAGGGGAAGTGCTTGACCAGTCGAGTCTTGGTGGATAGCGACCAGGCCGGGAACGCCGCTTCCCTCCGTGTACTGACGGCGTACGAGGTGTCCTGGGCCCTTCGGCGCGACGAGCGCGACGTCGGTTCCCTCCGGCGCCTCGACCTCCCCGAAGTGGATCGAGAAGCCATGTCCGAACAGCAGCAGGTTGCCTGGTGCGAGCCCGTCGCGGATCTCCGACTCCCAGACGGCCCTGTGCTTCTCGTCCGGTACGAGAAGCATTACGAGGTCACCGCGCTCGGCGGCCTCGGCCGGAGAGGCAACCTCGAGCCCTGCCTCCATCGCGCGCTCGGCGCTGCGCGAGCCGGGACGCAGCCCAACGACCACGTCAGCTCCCGACTCCTTGAGGTTGAGGGAGTGGGCGTGGCCCTGGGAACCAAACCCGATCACCGAGACGGTCTTGCCGTCGAGCAGTGCGAGGTCGGCATCCTTGTCGTAGTAGATGGGTCCGCTCATCGATCCGGCAGGCTACCAGTGGGTCGTCAAGCGCGCCCGGAGGCCACGAGCGCGGTGCCCGGCAAGTCAACGCTGCCGTCGCGACCGGTGAACCGATCGACCCGCCGTTCAAGCTCCGACTGGAACTCCTCGAGGCTTCCGACCGCACCCTCCCGAAACCCGCGCCTGATCCGCTGGGAAAGGTCCAAGGTCCAGTCAACCAGTTCCCCGATCGAGCCGAACCGAAAGTTGACCGGCACGGGTGTCACCTCGACGTCGCTGAACCCGGCGGAGAGCAGGAGCTCACCTACCTCCCCCTCGACCGACAGCCGGAACATCCCGGCCTCTCCGGCAGTGGGACGATCCCCAAGGCCGATTGCAGCCAAGGCTTCCAGGGGTATCGAGCCGTAGGGGTTGCGCTCCGGGGCATCCCAGACCGCGGTAGCGAGGCGGCCGCCGGGCCTCAGTACGCGCCTCGCCTCCTTCAGGGCGGCCTCTGGGTCCGTCGCGAACATGTGGCCGAACCGGGCGATGATCGCTCCCGCGCAGCCGGATTCAAGATCGAGCCAATCGATATCCCCGACGGACACATCCACTCCGGCAACCCGTTCCGCCTCGACCCGCTCCCGAGCCAGGGCGACCATCGCAGGAGCGATATCGGTGGCGAGCACCCTTCCGCCGGGCGCTACCGAATCGGCCAACAGCGGCAACATGCCACCGGGTCCGCAGGCCAACTCGATCACGGTCTCCCCTGCGAACAGTGCGGAGCGCTCGACGAGCTCGAGCGTCACTGCCTGCACCGAGCGCTCGAATGACGCGGACCGCTCTCCCCACGCCGTGGCGCAGTCCTCCCACCCCGACGTTGGGTCATTCACTGGCCTGCCCCCTCCTCCTGAGCAGCTTGCCCGAATCCGTCCGGTGGAGCACTGAGACCCGGTCGAACCGTTTGGGAACTTCCCAGGCCGCGAGCCGCGAGCGGCAGAAGGAGCGCAGCTCGTCGTCCCCGCAGTCGCCGGACAGCACCAACTCGCAGATGACTGCCTCACCCCACTCCCGGTCGGCCTCGCCGTACACGAGTGCTTCCTTGACGAGCGGATGAGCTGACAGGACAAGCTCGACCCGCTCGGGACTGACGTTCTCGCCGCCGCTGATGATCATTCCCGACTTGCGGCCGGTGACATGCAGCGACCCTCCAGCGATCCGCCCGAGGTCGCCCGAGTCGAACATCCCGCCAACCTGCACTCCTGGTGCGACGGTTGCGCCACCAAGCCTGATTTCACCGTCGGGCGCGATCTCCAGATGAATTCCCGGCAGCGCCTCACCTGCTCCGCCCGAGCCCGGCTCGCGCTCGACCGTCGCCATCCCGCAGGTCTGGGTCATGCCCCACGCCTCCACGATCGGGATGCCGGCCTCGAGCGCCCGCCGCTTGAGGCTGTCCTCGAGTGGGGCTCCGCTGACCACTGCGCGCCGCAGCGTCGGGGGAGATTCAAGCCCCGCAGCCAGCAGGCGCTCGAGCATCACCGGCACGAGCGAGACAACCGTGATCGCCTCCGAGCTCCCGCTGAGAAGTGAGTGGAACGCCTCCACCTCGAAGCGCGGTCGGATCACCGCCGTGCAACCCCACACCGAACTGCGGACGGGAACCGTCAGCCCGCCGGAGTGAGTTGGCGAGAGCGAACTGAGCCAGCGATCCGCTTCGTTCCCCCCCAGCGGGTGACGGCTGGCCACTCCCTGCGCGATCAGGTTGGAGTGGCTCAACATCACCTCGGTCGGTTCGGCAGTCGTTCCCGAGGTGTAGAGGATCGCGGCTGGAGAGAGGGGGTCGATCGGCCTCGGCTCGAATCCGTTCCTCCCGTCCGGCAGGGAGTCGAGAACCAGGTCGCAACGGGAGACTCGACGCTCGAGGGTCTCCCGATCCGCAGTGGGATCGATCGGCAGGACGACCGCTCCGCTGAGCCAGCTCGCGTGGCAGGCAACCACCCAGTCGCAACCCGGCTCGAGCATCAAGCCCACGGTCCGGGGTCGACTCCCGACCAGTTCAGCGGCTACCTCCCGCGACCGGGCGGCGAGAGCAGCCGCCGTGAGCGAGACAGTTCCGTCCTCGACAGCGAGAGCCTCGGGGCGGCCCTCAAATGCTCCTTCGAACCATGGTTCTGCGTATTGCATAGGTGAAAGGCTAATCTCGCCGAGCCAACGACCGCCCGGAGGGGAACTCTTGTCATCGATCAAGCAGGGAGCAGACTGGAAGACGGTCCGCGAATATTCCGACATCCGTTACGAGGTTTCGGGCGACGGAATCGCGAAGATCACGATCAACCGGCCCGAGGTCCGCAACGCCTTCCGACCCCAAACCCTCTTCCAGCTCTCCGAGGCTTTCGACCTCGCGAGGGACGACAACGAAGTTGGCGTGATCATCCTGACAGGCGAGGGCGACCTCGCCTTCTGCTCCGGAGGCGACCAGCGCATTCGCGGGGATGACGGCTACATCGGCGACGACGACATCGCCCAGAAGGGCATCGGACGGCTCAACGTCCTCGACCTTCAGATCCAGATTCGCCGCACGCCGAAGCCGGTGGTCGCGATGATCGCCGGCTACGCGATTGGCGGAGGGCACATCCTTCACATCTGCTGCGACCTCTCGATCGCAGCTGACAACGCCCGCTTTGGCCAGACCGGACCACGCGTGGGCTCATTCGACGGCGGATACGGCTCGGGACTGCTGGCGCGGCAGATCGGCCAGAAGCGGGCCCGGGAAATTTGGTTCCTCTGCCGCCAGTACGACGCCGACACGGCCCTCTCTTGGGGACTGGTCAACGAGGTCGTGCCATTGGCCGACCTCGAGACCGAGACGGTCCAGTGGTGCCATGAGATGCTCGACCTTTCGCCGCTGGCCCTGAGGATGCTCAAGGCCAGCCTCAACGCGGCCGACGACGGGCTTGCCGGCATCCAGCAACTCGCCGGCGATGCGACCCTCCTCTTCTACATGTCGGAGGAGGCGCAGGAGGGCCGGAACGCTTACAACGAGAAGCGCAAGCCCGACTTCCAGAAGTTCCCCAAGCGCCCCTGACCGATGAGCTTCGCCGAACCGACAAGACCGAGCACGGTTCGGATCTGGCTGCTTGCCGCACGTCCGCGGACCCTTCCGGCAGCAGTCGCACCCGTGCTCGTCGGCACCGCCCTCGCCCATCGCCTCGGAGGGGAATTCTCCCTGCTCGCGTTCATCGCGACGATGCTCGGCTCGCTTCTGATCCAGATCGGGACCAACCTCGCGAACGACTACTCCGACGCAAGGCGCGGAGCGGACACGGAGGAGCGTCTAGGCCCGGTCCGCGTGACGGCGGGCGGCCTCGTGCCCCCGAAGCAGGTCCTGATGGCGACCTGGGGCACATTCGGAGCGGCCTTCCTCGTCGGGATCTACCTGATCGCGATTTCGGGCTGGCCACTGTTGGTTGTCGGGTTGCTCTCGATCCTCGCCGGCTTGCTCTACACCGGAGGGCCGCGGCCCTACGGCTACGAGGGCCTCGGTGAGGTGTTCGTCTTCATCTTCTTCGGCCTCGTCTCGGTCGCCGGCACCTACTACGTGCAGACGGTCGACCTGATCTGGGAGGCGGTGGCGCTCGCGGCCCCGGTCGGGCTGCTTTCCGCCGCGATCCTGATCGTCAACAACGTCAGGGACATGGACACGGACCGGACGGCCGGCAAGCGGACGCTCGCCGTCAGGCTCGGCCGCGAGCGGACGCGGCTGCTCTACGCGGTCGTGGTGTTCGGATCCTTTCCGCTTGCGCTCCTGCCTTGGCCCCTCAGCCCTCTGGGGCCCGGACTGCTGATCAGTTGGCTTGCCCTGCCGCTGGCGATCGGGCCTGTCAGGACAGTCCGCACAAGGGTTGACGGCCCGGCGCTCAACGCCTGCCTCGCGAACACCGCCAAGCTCGAGATCGCCTTCTGCGCGCTGCTGTCGATCGGCATCCTGATCTGAACCATGCTGGCCGACACGGAGGTCCGCACACTGAGTCTCGCGGCCCCGCATCGTGCCGCCCACGGAACCGCGACCGAGCGGAGCAGCATCCTGCTCATGTGTACATACAGGGCAGGGGCTACTTTGCGGCCAAGCACTGTGTCTTGCCCCCAC
>JBAXRO010000088.1:0-6901 GCA_037131165.1 Actinomycetes bacterium | reverse complement strand
TCAACAACGTTGGTCAGCTTGGCGATGGATCCACAATGGACAGTGACATTCTGGTCAGCGTCGGTGGAATCACGAACGCAATCGAGGTTTCGGCAGGTTGGGGTCACGCGTGTGCGACTCTCTCGACGGGTGAAATGAAGTGCTGGGGCAACAACACTCATGGCGAGTTGGGTAATGGAAGCCCGATCAGCAATCAGGCGCCCGCAGTAACTACGGCAGTAAGCGTCCAGGGCATCACACGCGCAGTTCAGGCTTCGGCCAGCGGCCTCTTAATCGAGGCTTTTCATTGCGCGACTCTCTCGACTGGCGAGGTCCAGTGTTGGGGGAACAACGACGACGGTCAGCTGGGAGACGGCACCACGACCAGCAGATCAACGCCGGTGGGCGTAAGTGGGATCACGAATGCCGTCGAGGTCTCAGCAGGCAATTTCTATGCGTGCGCAAGACTTTCCACGGGGGCCGTCAAGTGCTGGGGCAGAAACGTTTCCGGTCAGCTTGGTGACGGCACCACGACCAACAGTTCGACGCCGGTGAGTGTCAGCGGAGTCACGAACGCAGTTCAGCTTTCGGCGGGCGCCCACAATGCGTGCGCGACTCTTTCGACAGGGGAAATAAAGTGTTGGGGCTCCAACTCCAACGGCCAGATTGGTGATGGAACGGTCGGAGTAGCGAACTACAGATACACCCCAGTCGCAGTAAGTGGAATCACGAACGCGGTCAAGGTTCTGGCCCTAAAGGGCACCAGGTACTCCACTTGCGCGTCTCTGTCGACGGGAGCAGTCAAGTGTTGGGGCGATAACCAACGCGGACAGCTTGGTGATGGAACCACGACCAGCAGCTCCACGCCAGTATCGGTATCGGGGTCCGAACTGTATTTCGGCCCGACTACGACCACGGCCGCCCCGCCAGCTCCGGTGATCGCGCCCCCGAGCGCCACGACGGGCACCAGCGCGAGCCTGACCTTCAAGGGCGAGAAAGACGCCTCGCTCGAGTGCCGGACCGATGGTGGCAGTTGGGGTGCGTGCACTTCGCCGAAGTCGGTTACCGGCCTCACCGATGGATGGCACAGCTTCGCCGTCCGCGCCACGAATGCTGGTGGTACGGGTGATGCCTCAACGGTCAGCTGGGTTTCCCAGTCGGTAACAGCCCCCGAAGCGCCGGTTCTCTCTGGTGCGCCGTCCGGGACTGTTGCGTCAAGGTCAGCGAACATCTCGTTCTCATCAACGACGACTGGTGCTTCGTTCACCTGCTCAGTTGACGGTGGCAGCTACGGAACATGCTCCTCGCCGAAGTCGTTGAGCTCGCTCGCTGACGGGCCGCACAGTCTTGCTGTCAAGGCCGTGAAGGACTCGCTTGAAAGCGAAGCAACCACCGCTTCGTGGACTGTTGACGCGACCGCTCCGGGTGCTCCGAGTCTGAGTGGTGCTCCGAGTGGGACGACCAGTTCCACCAGTGCTTCGATTGGCTTCACTGGAGAGGCGAATGCCTCGTTCACCTGCAGTGTTGATGGTGGCTCGTATTCGGCTTGTGGTTCGTCTCCGAAGACTCTTAGTGGTCTCGCTGATGGCGTTCACAGTCTTTCTGTGAAGCAGACTGATCTGGCTGGCAACGTGTCGGCTGCTGCGACGGCGTCGTGGACTGTTCGGAGCGTTGTTGTTGATACGACTGCTCCGTCGACTCCGGGTTCGTTTACTGGTGTGCCGTCGTCGCCGACGAAGCTGACTGGCGCGACGATTGGTTTCACTTTGGGAGAGTCGGGTGGCACTGTTGAGTGCCGTGTTGATTCGGGTAGTTGGGGTTCGTGCTCGAGTGTGACTGGTACGTCAGGTTCACAGACCGTGTCGGGTCTCGCCGATGGCAGACACACCGTGTCGGTGCGTCATACTGATGCTGCGGGCAATGCCAGCCAGGGTACGTCGTCGTCGTGGACTGTTGACACGACTGCGCCGGCAAGGCCGGCCCTCACCCCTGCCGTCTCAGGTTTCTCTGATTCGGGTGTTGGCTCAATTTCGGGCACGATTGATGGTGACTCGTTGAGTGTCACTGTCAGGGCGGCTGAGCCTGGTGTGACTCTGACCTGCGCGATCGACGATGCGCCTTTTGGAGCATGCACATCACCGGTGAGTATCACCGGCCTCGTTGGCGGTGTATACAGAACTCTTTCAGTCAAGGCAACCGATGCAGCGGGCAACGTGAGCCCTGTTGCAAGCGTGACGGTGAATAGGCGCGCAGCGGTCGCGAAACCAGAGTTGGCTCGTGTGCCGTCTGGCACGGTTTCGTCACGATCGGTGAGCATTTTGTTCTGGTCAACGACGGGTAAGGCTTCGTTGACTTGCTCCGTTGATGGTGGCCCTTACACGGCTTGCTCGTCACCGAAGTCGTTGTACGCCCTCGCCGACGGGCCACACAGCTTTGCTGTGAAGGCTGTCAAGGACGGCAAGGAAAGCGATGTGGCTACTGCCTCGTGGTCTGTGGACGCAACGCCTCCCGCCGAGCCCGTGTTGTCTGATGTTCCCTCGAGCCCGACGAGTAACAAGACCGCTTCAATCTCATTCTCGAGCGAGCCCGCCGCGTCGTTCACCTGTTCGGTGGACGGCAGTTCTTACTCGGCCTGCAGCTCGCCGAAGGCGCTCTCGGCCCTCTCGGATGGGGCCCACTCGATCGCCGTCAAGGCGACCGACTCCGTAGGGAACGTCTCGGCCGCGGCAACGGCCGCGTGGACGGTCGACACCGTTGGGCCAGCAAAGCCCGTCCTCTCGGGTGCGCCGAGCGGCTACACGAGCGACACCGACGCCACGATCGCCGTCTCGGCTGAGACCGGAGCCTCGCTCGAGTGTTCGGTCGACTCGGGCAAGTGGGATGGGTGCGCCTCACCGGTAGAGATGAAGGATCTCACCGAAGCCGCACACAGCCTCGAAGTTCGTGCAACGGACCCCGCGGGCAACACGAGCGACGTGACGAAGACGGAGTGGACGGTCGACAGGACCGCTCCAGCCCTGGCGGTCTCGGGTTCGCCGAAGGGCACCGTGAACACGAAGTCCGCGGCGATCACCTTCACCGTCGAACAGGCCGACTCCGTCAAGTGCTCGATCGACGACGGCCCGTACACCGACTGCAGCAGCCCGATCCAGCTGACCGACCTCGCCGACGGCGTCCACAGGGTCGCGGTCAAGGCATCCGACGCCGCCGGCAACAAGGCGCTCGTCGTGACCGACTCCTGGACCGTGAACACCGCGAAGCCTGCGGTACCCGATCTGAGGGGTGCTCCTCCGGCGGTCACCGGCGCGACCGCTGCCACGATCGCGTTCACCGGAGCCACGGGCTCGGTGTTCCGCTGTTCGACCGACGGCGGCTCATGGGCCGATTGCGATTCGCCCGTCTCGATGAGCGGACTCACCGACGGCCTTCACAGCGTGTCGGTCAAGCAGGTCAACGCTGCGGGTACCGAGTCGAATGCCGCAACCGCCTCGTGGAGGGTGGACACGATCGCGCCCGCCGCGCCGGTCGTGGCGCTGACCTCGCCGTCCGGTGTGACCACGACGCAGGCGACCGCCTCATTCACCTACTCGGGTGAGCCGGGAGCGACAGCCCTCTGCTCGGTCGACGGTGCGGCGTTCGCACCGTGCGGCAACTCGCCTGTCAGCCTGACCGGGCTCGCCTTCGGTTCGCACACGGTTGTCGTCAAGCTGGTCGACGCCGCCGGCAACGTGAGCGACACTGCCTCCCGGTCCTGGCAGATCGAGGTCCCGGCCCCTGTGGTGCTGACCCCCTCGGCCAGCACCAAGACCGTCACCAAGAAGACGGTGAACGGAGCCGGAACCTGGGCGATCAGGGCCGGACTGCTGTTCTCAAGAGGTGGGGACACGCGCTCCGCGACGGAACTCCTGACCGTGCAGGTCGCTGTCGACTCGGCCGGTAGACCGGTCTCGACCAAGCCTTCCGACGCTCTCGCCCCGCCGACTGTGGCGAGCTTCACCAACGGCGTGCTGGCGTGGCCATCCTCCGGTGAGCTCCTCAGGGCGAGCATCGCCCAGCCCGTGTGGATCCGGGTCGGCAACAGGGCGGGCAGGTGGTCCGCATGGGCAAAGCTGGTCGGCTGAGCTCCTCGCGCGAAGAAGTGATCAGCCTTCACCCGGCCCGGGGGTTATCCCAAGCCCGTGCTTCGTGGCTCATGCCCGGTCACCGGTTCGAGTCCGGTGGAGGGCTCTTCGCTGGTCTGTCAGCTGACCACGCTCGGGATCTCGACCCGGTCGGCGATGCCCTTCCAGCGCCGGTCGAAGGTCCACACGGCGTCAGCGTCGAGCGATTCGGCGAGGGCGAGCGTCAGCGCGTCGGGCAGGCTGAGGGCTCGGTGTGCGGCCTTCACCAATGCGGCGGCGTCCGCGATCGCTCCGGTCACCGGCACGGTCGAGCAGCCGGCGACGAACTCCCGCACGCGCTTGAGCCCGCTGCCGCCTCGGCTGGCCGGGCCGACCATCACCTCGGCTCGGGTCGTCGCGGCGAGCACCAGCTCGTCCTCCATCGCGGCCCGCAGGGCTGCCGCAGCGGCCCCGTGATGTTCGTCATCGCCCGAGAGGGCGGCGATCACGACGCTTGCGTCAAGGACGATCAGCCGCGCCATCCGGCGCGCACGTCAGTCAGGTAGTCGGCCGGGTACGACTCGCTGTCGAGCGTCCCCATCGCGGCCAGCAGTCGCTCGCGGCGGCGGGCCCGCTCGGCCTGCCCAGGCGGGGCGCCGAGCAATTCGTGCCTGACGGCGGTGCGGATCAGCTCCGCTTCGCTCAGACCTCGCTCCTTGGCGGCTTCCTTCAGCCCCTCCAGCAGCGATTCGGGCAGGTACACGGTCGTCTTCACCATGTCTCCAAACTACCATACGTCATATAGGGCAGAATCTCCTCGGGTGGCGAGCGCAAAGCCAGCACGAAGCAAGTGATACGCTGTGATACATGTCCAAGCCGTTCAGCCTCCGTGTCACGGAATCGACCGACTTCCGGCTGAAAGCGCTCGCGAAGCGTGCCGGTATTGCTCCGAGGACCCTCGCGCAGCGTTATGTGGAGGAAGGTCTGCGGATGGATGAACATCCGATGATCTACTTCGCCGACGGGCCGGCAGGCCGGCGGGCACGGGTACACGGCACCGGCGCCGATGTCTGGGAGTTGATCGCGACCGTTCGCGACAACGACGGGGATGTGGCGGAGGCCGCAGCTTGCCTCGAGGTCCCGGTCGGCGTCGTCCAAGCGGCAGTCTCCTACTACGGCGCCTACCCATCCGAGGTGGACGAGCGGATCGATGGCAACGCTGCAGCAGCGGCTCAGGCTGAAGCCCTCTGGAGGGCCGGGGCCACGGCCGTCGATAGTTGAGGCTGCTGCTCGACGAGATGTTCTCGCCGCTGATCGCGAGGGGACTGCGAGACCTGGGCCACGACGCAGTGTCCGTCGGCGAGGTGCCCGAGTGGAGGGGGATCGACGACGCGGGAGTCATGCAGGTCGCACGGGAACAGGGGCGTGCGGTCGTCACCAACAACATCAGGGACTTCGTCGCCCTGCACAACTGGGCGATCAGCCCGGGCGGCGAGGGGCACTGTGGCCTGATACTCGTGCCGAGCACCCAGCGCCGAAGGAGGGAGGACGCCGGAACGCTCCAGCTTGCACTCGAAGAACTGATGGTCACCAACCCCGGGGCGGACGCCCTCCACAGCGCTCTCGTTTGGCTGGCGCCGATCCAAGACTGAGTGCAGTCGCCGCACCCCATCAGTGATCGAGGCCGGTTGCCCATTATCCTCAGGGTTTCGCTCGGAGATCGAATGACGAAGCGCCAAGGAGGCAGCGGATGAACACTGAAGGCAAGGGACGCATCGGTCGCGGGTTCGCGCTCGCGAAGGCCAGTTGGGGAGTGCTTCGCGCAGACAAGTCGCTTGCTGCCTTCCCGGTGATCGGCATCGTCGCCGGCGGGCTTGCCGCCGCGCTCCTGTTCGCCCCGGGCGTGGCGCTGTTCGCCGCGAACGACACCCAGGAATGGCCGCTGATCGTCTTCGGCGTGCTCGCCGTCTACGGGCTGTCGTTCGTCACCATCTTCTGCTCGGTCGCCCTCGCCGCCTGCGCCTCGGCTTCGCTCGACGGGCAGGACACCACCGTCTCCCAAGGTCTCGCCGTGGCGCGCTCGCGGATCGGGGTGATCTCCGGCTGGACCCTTATCTCCGTGACCCTCGGCCTGATCCTCAACGCGATCCAGTCCGCCCTCAACAACCAGGGTGGAGGCGCCGCTGTCGCCGGAGCGATCATCGGTGCCCTGGGCAGCCTCGCCTGGGCAGTTGCGACCTTCTTCGTGATCCCGATCATCGCCCTCGAAGGCATCGGCCCGGTCGATTCGATCAAGAAGTCGGTCTCGGTCATCAAGGAGCGCTGGGGCGAAGGAGTCGTCGGCAGCGGGTTCCTCGGCATCGTCGCCCTGCCTGCGGTGATCGTCGGCATGCTGATCGGCTTCGCCGGCTTCTCCGTCTTCCAGACCCAGGAAGGCCTCGGGATCGCCCTGATCGCGATCGCCGTGCTGATCATCTTCGCTGCGAGCTTCGTCGTCAGCGTCCTGACGGCGATCTTCCGGGTCGTGCTTTACCGCTACGCGACCGACGGCGCAGTCGCCGGTGGCTTCAGCGAGCGGGAGCTCGACTCCGCGTTCCGCCAGAGCAAGAAGAAGGGCCGCTGAGTCGAAGCGCGCCGGCTTCGAGCGGTCGCAGGCAAGCAGGAGTGGATGGCGGGTGCCGGCCGGCGCCCGCTGCTACACGCCCAGAGTCGCCTCGATCCGGCCGCTCTTGACCGCCTCGGCAAGGAGCGCGTGATCGAGCTCGGTGCGGTCGGCGTAGGCGGCCGCGTACGCGACCATTGAGTCGCGCAGCACCTCTCCG
>JBAXRO010000087.1:0-7108 GCA_037131165.1 Actinomycetes bacterium | reverse complement strand
GCTGCTGCGTTCGCGGTGATCGCCTTCGACCTCGAAAGGGGGTCGGCCGGCGTACTCGCTGCGATCACGGCCGGCGCCGCCGCTGGGTTCCTGGTCCACAACTTCCCGCCGGCGAAGGTCTTCATGGGTGACAGCGGCGCCAACCTGCTGGGCCTGCTGCTCGGCTGTGTCGCCGTACAGGGAACACTCAAGACGAACGCCGTCGTAGCAGTCGTGCTGCCGCTCGTGATCCTCGCCGTCCCGCTGCTGGACACCGGGTTCGTCGTCGCCAAGCGGCTGCGCTACCGGCGCCCGGTCCACGAGGCCGACCAGAACCACTTCCACCACCGTCTCGCACGGGTCGGGTTCTCACCGAGGCGGACGGTCGCCTACCTCTACGGATGGACCCTCTCGCTGGCTGTCTTCGCGGTCGCTTTGAGGTTTGTTCCCTACAGCGACGACCACGGCAGCTTCGACTTCGGCTGGACCCTGTTGATGGGCCTGCTCGGCCTGGTTGTCATCGCGGCGAGCATCCAGGTGGTTGCTGTCCTCGAGATCGGAGGTTTCCGCAGACTTCGCGCGTGGCAGATCCGCGAGGCCAACCCCACCACCAGCGAGCAGGCCATCGATGCCGAGGTCAAGCGCGAGATTGAGACCGGTGAGTGGGAGCGCCCCCGCGTGGACGGCAGTTGAGCCTCAGTCTCTCCTGACGAGCCGGCCGTCGCGCGAGGCGATCACACCGAGAGTCAGGGCCTCGATCAGGCCGATCAAGGAGGCGAGGGCGATCGCCTGATTGGAGGGGTGGGTGACAGCGAAGGCGATGATCGCCACGGGGACGACACCGATCACGACGATGCCGACGATCCGGACGGTGCGTTCACCGAGCGTCTCGCGCTCGGGCGGGTCGAGTTCCCCGAGCCATCCCTCGGAGGTGAGCTCGGCCATCCGGCGGGCGGAGGACTCGCACGACCACGACATCAGGGCCATGAACGCCAAGGGCACGATCCAGGTCACGACCCAGACGATGCCTGCCGCCGCGAAACCCAGCGTCTGGCGCAGCCGGCTTGGCCGCTCCTCCTTGGGCGGGTCGAGGAATGCGGCGAACATCAGGACGCGGATCCCGAGGCGATACGTCTCGCGGGCCTTGGCCATGCGCCCATCGGGCAGGTCTTGGCGTTCACGGGCGACGGCCGCTTCGAGTGCCCTCGTTGCGGTCTCGGTATCGGGGTGGACACCGCGCAGGACGAGCAACTCCGCCGCCGTCTCCGGCGAGGTCGGGTCCCGCCCGCTCAGTGCGGCCAGTCGCAGCGCCATCCGTGCCTGTTCCCACAGCGAGGCCACGTAGGCGGGGATCAGGGCCAGCAGGAACGGCGTGCCGCTGATCGCGCCGTCGATCCTCGAGGTGTTGCGCGCCTGCCTGATCGCCTTGCGGGCGGCCGAAGGTCGATCGTCGGCCGCCTTTTCGGCCCAGTCCACCGCTCCGGGGGAGATCTTCGCCTGGGCGTGGAGCAGCAGCAGCTCGGGCAGGTGGAAGGGGTCGCGCATCAGGTCGCGCATCAGGTCGGCCTGCTCGGCGATCCGCAAGCTCTTTCGGCTCATCGGTGTCGAGCCTAACCGGACCTCGCCGGTTGGCGGGGTCGTTCACTAGCCTCTGGACATGGGTGCAAACACCGACCAGCGAGCCGAACTCGACCTCGAGGTGACCGGCATGACCTGCTCGGGATGCGCTGTCAAGGTCGAACGCGCGCTCGGCGGAATCGGTGGTGTGGAAGCGGTCGTCAACCCGATGACCGACAGGGCGTCGGTCACCTATGACCCGGCTGTAGCTGCCCCTGATGACCTCGTCGCCGCGATCGAATCGGTCGGTTACGCGGCCAGGCCGATCGGGCAAGTCCACGGCCACCATGGGCACGACCGCCACGGGGCCGGGGCCAGCGCTCACGGCGACCACCCTGATCACGACCACTCCGCCCACGGCATGGCGTCGGGGGAGGGCCTCGGGCCACGGTTGCTGGTCAGCGCCATCCTGACCGTGCCGACTATGGCGATCTCGATGGTCCCGGCGCTCCAGTTCAACCACTGGGCTTGGGTCGCGTTCGCTTTTGCGACCCCTGTCGCGCTCTGGGGGGCATGGCCGTTTCACAGGGCGGCCTGGCTGGCGCTGCGGCATCGCACGATCGGGATGGACGCCCTCGTCTCGCTGGGAGTGTTCGCGGCGTGGGGCTGGTCGGTCGGCGCGCTCCTGTTCGGTGGGGCCGGGAACTCGGGGATGGAGATGGGATTCCACCTCACTGCCGACCGTTCGGCTGCTTCGAGCTCCGTCTACTTCGAGGTCGCCGCAGCGGTCACGACCCTGATCCTGCTCGGCCGCGTCCTCGAGGCAAGGGCCAAGAGCCGAGCCGGGAGCGCCGTCAAGGCGCTGCTCGACCTCGCGCCACCGGGGGCGAGGGTCGTCGGTCCCGACGGCTCCGAGCGGCTGCTCCCCGCCGCCGACCTCGAGATCGGGATGCGGTTCCTCGTGAGGCCGGGGGAGAGGATCCCGGCTGACGGCCGGGTGATCGAAGGGGAGAGCTCTGTCGATCGGTCGATCCTCACGGGCGAGAGCGTCCCCGAGGAGGTCGGCCCGGGCGATCCTGTCGCGGGCGCGACTGTCAACGCAGGCGGCAGGCTGCTGGTCGAGGCGACCGCGGTGGGCGGGGCGACCGAACTGGCCCGGATCGCGAGGATCGTCAGCGACGCTCAGGCCCGCAAGGCGCCCGTCCAGCACCTCGTCGACCGGATCAGCGCCGTCTTCGTCCCGATCGTGATCGTCCTCTCCGCCCTGACCTTCACCGGTTGGCTGATCGCCGGGGCGACGGCGGCTGCAGCCCTGACCCCTGCCGTGGCGGTTTTGGTCGTCGCCTGCCCTTGCGCTCTCGGCCTGGCGACCCCGGCTGCCCTGTTGGTGGCCTCGGGGCGGGGTGCGCAGCTTGGCGTCCTCGTGAGGGGACCGGAGGCACTCGAGGCGAGCCGCGCAATCGACACCGTGATGCTCGACAAGACGGGAACCCTCACCAGCGGCGAGCTCTCGGTGGTCGCGATCGAGGTCGATGGAGCAGAGGGCCGCCAGGTCCAGATCGCAGCAGCGGTCGCGGGGGAGTCGGGTCACCCGATCTCGAGAGCGCTTGCCGCCGAGGCTGCGGCTCGCGGCATCGAGCCGGGCGCTGTCGGTCAGGTCGAGGAACGGGGTGGCTTGGGGATCTCAGGCACTGTGGACGGCGTTCGCGTTACCGTCGGGCGGGCCGAGCACCTGATCGAGAGCGGCCTCGAGATGCCGGCCCCGCTCGCTGCCTCGCTCGCATCCCAGCGGGAAGCAGGCAGGGCAACGGTCTGTGCCGGATGGGAGGGACGGGTCCGGTTGGTCGCCGGCCTTGCCGACACGCTCAGGCCCGGTGCTGCCGAGGCCGTTGCCGCGATCAAGTCGCTCGGTGCCAAGCCGATCCTGCTTACAGGTGACGCGAGGGCTGCCGCTGAGGTCGTGGCCGCCGCCGTCGGGATAGAGGAGGTCCGCGCCGAGGTTCTCCCCGACCAGAAGGCCGCGGCGGTGGAGGCGGAGCAGCGAGCAGGCGCCCACGTCGCGATGGCGGGGGACGGAGTCAACGACTCACCCGCGCTCGTCGTCGCCGATCTGGGCATCGCAATCGGCGGCGGGGCGGACGCGGCAGTCGAGGCCGCCGACCTCGCCCTTCTGCGACCCGACCCGAGGCTGATCGCAGACTCGATCGCCCTGTCGCGGCGGACTCTCTCGACGATCCGCTGGAACCTGACCTGGGCGTTCGGCTACAACGTCGCCGCGATCCCGCTCGCGATGGCCGGCCTGCTGCAGCCGATGATCGCCTCTGCGGCGATGGCCTTCTCGAGTGTCTTCGTGATCGCCAACGCCCTGAGGCTGAGGCGCTTCCGGGGGCAGACTCCGTCGGTGCCGGGCCGATAGGCTCGGCAGCCCGATGGAAAGCGGCTCAGCAAGCAATCAGATCGTCCCCGTCCCCTGCTTTGCCGCCGGGACCGCCGCGACGGAATGCGGGGCGATCGAGATGCGCGACGCGCAGGCTGCCGCTCACGCTGCCGACGGCGCCGCGCGGGCCAGCGGGCGTGCCGCGGTCGTCGCGGCGGCCGGCCTCGCCGACAGCCTGAGGATGGCGGCGGGCCTCGTCACGGCCCGGGGCGACAGGCAGCCGGTGGTCGCCGTCGCAGCACTGGGCGGTCCTGAACTCGAGCTTGCCCGACCGGCCCTCGAGACGGCTTCACGGGCGGTGATCGATTGCCGCTCCAGTGCGATCGAGCCTGACGGGTGCCTTGCCGCCCTGGCTCTGGGTCCCCCGGTGGTGGTCATCGTGTCCAACCTCGTAGGCCTTGCAACTGCTGTAGGGCGCCTCCGGGAGATCCTCCCCGATTGGAGCCCGGCCGATCGAGGCGGGCTCGAAGTCGACGAGGAAGCAATTTTGGAGGCCCTGCCCGCCCTAAGGGAATCCAAGCGCCCGGTGATCCTCGTTGGCCACGGCGCCGCCACGGCGGCGGACTTGGAGGCGATAGCCACCCTTGCGCGCGTCTGGCAGGCGCCGGTCTGCCTCACCTTCTCGGCGACCTCGATGCCGGCGGGGACGCTCGAACAATTCCGTTCGGCGTTCGCGGTCGAGCTTCCGATTCTTCCCGCGGGAACTGTCCCGTGGTCGACTGCGCTCGCCCGGGCAGATCGCGTGCTCGCACTCGGCAGCGGACTCTCGGAGGCGGACTGGTTCGGGTTGAGCGACGCGAGGCTCGTGCGTGCTCCGGTTACCCGAGTGGTCTTGGCCCCCGACCCCGATGGGGTCGCGGAGACGACCGTGCCGGCGGACGCGGGCGACTTCGCCGCCGCATTGACCAACGAACTCGAGCGGGGAGGGGTGCTGACCCGCGACGGCTGGATCGAGCGGTTCAGCGAGGCGCGTTCGACCTGGACCGAGCTCGTCGACCAGGAGGCCGAACGGGGAGCGCGCGAGGATCGCTTGACCCCGGCTCTTGCGGCGAGGGAGATCGTCGCCGCAGCACCCGCCGGGACGGTGTTCGTCGGCGAAGGCGGGGCGTCGGGGATGTGGCTCGCTTCTTACGCATGGCTTCGCCCGCTGGTGATGCCCGCCCAGCATGCATCGATCGGGGCTTCGATAGCGATGGCAGCCGGGATAGCCGAGGCCGAGCCGACTCGCCCGGTCTGGACGGTCCTCGGCGACGGGGCCTTCTTCTATTGCGCACGCGAGCTCTCGGCGCTGGCCGAACGCGGGGTTCCCGCCGTGGTATTCGTATTCGACGACCGGTCGTGGAACGCGATCAGGCTGGTCCAGACCCTGTTTTTCAAGAGGCGCACGATCGGCACCGACCTCCCCGACGTCGACTTCCGCAACCTCGCCGAGTTGCACGGTTGCGAGACGCTCAGAGTGCGCACCCCAGGCGAGATGGCGATGGCGCTCAGCCTCGCCCAGGAGTCCCGCACCAAGCCGCTGGTGGTCGACGTCCGGATCGAGAAGGGAGCGATCCCGTTCGTCGGGGCGAACCTGATCCTCGCCGAAGTCGACGGCGTCCTGAGGACGCTCGCAGGCTCCGCTGCGCTCAGCTCCGCCGTGGCGGCAGCCAAGGACCGCCCGGCTCTCGCGGCCAACCTCAGGGTGATCGCCGGGGCGGTGAGGAAATGAGTCGCCGGACCCTCTTCGGTCGGGTGGCCCCGACCGGGGCCGAGCGGGCGATCGAACGCATCGTCGCCCACGGACTCGACCTGCTGGTTTCGCTTCCGGGCACGCAGGTGCTGCCGCTTTGGGATGCGTCCGATCGCGGCTCTGCGATGCGGCTGGTCGTCCCGCGTTCGGAGAGGTCCGGGGGCTTC
This sequence comes from Actinomycetes bacterium, assembly GCA_037131165.1. Classification (GTDB taxonomy): domain Bacteria; phylum Actinomycetota; class Thermoleophilia; order Solirubrobacterales; family Solirubrobacteraceae; genus WLNJ01. The sequence continues at coordinate 1,236 of JBAXRO010000087.1, read as the reverse complement.
ATCGCCGAGGGCTATGGGCTGGCCAGCGGCCGCCCGGCCGTCGTCGCCAACACCCTCGGGCCGGGGGTCGCCAACGAGCTCGTCGCCGTGGCCTCGGCCAACCGGTCGAACTCGCCGGTTCTCTACCTGACCCCATGCCAGCCTCAGCGCAAGCGGGCGAGGCTCGACGAGGTGTTCCAGGGCCTCGACCACGCCTCGTACATGTCAGGAGTTGCTCGTGATCAGGTTCTCTGCGACGACTCGGACGCGCTCGAGTCCTCGATCGATCAGGCCCTCGGTGGCGCCCTCGGCGAGCCGACCGGCCCGGTCCGGCTGGACGTCTCGTTCCCGATCTTCTTCCGCCGGTCGCCGCGGCTCGGTTCGACCCCGCTGCGGAAGATCCCGTCGAGGCCGCCGCTGGCCGCACCCGGCGCCGACCTGATCCTCGCGCTCGAGGACTCCTCGCTCTCGGACAGCCTGCTGCTCGACAGGGTCGGGCTTGGCGGCGGGCCGAGGCGCAGGGCAGTCCATCCGGGGATCGACTCGCCGGGGAGCGGCCTGTCGTTCGCACTCGGGCTGAGGCTCGGGCGACCGCGGTCGCCGGTCGTCATCGTGACGACCCTCGAGGGCCTGCTCGCCCAGCTCGGGGTGGCGGTCGTCGCCAACTCGCAGCGTGTCGGCCTTACCTTTGCCGCTCTCGAGACGTCCGCCGTTGCGACCACGGTCAGGGATGCCGCTTCGGCTACCGGTGCGGCATGGATGCCGATCGACCCCGCGGGGAGCCCGAAGGACATCCGCTCGGCGTTTGGCAGCCGGTCGAAGGGCCTGACTGTCCTGGTCGACGGCTGAGGCCGGCGCCTCAGCGGGATGGCTGGCGCTCGCGCCCGGTCAGGCGATCATGCCGGGCGTGCAGGCGACGATCGCAGTCGTCTCGAGCCCATCGAGGCGAAGCTGGTGGATCGCCCCGTACTCCTCGGACGAGACCATCTCGACGAACGCAGAGGGCGACGGGTACTGGACGAGGACCACTGCGTCCCAGTCGTCACGGTCGTCGCCGATGAAGACGCTGTCGGCCTTGCCTCCCCACACGGGCGCCCCACCGACCGCTGCCACCATCGGCAGCACGGCCTCGCTGTAGGCGAGGTAGCTGGTGTGCCCGACGACATGGCCTTCGGGGTCGCGCTTGTAGCGCAGCAGGTTCACCATCACGAACGGCTCGTCCGGGCGAGCGACGATCGTCGTGAGCTGTTCCTGGGT
>JBAXRO010000086.1:0-7231 GCA_037131165.1 Actinomycetes bacterium | reverse complement strand
GCACCATTCCCTTGGCCTGTCGATCAAACAGGCTCATCAGCTTGATAGCTGCATTCGGCGCCTTGCGTGCGGGCGCTTTCGGGTACCCGGCATCTCGCAACACCTGGGCGAAGTAGCCCATCTCGATCGGCTCAGCAGTTGCCGCGATGAAGCGCTGGCCGGCGGCGTCTGCAGTAGTCATCGCCGCGACATGGAGCCGGGCAACGTCCCGAACGTCGACCATCCCCATCGCGATATCGGGAACCATTGGCATCTTGCCGCCAATGATGTCCCTCATGAAGGTCAAGCTCTCGCCGCTGACCTCTCTGCCAAGCGATGGGCCGTACACGGCCCCCGGATTGATCACTGTGAGCTCCATAGCGCCGCCGGCGACCGCTTCCCAAGCTGCCTTTTCGGCCAACGTCTTGCTCTTGGCATATGCGCCGATGTTGCTGTTGGTGTCTGACCAGGAATTAGGCCCGTAACGACCCGTTGCCTTGCCCGCGATCATCGCGAAAGTTGACGAGGTCAACACCATGCGCCGCACGCCCGCCTTCTGAGCCGCCTTCACCACTCGGCGCGTGCCTTCAACCGCCGGCTTGATCATCTCGTTCTCATCCTTGGGCTCGGAAAACACGAACGGCGATGCCACATGAAGGACGTAGGCGCAGCGACTCATGGCGTCGTCCCAGCCTTTGTCGCGCAGAAGGTCCGCCTCTGCAAATGTCAACCCGTCAACAGGGGCGACGGCTGCAATTGCTGACTTCGTGGCGTCGGCCTTGGATTTTGAACGGACCGTCCCGATGACTTCGAAGCCTTGGTTGAGCAACTCGGCAGCGCAGTGCTGTCCGATGTAGCCGCTGATGCCTGTAACTAGGACTCGTTCCGCCATTGCTTTGATGCTCCTCGCAGTAGACTCTTTTCGCTTGCGATTTGCAATCTAACAGAGTAACTTGCGATTTACAAGTGAAGCGGCGCTCAATGATCGAGGATTCAGAAACCCCAGACGTCTTGGTGGTTCCGGGAGCATGGACACGGGTATCGGCGTTCAGCGATGTGCAGGAGACTCTGGACAGTGCTGGTTTTTCCTCCCGGCTTGTCGAGCTGCCAGCCCGGTCGCGCCGGTTGCCACAGCTTGATCGAGGCGGACTGCGCGCAATCGACGATCTGCTTGATCGAGAAATCGCGGCGTGCTCATCGCCGCCAGTGCTGGTCGGACATTCACTCGGCGGGCTCGCATCCCTGCGCGCCGCCAAGCGAATGCCGGTCCGCGCGCTCGTGCTGCTGATGCCGGCTCACCCCCGCGGCATGCTCCCGATCGTCGCGGGAATCTCGGTGCGCGGCTCCGTCAACGCACTGCGCCTGTTGGGAACCACGTTGAGTGTTACCGGCATGAGTCGGTTCGTGGATCGCGTGGCTCCAAACCGCGTTCCGAGCATCGTTCCGCGGGGCCTGTACTCAAGCCACATGACATCCGAACAGGTTCGCGAGGCACTCATCCACCGAGTCGACGAATCATGGACTGTCCTGCTCGAGGTTGCCGTCGGTTCCCGTCAACCGATCGAACCCGTCGGCGTCCCGACACTCGTGGTGGCCGGGATTCAGGATCACATCACCCCGACTCAGGCTCTTAGGCCGCTGGCGCAGGAGCTTGGCGCCTCCTACATCGAGGTCGACGTCGCCCACGCCTTCAACGAGGAGCCGAGCTTCACTTTGGTCACAGATGCGATTGTCGAGTTCATGAACGGACCTCACCTGCGCGCCTGGTCTGCGGCGATGCCCACTCGGGCCTAGTTCCCGAAGTATCACCCGTTCGGTTGTAAGGACTCACCGCTCACTCGCGAGAGGAGGCGGTAGGCAGCAATTGACGGGCGTACTGTCGCCTACCGGAAGCAGCCAAGGAGCAAACACCCCGAATCGCCCGCCAACACGGCTGTTCGAACCCGCCGCGCCCATCTTCCGCATAGCCGTTGCGATAATCGCTAAATGCCACCTGAGGTGATCACAGTCTTCCGCAGCAGGCTGCGGCCTGGAGTCGAAGAGGAGTACGGAACGCTCGCGGCCAAGATGACCGCACTCGCTCAGGGTATGCCTGGGTTCGTGAACTCGAAGACCTTCACCCATACCGACGGAGAACGCGTCACCGTGGTCACGTTCGAGGACATCGAGTCACACAACGCGTGGAAGGAACACCCAGCGCACAGGCAAGCACAAGAGCTTGGCCGAACCCGCTTCTACAGCGAATATTCGATTCAAGTAGGAATCTCCAGCCACTCACAATCCTTCAATCTGGATGAATAGCCAAACCTCCGCGTAGCAAATCTGTAGCAAGCGCTCGCTTTTCTGCAGCAAACCTTTAGCAAACACCCCGAATCGCCCGTCAAATCCGGCGTTCGAACCACCCGCGCCCATCTTCAGGCCCGAATCGGGCTTCGAGATGCGACGGCAGTGCTATCCTTACAAGTTAACGAGAGTAAGGAGAAGTGATGGACGCCCAAGCCAAGCTGACCTCGAAGGGTCAAGTCACGATCCCGAAGCCGGTCCGCGACGCACTCGGTCTGCACGAAGGCGATGACCTCCTCTTCCGAGTCGAGGACTCCCGCGCGACCATCTCCAGGTCGGAGGATTTCGTCTCGCTTGCCGGGTCCGTCCCGGTCCCCGCTGCAAAGCGCGGCACGGCATGGGATGACGTACTCAGGCGAACGCGCCACGCGCGTCACGGAAAGACCCGCTGACCGCCTTCCTCGACACGAACGTAATCGTCCGGCACCTGACGGGCGACCCGGCCGATCAGGCCGCGCGCTCGACGGCCGTTCTCGCCTCAGGCGAGACACTCCTCCTCACCGACCTCGTGCTGGCCGAGTGCATCTACGTCCTCGATTCGTTCTACGAGGTACCGCGGGAGCGAGTGGCCGCGCTGATGCGCGCAGCCATCGCGCTCCCGAACATCCAGACCTTGGACCAATCCGCGCTCATCCGCTCACTGGAGATCTACGAAGTCGACCGCCTCGACTTCGCTGAGGCCTACCTCGCGGCTCAGGCGGAAGCGACCGGGGTCGGAGAGATCCTCTCGTTCGACCGCTCGATAGACCGGCTGACGACGGTTCGACGGCGCGAACCCTGAGCTACGGGTGGCAAACGAACAGCAATCCCTCAGCTTTCTTTAGCAAGCCCCCAGCAAACACTCCGAATCGCCCGCCAACACAGCGATTCGAACCACCCGCGCCCATCTGGATCCTTCGCTCGGGGAGGCGAGAGGCTCAGATCTCGCTGCCAAGCTTGGCGGCCTTGGCAACCCACTTCGCGCGCTTCGTGTTCGAGGCACCGCGCACCTTGCCGAAGCTCGTTGCCCTGATCGGTTTCATCCCCGTGAACTGGAGGACGGACCGCTTCATCTGGTTCTCGCCAGGACTCCGGTTGACAAGCCGGTTGAAGAGCGGCGGTGTATCCATCGTGACCAACAACTCCGCGGTTCTGCCAGCCAGCAGCCTCGTCCAGAGAGGCGACCTCTTGTGGTACTTGAAGGCGAACCCGGGCAGGAACGTTCGGTCAATGAACCCCTTCATCAGTGCCGGCATCGAGCCCCACCAAGTCGGGTAGACGAAGACAACATGCTCGGCCCACTTCAGCTGTTCCTGAGCGCTCCGCAGGTCGGGCTCCAACTCTTGGGGCTCGGCATAACCGTGTCGCAGCAACGGGTCAAAGCTCAGCTCAGCGAGGTTGATTCGCCGCACCTCGTGACCAGCGTGCTCTGCGGCAGCAATGTACGCGTTGGCCAACGCGCCGCACAGGCTGTCTGTGGTCGGGTGGCCGAAGATCACAAGAACGCGTTTCGGCATCGGCCCGCAAGCCTAGTGCGCGAGCGTCTCGGCAACGAAGCGGCGTTGATCCGCACCGACCAACACCGTGCACCCGGGTGGGACTCCTCCGCAATCGGGAGGGCGCAGGCTCGAGCCAGCCGCGCCCGTGAACTGGTCACTGAGCGGGAACGCACCTCATGGCCGGTTGACCAAGAGGCAGGGCCTGAGGCCCGGCGGGCGTGAGCTTGTGCCGTCGTAGGGGTTCACCCGCCAGATCTTCCTGCCGGGTCGGCACGGCTCCAAGGGTCGCGTGTCCTGGGCTTCGAAGAAATCGTCCCAATCGTCCCAACCGCGGAAACGGGCATACGCGAGGACGCTGGGCTCGGTAAGGGCACCGAGGTCATTCTGAAGGGCAGACAGCGGTGTCACCCCGAGCTCGTCCTCCTCCGGTGCCGGCTGGTTGGGGTCGGAACGCGATCCGGACGGTCCGTAGGAGAGAAGGTAAGCGCCGTCGGCGTCGAACTGGCCGAAGCCTGCAATGGTGTCGCAGGCAAACTCATCGCGCGCCTTCGGGCATCCCACCTCCCTGCCGATCAGACGCCATGGAACGTCGCCGTAGGCGATCGCGATGCGAGCAGTCTCGCCGTCGCGCCTGCCGATCAGCACCTGCAGCCGATCGGTGTCTGGCGAATCCCTGAGAGTGCAAGCAATCCGGTAGGCACTGCACAGCCTGTCAGCCCTCGACCTGACAACCTCTTTCTTGTCTTCCACGGACGAGGGCGGCAGCGAGTCGATCACCAGCGCTGCCCCGATAACCAGCGCCACTCCAACAGCGAGCGCAGCTGCACGCTTGAGACCCAACCTCCGCAGACGGCTCACGAGAACGGACCCTAGCCCAGTCGTAACCCGACTTCCACGCTCCGCGCTGCGTGCGGCCAACGGCTTTGACCCGGCCTGCAGGAAGCGAGCACGGAGAACCCCGAATCGCCTCTCAACACGGCAGTTCGAAACCGCCGCGCCGATGGTCGGACGCGCGAGCTCCCATCTCAGCCCCCGGAAGTCCGGGCCGGACTCAGCGTTCGTCGGTTACCGTTGCGACCAACCGACCACTTGACTGGAGCCTGACTTGACCCTGAACATCACCGGCACGCCGGCAACCGTCATCCCCGTGTCGGATCACGACGCCGCGATCAGCTTCTACTGCGACAGGCTCGGCTTCCTGGTGGTGAGCGACGAGGCCTTCGGCGACGGCCACCGCTGGGTCGAGGTGTCGGCCCCCGGCTCCGATCACGCGATCGCTTTCGGAAAGCCACCTGAGGGGTCTCCGATCGGCGTGATGACCGGAATCCTCATCTCAACGTCCGACATCGATGCCGACCACGCCGCGATGGCCGCGATGGGCATCGACGTCGACCCGGCGGTCATGCGGCAGGGCGACCCGGTTCCTCCGATGTTCTGGTTCCGCGACCAGGACTCGAACATCCTCCTGCTGGTGGAGCGCAACGCCGGGGCCTGAGCGGACGCGGCCGCCGACGGCGACGCGCTCTGGACAGCGACCGTTACCCCTTTCCCCATCTGGACCGCACGCTGCGATCAGCAAGCGGCGAGCGGAGTCCCTGCACGGACATTGAGCCCGCAGCAACCGCCGGCATGACAAGGCTTGCTCGCACAGCAGGCCGAACGGCAGGCCACATCCGAGGGAAGCCGCCCTTCGGCACGGGCCGCCCGGGACTCCGGGCGGCCCGCACCGAGGTGGGTCAGTCAGTCAGTCAGTCAGTCACCGACTGCGCGTCCGAGACGAGGCACATCCCGCCGACCAGGTCCAGCAGGGGCCGGAGCGCCTCCACCACCTCGTCGAGGCGCTCGGGCGGGACCGCGACGAGCACGTACGTGTTGTCGAAGGTCGAGAAGGGGTCGCCACCTCGGGCGCCGAGTCGACCCTGTCCGTAGATGTCCGGGATCACGGTCCGGTAGGACAGCCCCAGTGAGTCGAGGGCGCCGAAGAACCTCTCGGCGACTCCCGATTCGACGACCATCTCCAAACGCTTCACATCCTTCATGGCGTTCATGACTCCTCCTCGGTTCAGCCGCCCAGCTGCTGGGCGACGGTGTAGTAGAGCGGGATCCCCAACACGATGTTGAAGGGGAACGTCACGGCAAGCGACATCGTGAAGTACCTCGACGGGCGCGCCTCGGGGATCGCGTACCGGACGACGGCCGGGACGACGATGTAGGAGGCGCTCGCAGCCAGGACCGCGATCATCGTCAGGTCGCCGACGGACAGGCCCATGATGTTGCCGAGGGTAAGGGCGAGCGCCGCGCCAATCAGCGGCATCACGAGGCCGAACCCGATCAGGAACGGCCCGACGTCGCGGACCTCGCGGAGCTGGCGTGCCACGAGCAGGCCCATGTCGAGCAGGAAGAAGGCGAGCAGCCCCTTGAAGATGTCGCCGACGAACGGCTTCATCACCTCTCCACCCTTCTCGCCGGCCAACGCTCCCACCGCAAGCGATCCGAGCAGCAGCAGGTGCGCGCCGTCGGTGAACGCCTCATGGAGGATCGACTTCATCGGCAGCGGCGAAGCCGTCTTGCCAGGCGTGGCCTCCGCCCCGGGGTCGGCGAGTGATGCGCCCGCGGCAGCGTCGTCGCCCGCGGCCCGCCCCTTCGCGGCCTTCTTGGCATTCGCCCTCGCCAGGGTCGCGAGAAGGACGGCCATGATGATCGCGGGTGACTCCATCAGCACCAGTGCGACAGCCATGTAGCCGCCGGGCTCGTCGCCCTGCGAGGTGAGGAACGTCGTCGCCGCCACGAAGGTCACAGCGCTGACCGAGCCGTAGGTCGCGGCGATCGCCGCAGCATCGAATCCGTTGATCCGGCGGTGCAGCACGAAGTAGGCAAACGCCGGGATCGCGAGTGCGAGGAAGAACGCAAGCGCCCACACCTCGAGCGCGGTGCCGGTGATGCCGTTCTTGCTCAGCGCCTGGCCACCCTTGAAGCCGATCGCCATCAGCAGGTACAGCGCGAGGAACTTCGTTACCGGGGCCGGGATCTCCAAGTTCGAGCGAATTGCCGCGACGAACAGTCCGAGGACGAAGAACAGGATCGGGGGATCCGTGAGGTTGTTGAGGATGCTGCTGTCCACTGTGCCTCCTTCGAGTCGATGGTTGGAACGCGGAGCAGCATACACGAAATTTGATTCGCGAACTCAATAGCAGCTATTACCTCGCTCAGTGAGCTGCCACGGGCCGCGCCACCGGCCGCCCGGCACGCGCCGACAAGACGAGCCCCGCAGCTGAAGTTCGAGCGGTCGATGACTCGAACGGGCCTCGCCAGCGCCCGCCGGCGCTACAGGCCCAAGTGCAGGCGGAGCGCCTCGTCCAAGGACGTGAGCTGGCCCGTCGGGACGATGCCGACGGCATCGCCGATTCGCTCGACGGCGATCGAGCGGACCT
>JBAXRO010000085.1:0-7275 GCA_037131165.1 Actinomycetes bacterium | reverse complement strand
TCTACGGCGTCGATCTGGACCCGCTGGCCATCGAACTTGCCAAGATCGCCCTGTGGATCGAGACGATGGACAGGGATCTTCCCTTCTCCTTCCTCGACCACAAGTTCAAGTGCGGCAACGCGCTCGTGGGCTGCTGGTTCGACCGCTTCAGGCACTACCCGATCATGGCGTGGCTCCGCGAGGGGGGCGACAAGAGTCACACTACAGGCGTGCACTTCCCCAAGGAGGTTCGCACCAAGGCCATCGCCAAGCACCTCAAGGATGTCATCAGGCCCAATCTGATCGCGATGATCGACTCGATGCGTGGACAGCACGCGCTGTTCGCCACCGAGGGGAAGTCCGCCGAGCAGGTGCATCAGGAAGTGCGTGCCACCCTCGACGAGATGCATCGGCTTCCCCCCGGGGAGGACGGAGAGCACAAGCGTGCCGACCTGCACCGTCGGCTCCGAAAAAGCCCATCGTTCCTGGCACTCAAGCGGGCCTTCGACACATGGTGCGCACTGTGGTTCTGGCCCGCCGGCAATCTGGCGACAGCGCCCCTGCCCGATGCCATGACCGAAACCTCGGTCGAAGTCGCCGCGACGGTCGATCGCATCGCGAGCGAGCGGAAGTTCTTCCACTGGGAACTGGAGTTCCCCGACGTCTTCGCGACGCCCGCCACCCGCGGCGGAGGATTCGCCGGCTTCTCGGCGATCATCGGAAACCCGCCCTGGGACATCTCCAAGCCCAACTCCAAGGAGTTCTTCTCCTCCATCGATCCGCTCTACCGGACCTATGGCAAGCAAGACGCCCTCGCCAAGCAACGGGGCTACTTCTCCGCCAGCCAGAGTGATGAGGAACGCTGGCTTGACTATTGCGCCTTCTTCAAGAGCATGTCCAACTTCGTCGACGCGGCAGGTCACCCCTTTGGCGACCGCGTGACCGTGAAGAAGAACCAGTACGGTGTCGAATTCTCAGCCCATGATTATTCGCTCGGGGAGCGGGGGCGAAACTCGTTTGAGTCTTCCCAGGCTCGGCACGCCGCGTGGGCCAAGCGCCGCGAGGCCGGGCAGGGGGCGCTCGGGTACGCCGATCCGGCCCACCCGTTCCTGCATCAGGGCTCGGCGGACATCAACCTGTACAAGTGTTTCGTCGAGGTGGGCCATGCGCTGCTCGCCACCAATGGACGACTGGGCTTCATCGTTCCCAGCGGGCTCTACACCGACCATGGCACCACCGATTTGCGAACGTTGTTGCTTGAACGCTGCCGCTGGGAGTGGCTGTTCGGCTTCGAGAATCGCGACAAGGTGTTTGACATCGACAGTCGGTTCAAGTTCAACCCCGTCATCATCATCAAGGGCGGACAGACGCAAGCCATTCGCACGGGCTTCATGCACCGCGATCCCGATCGCTGGGAAATCGGCGTGGCGGAGAAGCACGCGATTGACTACGCCCACAGCCAAGTCGAGCGATTCAGCCCCAAGAGCAAGGCGATCCTCGAGATTCGCGAGTCGAAAGACCTCGAGGTGCTCGAGAAGATCTACGCCAACTCGGTGCTGCTGGGCGACGATGGGCCGGGTGGGTGGGGGATCACGTACGCCCGCGAGTTCGATATGACCAACGACTCGGCCCTCTTCCCTCCGCGGCCCAAGTGGGAGGAGCGGGGCTATGGGCCCGATGAATACAGCCGCTGGCTCAAGGGAAAGTGGCGACCGCTTGGCGACCTGTGGGCGGAGATGAACCTGAAGCGAAGCGAGCCGCTCCGGCGGGGTAGTGCGCCGGATGCTCCATTCCACAACGCCCCGCCGTATCAGTCGCTGCCCGTCCCCCGCGCCGACCTTCCGCCGGGCGTGATCCTGTCACGCGATATGACGGCCTTCATCCGCGAGGACGAGGTCGACTGGGAAGTGGAGAAAGCGAAGGACGAGGATGGGAAGGAGATCGAGATCCGCCACCGGGCGGTGGCGTTGCCGCTGTACGAGGGGCGGATGATCGGGCAGTTCGATTTCAGTGAGAAGGGTTGGGTGAGTGGAAAGGGACGTGCGGCGGTCTGGCGCGAGATCGAGTGGACGGGCAAGCAGGTCGAGCCGCAGTACCTCATCGGCACGGGTTCCTACGAATTGCAGTTGGTCGCGCGTCGCGTCGAAGCCGTCCGCAGGCGCGAAGGCGACGATTCGGCAGACAGGCTCCGGGAGTTCTACGACCTGCCGGAGAATCGCGTCATGCTGCGACACGAGAACCGCAAGCGGGTTGCGTTCATGGACGTTGGGTCGGCGACCAACAAACGCACGATGATCGCCGCGAATCGTGACGGCTTGCCCTGCGGAAACTCGGCTCCCTTGTTCTTCACAATGCGAAATCAGGCCGCGCTCACGGCAGTGCTTGGAACATTTTCCTACGACATGGTGGCGCGCGGACGCTGCGGTGGCCTGCATCTGAACTACTTCGTCGTGGAGGAGTCGGCACTGCCGACGCCCTCGATCGAAGTGCAACACGCGATCGGCTCGGTAGCGCTGCGGTTGTCTTCGCCATCGCAATCGCAGAGTGCGCCCTGGGTGTCTTCCCCCGCGCAGCGGAATCCTTGGCGTTCCCTCTGGGCCTTGTCCCCCCACGAGCGGCTCCGCCTGCGCTGCATCCTCGATTCCGCCGTCGCCGCGCTCTATGGCCTCGATCTGGACGACCTGAAGTGGATCCTCAAGGACTGCGACCACCCCGCGGCCGACGTGAACAGCAAGGCCTTCGCCCGCCGCCTTGACCCCAAGGGGTTCTGGCGGGTGGACAAGCACGAACCTCCCGAGCGGCGGTACACCGTCCTCACCCTCGCCGCTTTCGCCGACCTGCAATCGCTCATCGCTGCTGTCTCCGCTGCGGGCGGAACACGCGACGAGGCCATCGCTGCCTTCTGTGGTCAACCAACATCATCGATCCCAGTGGTTGACGGTCTCATCGGGTCGATCGATCCGACGGATGGTTGGATGCTTCCTGAGCAGTTCCGGCTCGCGGACTTGGGACTGGGCCATGATGAGCGGGCGAAGCAGCCGCAGCCCGTGTCGTCCGTTCTTGGGCCCCGCTTCTTTGACTGGCAACTCGCACAAGACGCCGCCGAAAGTTGGCGAGAGTGCGAACTGCACGCCCGCAACCTGCTCGGGGCTGAGGGATTCGAGAACTTGAAGGCGGAGTTGGAGGGTCGATCGACGCCGCAGGCCGATCCGCACGCACCGCAGCAGCCGAGGAAGGTACCGGCCACCCGCAACCAGACTTCCACGCTGTGGGAGCAATGACCGATCCGGAGGGATTCGACAGCCATGGCACTCAACCCCGTCGCCTACACCGAGAAGGTGGTTCGTTCATTCCTGAAGTATCAGTTGTCGGCGTACCCGTTCGCCGACCCGGGCATGTACGCCCAGATGCGGACCCTGCTCTCGCTCGACCACACGCGACAGACGCCGCTGATGCGAGGGCCGTACGTCTCCCTCAGTCGCCCGTTCCGCCAGGGCGCGTCCCTCAACGACCTTGCGAACCAAGACGTGCTGCACGACGGGCTGGGCTCGCTGGTGTCCCACACGAACCTGTATGGGCATCAGGAGTCGGCGGTGCGGGCGATCCGCAAGGGCCGCCACACGCTGGTCAGCACCGGCACCGGGTCGGGCAAGACCGAGTGCTTCCTCTACCCGATCATCAGCCACTGCCTGCGGCTCCGCGATGCGGATGCCCCCGCGGGCATTTCCGCGGTCATCGTCTATCCGATGAACGCCTTGGCGGAGGATCAACTCGGACGTCTCCGCGACCTGCTCGCGGGCACCGGGGTTACGTTCGGCATGTACGTCGGCAAGACGCCCGAAACCCGGGGCGAAGTGGCCGGCGAGCAGTTGCCCGTCGGTGGATCGAGCCGGGCCGAGTATCGAGCCCGGGTCGAGAAGGCCCGCAAGGAGAATCGAGAGACCGCCGTGCACCCGGCGGAGGAACGCTGCAGCCGCGAAGCCATGCGGACTGCGGGCGGGCAACCCCGCATCCTGCTCACCAACGTCAAGATGCTGGAGTTGTTGCTCACCCGGCACAAGGATGTCGAACTCTTCGACAAGGCGAGACTCGACTTTCTCGTCTTCGACGAGGCGCACACCTTCGCGGGCGCCCAAGGCGCCGAGACGGCGTGCCTCATTCGGCGACTCAAGGCGTATTGCCAGGAGGTGTCGCCTGCCGCCGACCGCAAGACGATCTGCATCGCCACCTCCGCCACGATCGCCGATCCCAACGGGGACGGCCAGGCCCCGAAGGACTTCGCCCGTCGATTCTTCGGCGTCGATGTCGCCGAGGTTGAGGTGGTGGGCGAGGCGTATGAGGCGCAGGTCTGGGGCGCGAACCGAGTGGCCCCGTCACAGCCCGCCGACGCCAAGGGCGCCTTGGCCAAGACGCTGACGGCGCTCGACGCGACGGTCGCGAAGGGGCGAGTGGTCAGTGATGCGCTGGCCACCCTGAGCGGGCGAGGACTTGCCGCGACGTCGGACGACCAGTGGGAAGAGTCGTTGTTCGATGCGCTTGCCAACAACGCGCTGGTCTACTCGATGTCGGCGGAACTGCTCCGGCCGAATCGGCTCGACCTGGTCGTTGACAAACTGGCAGGCACCCGGAACCGGCCCGTCGACGAGGAGGAGGTGCTCGCGTACCTCGCCTTGGGTGCGGCGGCGAAGCAGAACAGCCGGGCCTTCCTCCGCCCCGTCATGCACGCCTTCGTCCGAGGCGTGGGGGGCGCGGTGGTCACTTTCCCCAAGGGCCGCAAGGAGCCGCGGCTGTGGCTCTCGGCCGAAGAGGCGGTGAAGCACGACGAGCACCTGGTCCGGTGCGGCGTGCTGACCTGCCGCACGTGCGGGCAGCACTACTTCGAGCATCACCTGTCGGATTGGACCTTCACCCAAGCCGCCCCGGGGGGCGGTCGCGCCGTCGACGACCGCCGCTTCTGGGAGTCGCAGTCGGCTTCGGCGGATGGCAAGCGGGTCGTCTTCACCGACCGCATCATCTCGGCAGAGGCCGAAGACGAAGACCCGGAGTCAACTGCTCGCGTTCACCTCTGTCGTCAGTGCGGGGCGGTGCATCCCGAGCCGCTTGGCAAGTGCGACCAGTGCGGCACGCAAGATGCGTTGGTGGAACTGCTCGCGGTCAAGGAAAGCGAGAAGGAGCCGGGCAAACTGACCTCCTGCGTCGCCTGCTCCACGCGTGGTTCGGCACTCTCAGGCGTCTACAAGGAGCCCGTGAGGCCCGTTCGGGCCGTTCAGGTGGCCGACGTGCACGTCATCGGGCAGGAGATGCTCCACCACGCCGAACGCCCCCGCCTGCTCATCTTCGCCGACAATCGCCAGGACGCGGCCTTCCAGGCGGGCTGGATGAAGGACCACGCCAGACGGTTCCGCCTCCGATCGATCATGTTCGAGCGGATCAGGCAGGGACCGGTGTCGATCGGCGACCTGACGGACTATCTCGACAAGCGACTTGCGGCAGACGACAGCCTGTCGCACTTGCTGGCGCCGGAAGTGTGGCGAGTGACCCCGAAGGAGGAGGCGGGAACGAGGCACGCCGAGGAGCGACGCCTCTATCTGCGACTGCAGGTGCTGCGGGAACTCGTCACCGGCATCAAGCAGCGGCTGGGCCTCGAACCATGGGGTCGAATGCGGGTGGATTACAAGGATCTCGATGCCACCGCCGGTTGGATCGAGACGGAAGCCGGGGCCTTGGGAGTGCCAGCCCAGCGGCTCGCCGACGGCATCGCCGACCTTCTCGATCGCGAGCGACGCTCGTTCAAACTGCACGATGCTGTGACAGCATTGTTCGGAAGGTTCTGGGGTGGCGGCGATCGAGAGGTCGCCAACGGCTACATCTCGGAAATGCAGGGTGTTCCCAAGGGCATCAAACTCTCCCGCACCGCAGACGACGCGCCGGAGCGGGTGTCGCACTGGAGCGGCCAACGCGGCGAGACCACGGTTCGCAATGCCGTCAAGAAGTGGGGCGTGAAGCCCGACGACGCGGCGGCGTTCGTGAAACGCATGTGGGACTTCCTTGTGGAACTCAAGTTGCTGGTGCCGGTGAACCTGACCAACAACAGGGGCAAGCCCCTTCCCAAGTGTTCGGGTGCCTATCAGGTCAATGGCGACAAGATGCTGATGACGCCCACGGACACGCTGTGGCGTTGCTCGGTCTGCCGGCGGGCCCAGACCCGCGAGACGCCCCACGGGAAGTGCCAATCGCTTCGGTGCGAGGGCACGCTCAAGCCCGTGAGGGAGAATCCGGACGACTACGACCTCGAGATGCTCGACCGAACGACCGTCCCGATTCTGGCGAGGGAGCACTCGGCGATGGTGCCCACGCACGAGCGGGAAGTGATCGAGCGAGACTTCAAGGGGCCGGGCAACACGGTCAACACGCTGTCCTGCACGCCGACGCTGGAGTTGGGCGTCGACATCGGCGCTCTCGACGCGGTGATGATGCGAAACGTGCCGCCGTTGCCCGCCAACTACTGGCAGCGTGCCGGTCGTGCGGGCCGCCGCCAACGCATGGCGGTCAACCTCGTGTACGCGAGGCCCACGACGCACGATCACTTCTACTTCAGCGATCCCCTGCGGATGCTGCTCGGGCGGGTCGACCCGCCGCGGTTCAATCTGAGCAACACGCTGATGGTGGCGCGTCACGTCCATGCGATGATGCTGACGTGGTTCCGTCGGGCGTCACGCGCCGGGTCTGGTCTGAGCGATGCCGATCGGACCGAGATCGCCACGACGATGCAGGAGATGTTCCCCAGCCGCGTTTCGGCCTATCTGTTCGACGCCGCGGGGGCGGTGCGGCCGCGCGGGCACTTCAAGGCCGACCGACTTCGCACAATCGTGGGCAAGCACCGGGATCCGCTGCTGAAATCGATCCGGCAGTGCTTTGCGGCGGCATGGCCGAACGAGGACAAGATCGCCATCGATGACGCGCTGCTCGAAAATGCCATCGACAACGCGGCGGACGAACTGGAGCGGGTGGTTGCCACGCTGGACCGCCGCTTGCATTGGGCGATGCAGCAGATCCAGCGACTCAACGGCATCCAGGCCACGTTTGGCACGCTCGACGGGGAGGACAGTGCGCTGTTCCGTCGCTGCAACAAGATCATTGCGAGGCTCAAGGGGGTCGACACAAGGGCCCGAAGCGACGCCGAGGGGTATGACGATGTCGATACCTACTCGGTGCTCGCGGCTGAAGCCTTCCTTCCGGGATACGGGTTGGAGGCAGGATCGATCAGGGGCACGGCGGAGATGCCAGCGTGGCAGA
>JBAXRO010000084.1:0-7685 GCA_037131165.1 Actinomycetes bacterium | reverse complement strand
CGGCGGGAAGGTCGAGACGCTGGAGCGAATCGACAGTCTTCGGAGTGCTCTGCTTGATGTCGATCAGGCGCTTGTGGGTCCTGATCTCGAAGTGCTCACGCGAGTCCTTGTCCTTGAACGGCGAACGGATCACGCAGTAGACGTTCTTGTCGGTGGGAAGCGGGACGGGCCCAGTGACAGTCGCGCCGGTGCGCTCGGCGGTGTCGACGATCTCCTTCGCGGCGGTCTCGATCGTCCCCTGGTCGTAGGACTTGAGCCTGATGCGGATCTTGTTCTGGTTTGCGGCGGCCATTGCCTTGCCTGTGCCTGTCTTTTCTTCCGTTTGTTTTTTCGTGGGGGGGGTGAGTTGCCTGAAAGGCGTGCCGCGGGGCGGGCACCGATCTTCCGGTTGACCCGCCCCTGTTCGCGGCGACCTTCTGCGCCGGGGAAGCAGGCTTGAGGCCTGCCTCTCGGCGCTTTTCAAGCTGGTGCTACTCGATTACCTTCGTTACGACTCCTGATCCGACCGTACGGCCACCCTCGCGGATCGCGAAGCGGAGCTGCTCGTCCATGGCGATCGGCTGGATCAGCTCGATCTCCATCGTGACGTTGTCTCCGGGCATGACCATCTCGGTTCCCTCGGGGAGGGTTGCGACGCCGGTCACGTCAGTGGTACGGAAGTAGAACTGCGGACGGTAGCCCGAGAAGAACGGGGTGTGACGACCACCCTCTTCCTTCTTGAGGACGTACACCTCTGCGGTGAACTTCGTGTGCGGGGTGATCGAGCCGGGGGCCGCGAGGACCTGGCCGCGCTGGATCTCCTCACGCTTGGTGCCACGCAGGAGGCAACCGACGTTGTCGCCGGCCTGGCCGTCGTCGAGGATCTTGCGGAACATCTCGACGCCGGTGACCGTGGTGGTCGTGGTGTCGGTGATGCCGACGATCTCGACCTCGTCGCCGGTGCTGATCTTGCCCTGCTCGATGCGGCCGGTTGCGACGGTGCCGCGGCCGGTGATCGAGAAGACGTCCTCGACCGGCATCAGGAAGGGCTTGTCGATCTCACGGACGGGGATGTCGATGTACTCGTCGAGTGCGGCTGCGAGCTCGAGGATCTTGCCCTCGTACTCCGCGTCGCCTTCGAGTGCCTTCAGAGCCGAACCCTGGATGAAGGGGATCTCCTCTCCCGGGAAGTCGTACTCGGTGAGCAACTCGCGCAGCTCCTCTTCGACCAGCTCGACGAGCTCCTCGTCGTCGACCATGTCGACCTTGTTGAGGAACACGACGATCTTCGGCACGCCGACCTGACGGGCGAGCAGGATGTCCTCACGGGTCTGGGGCATCGCACCGTCGGGAGCCGTGACGACCAGGATCGCGCCGTCCATCTGGGCGGCGCCGGTCATCATGTTCTTGACGTAGTCGCGGTGGCCGGGGCAGTCGACGTGGGCGTAGTGACGGGTCTCCGTCTCGTACTCGACGTGCGACGTGGCGATCGTGATGCCACGCTCCTTCTCCTCCGGAGCGTTGTCGATCTCGGCGAAGGACTTGGCCTCTCCACCGCTGGCCTTGGACAGAACGGTCGTGATGGCAGCAGTCAGGGTCGTCTTCCCATGGTCGACGTGCCCGATCGTTCCTACGTTTACGTGCGGCTTGCCGCGTTCGAACTTCTCCTTCGCCACTTTCGTTCAGCTCCTTGTAAATGAGTCGGTCGCCCGGGACGGGCGAACTCTTGGCAATCTAGCGAACCACCGGGGTTGTTCGCCGTCCGGCAGGTTTGCTACCCGGCTTCCCCTCCGCCGGTCCTCGCTTCAACCACCTGCGTCGCAATGTTCGCAGGCACTTCTTCGTAGCTCTCGAACTGCATGGTGTAGTTCGCTCGACCCTGGGTCGCCGACCGCACATCGGTCGCGTAGCCGAACATCTCGGCGAGCGGCACCGAAGCAGTCACGACCTGGGCATTGCCCCGGGCCTCCATGCCGTGCACACGGCCACGGCGACGGTTGAGGTCCCCGATCACGTCGCCCATGAACTCCTCGGGCGTGACGACCTCGACTGCGAAGACCGGCTCGAGCAGCACGGGCTTGGCGAGCTTCGCCGCCTCCTTGAGCCCGAGTGACCCGGCAACCTTGAATGCGAGCTCCGACGAGTCCGTCTCGTGGTACTTGCCGTCGACCAGGGTGACCTTGATGTCGACGATCGGGTAGCCGGCCTTGACTCCGGAGTCGAGAGCCTCGATCACGCCCTTCTGGACGGCAGGGATGTACTCGGTCGGAACTGAGCCACCCTTGATCTTGTTGTCGAAGATGAATCCCTCGCCCGGAGCCGGCTCAAGGTCGAGGTAGATGATCGCGTACTGGCCCGAACCACCGGTCTGGCGGACGAACCTGCCCTCGACCTTCTTGGCCTCGCCGCGAGCGGTCTCGCGGTAGGAGACCTGCGGACGGCCGACGTTCGCCTCCACCTTGAACTCGCGCAGCATCCGGTCGACGAGGACCTCGAGGTGAAGCTCGCCCATGCCGGAGATCTCGGTCTGGCCGGTCTCCTCGTTGGTGCGCACCTGGAAGGTCGGGTCCTCTTCGGCGAGCTTGCCGAGCGCGACACCCATCTTCTCCTGGTCGACCTTGGTCTTCGGCTCGATCGCAACCTTGATGACCGGCTCGGGGAAGACGATCTGCTCGAGGATGATCGGCTTGTCGGGGGCGCAGAGGGTGTCACCGGTCGAAACCTGCTTGATCCCGACCGCCGCGGCGATGTCGCCGGCGCAGACCTGTTCGAGGTCCTCGCGGTCGTTGGCGTGCATCATCAGCAGGCGGCCGATGCGCTCGGTCTTGCCGCTGTTGGCGTTGAGGACCCGCGAGCCGGCGTCGAGCGTGCCGGAGTAGACGCGGAAGAAGGTCAGCTTGCCGACGAACGGGTCGGTCATGATCTTGAACGCCAGGGCCGAGAAGGCCTCGCCGTCGTCGGCCTTGCGCTCCGTCTCCGGCCCGAGCTCGCCCTTGATCGGCTCGTGGCCGACGACAGGGGGCTTGTCGAGCGGGGAGGGCAGGTAGTCGATAACGGCGTCGAGCAGAGGCTGGACGCCCTTGTTCTTGAACGAGGAACCGCACAGCACCGGGGTCATCCCCAGGGCCAAGGTGGCCGCGCGGACTGCCTGCTTGAGGCGTTCGGGAGCGATCTCCTTGTCTTCGAGGATCATCTCCATCAGCTCGTCGTCGTGGTTGGAAACCTCGTCGAGCAGGCGCTCGCGGGCCTCGGCGGCTGCGTCGGCAAGCTCAGCCGGAATCTCAGAGCGGTCGAACTCGGTCCCGAGGTCGTCCTTGTAGAGGATCGCATCGTTCTCGACGAGGTCGATGATCCCGCGGAACTCCGACTCGGCCCCGATCGGCAGCTGGATCGGGATGGCATTGGCACCGAGCCGTTCGATCATCGTCTCGACGCCCTTGTCGAAGTTGGCCCCGATGCGGTCCATCTTGTTGATGTAGGCGATCCGCGGGACTGCGTACTTGTCGGCCTGGCGCCAGACTGTCTCGGACTGGGGCTCCACGCCGGCAACCGAGTCGAAGAGGGCGATCGCCCCGTCGAGGACGCGAAGCGAACGCTCCACCTCGACGGTGAAGTCGACGTGGCCGGGCGTGTCGATGATGTTGATCCGGTGTGTGTCCCACTCGCAGGTCGTGGCAGCGGACGTGATGGTGATCCCGCGCTCCTGCTCCTGCTCCATCCAGTCCATCGTCGCGGCGCCTTCATGGACCTCGCCGAGCTTGTGGGTGCGGCCCGTGTAGAACAGGACGCGCTCGGTCGTCGTGGTCTTGCCCGCGTCGATGTGGGCCATGATCCCGATGTTGCGGGTCTTCTCAAGTGTGAACTGGCGTGCCATTCGGTGGTCTGTCTCTGTGTCTTTCGGGGTCTTGGGGCGATGCTCTGGAAACTTGGTCTGACCGGCAGGCAGGCGCCCGGTCTGCGCAGCGCGGCCCGAGTGTCAGGGGCCGCTTACCAGCGGTAGTGGGCGAAGGCCTTGTTGGCCTGCGCCATGCGGAAGATGTCGTCCTTCCGCTTGAAGGCCCCGCCCTGCTGCTGCTGGGCGTCGAGCATCTCGTTGGCGAGACGCTGGGCCATTGACTTCTCTCGGCGGCCGCGTGCGAACTGCACGAGCCAACGGATCGCGAGGGTCCGCGCACGGCGCTGGGAAACCTCGACGGGAACTTGGTAGGTCGCGCCACCGACGCGGCGCGAACGGACTTCGAGAACCGGTGTCAGTGCCTTGATCGACTCCTCGAGGTGCTCGACGGGATCGCTTCCCGTCTTCTCGGCGACGATTGCGAGTGCGTCATAGACGATCGCTTCGGCCTTGGACTTCTTGCCGTCGACCATCACTCGGTTGATGACCTGGGTCACCAGCCGCGAGCGGTGGACTGCGTCCGGCTCGACCGGCCGGATGGAGGCTGCTGCGCGGCGCGGCACGTTACTTGGCCTTGACGCCGTACTGGGAGCGTGCCTTCTTGCGGTCGCTGACGCCTGCGGCGTCGAGCGTTCCGCGAACGACCTTGTAGCGCACTCCCGGAAGGTCCTTGACTCGGCCACCACGCACGAGCACGACGGAGTGCTCCTGGAGGTTGTGGCCTTCGCCTGGAATGTAAACCGTGACTTCCATCCCGTTGGTCAGGCGGACGCGGGCTACCTTGCGGAGCGCCGAATTCGGCTTCTTCGGGGTGGTCGTGTAAACACGCGTGCAGACTCCGCGCCGCTGGGGAGCGGCAACCTTGCGCTTGCGCCCATGCCCGCTCTTGAGACCGGGAGTGGCGAGTTTCTTCTTGGAGGGCTTGCGGCCCTTGCGGATCAACTGGCTGGTAGTCGGCATTCGGCGGCGGAGAATAGCAGCGCCCGACGGTCCGGGCTTTCCACGCGGAGCCGCGATTGCAGCTTCAGCGCTGGATCACGTCGGCGAGAGCCGAGTCGAGATCGACGCATTGGACCCCGAGCGCCTCTGCGACGGGAGCCGACGTGACGGCACCGGCAGCGACGTTGACTCCCAAACCGAAGCCGGCGTCCTTGGCCACCGACTGATGAACGCCGAGCCTCGCGAGGCCCACCACGTAGGGCATCGTGGCGTTCGTCAGCGCGTAGGTCGACGTGATCGGGACTGCGCCCGGCATGTTCGCGACGCAGTAGTGGATCACTCCCTCGACCTCGTAGGTCGGGTCCGAATGGGTAGTCGGGCGCGAGGTCTCGAAACAGCCCCCCTGGTCGATCGAGACATCGACGAGGACTGCTCCCGGCTTCATCATCTTCAGCTGCTCGCGGTTGATGACGTGCGGTGCCTTGGCCCCGTGGACGAGGACGGCGCCGATCACCAGGTCGACCTCCGGCAGCCGCTGCTCGATCTCAAGGGTCGAGGCGAAACAGGTCGATGCCCTCCCTTGGAGTTCGATCTCAAGCTGGCGGAGGCGGTCGATGTTGCGGTCGTAGACGTAGGTCTCACCCTGCATCCCGATCGAAATGATTGCCGCGTTCGTCCCGACGACGCCGCCCCCGATCACCATCACCTTCGCTGCTGCGACACCGGGCACTCCACCGAGCAGTGCACCGCGGCCGCCGAGCGGCTTCTCGAGCATGAACGCACCGGCCTGCGTCGCAAGCTTGCCCGCGACCTCGCTCATCGGGGCCAGGAGCGGAAGCCGCCCGTTGCGGTCCTCGATGGTCTCGTAGGCGATGCAGGTCGCGCCTGAATCGACCAGACCCTGGGTGAGGTCGGGATCGGGCGCCAGGTGCAGGTACGTGAAGAGGGTGTGCCTCGACTCGAGACGGGCAACTTCCTCGGGCTGGGGCTCCTTGACCTTCACGATCATGTCCGCCTCGGCGAAGACCGCGTCGGCGTCCGGAAGCATCATGGCTCCCTGTTCGACGTAATCGGAGTCGGTGATCGCCGAGCCTTCGCCCGCCCCGGCTTGGATCACCACCTCGTTGCCGGCGTCGACCAGCTCGCGAACGCCCGCCGGAGTTATCGCGACCCGGTACTCGTCCTTCTTGATTTCAGTCGGGACTCCGACCTTCATCGATTGACTCGCCTGAGCGAGGCCGTCAAGCCCCGTTGACGCGCATCTTGACCGAGGCCTCCTCGAGCAGCGGGCGGAGGATCGAGTGGACCTCGTCGAAGTGCTCGGGGCCCGCGATCAGCGGCGGCGAGAGCTGGATCACCGGATCGCCACGGTCGTCGGCCCGGCAGATCAGGCCGCGCTTGAAGAGCTCGGGCGAGAGGAATCCGCGGAGCAGCAGTTCGCACTCCTCGTCGTTGAAGGTCGCCTTGGTCTCTTGGTCGCGCACGAGCTCGACGGCCATGAAGTAACCGATACCTCGAACGTCACCGACGATCGGGATGTCGCTGAGCGACTCGAGCATCGAGCGGAGCGCCGGCTCGTTCGTCCTGACGTTGTCGAGGATGTTCTCGTTCTCGAAGACGTCGAGGTTCGCCATGGCGACGGCTGCGGCCATCGGATGCCCGCCGAACGTCAGGCCGTGCTTGAACGAGTTCTTCCCCTCGAAGAAGGGCTCGGCGATCCGATCTGAGGCGATGACCGCACCCATCGGGGCGTAAGACGACGTCAGGCCCTTGGCCGTCGTGATGATGTCGGGCTGGTAGTCGAATCGCTCCGCGCCGAAGTACTCGCCGAGCCTGCCCCATGAGCAGATCACTTCGTCGGATATCAGCAGCACGTTGTAGTGGTCGCAGATTTCCCTGATCCGTTGGAAGTAGCCGTCGGGCGGGACGAAGCAGCCGCCCGAGTTCTGCACCGGCTCCATGATCACGGCCCCGACCGTGTCCGGACCCTCGAACTCGATCCTGTGAGCGACTGCCTCGGCGAGATCCATCGGATCCATGTGCTCAGGCAGGCGGTAGAGGTTCGTGTTGGGGACGTGGCAGCCGCCCGGCGTCAGCGGCTCGAAGGGCTCGCGCGCGTCTGGGATGCCGGTCGCCGAGAGCGCCCCCAGCGTCGTCCCGTGGTAGGCGATCTCGCGGGCGATCACCTTGGTCTTGTTGGGGCTGCCGGTCAGCTTGTGGTACTGACGGACGAGCTTCAGCGCCGACTCGACCGATTCCGAACCGCCTGATGTGAAGAAGACGCGGTTGAGGTCACCGGGAGCGAGCGAGGCGATCCGGGCAGCCAACTCGATCGACGGAGGATGAGCGTATGTCCAGTTGGTGAAGAAGCCGAGTTCGCGCGCCTGATCGGCTCCGGCCTGGGCGACGTCCGCCCGCCCGTGGCCGATGTTCACGCAGAAGAGGGCCGAGAGGCCATCGAAGTAGCGATTGCCCTTCTCGTCCCAGACGTGGCAGCCCTCGCCGCGGACGATGATCGGCATGTCGGCGTCCTTGTAGGAGCCCATCCGAGCGAAGTGCAGCCAGAGGTGGCGCTTTGCGAGCTCTTGGAGTTCCTCGCCTGTTCTTACAGCCGGTTCGGTAATGGCCATATCGCCCTCTCGTTTCCCCTGGTGGGGTTTCCCGCCTGAGCGGTGTTTGCTCTTCACTCCAGCTTATCCGCAGATCCGGGGAACCGCCACCGACCTGCGGCGATAGCCTCGCCCCGATGGAACTCGCTTTCGACAGGTCGGGGACGGGACCTCCCCTCGTCCTGATCCACGGGCTCGGCTCCAACCGGCGAGTCTGGGATGCCCCGCTCAGCCTGATCGAGGCCGAACGCGAGGTGATCGCG
>JBAXRO010000083.1:0-7811 GCA_037131165.1 Actinomycetes bacterium | reverse complement strand
CGATGTCGACGACGCCCCGGACACTCCAAGAGGAACTCGAGCGCTGGCGCTCGGAGGTCTACGAGGCCACGCCCGAGCGGGACACCAACTTCACGACCCTCTCAGCCGAACCTGTCGAGCCGCTCTACACGGAGGCTGACCTGCCGGCCGACCGCGACTCGGAGATCGGACTGCCGGGCGAGTACCCGTTCACCCGCGGCGTCTACGGCTCGATGTACCGCGGTCGCCTCTGGACTATGCGCCAGTTCGCCGGCTTCGGCACGGCCGACGAGACCAACGAACGATTCCGCTACCTGCTCGACCACGGCCAGACCGGCCTCTCGACGGCTTTCGACATGCCGTCGCTGATGGGCCACGATTCCGACCACCCGCTCTCCGAAGGGGAGGTCGGGCGCGAAGGGGTCGCGGTCGACTCGCTCGAGGACATGGAGACCCTGTTCCGCGGCATCCCGCTGGGCGACGTCTCGGTCTCGATGACGATCAACGCCCCTGCGGCGATCATGCTCGCCTTCTACGTGGCAGCAGCCGAGAAGCAGGGCGTCCAGGCCGAGCGCCTCGCCGGCACGATCCAGACGGACATCCTCAAGGAGTACATCGCCCAGAAGGAGTGGTGCTTCCCCGTTGACCCGGCGATGCGGCTCGTCGGCGACATGATCGAGTGGTGCTCGCAGACCATGCCGCGCTGGCACCCGGTCTCGATCAGCGGCTATCACATCCGCGAAGCGGGAGCTACCGCAGCCCAGGAGCTCGCCTTCACCCTCAAGGACGGCCTCACCTACGTCGAAGAGGCGGTCGAGCGCGGCCTCGACGTCGACGACTTCGCACCGCGCCTCTCCTTCTTCTTCAACGCCCAGATCGACTTCTTCGAGGAGATCGCCAAGTACCGCGCCGCCCGTCGCATCTGGGCCCGCGAGATGAAGGAGACCTTCGGCGCAAAGGATCCGCGATCCTGGCTGATGCGCTTCCACACCCAGACGGCCGGCGTTTCGCTGACAGCCCAGCAGCCACTCAACAACATTGTCCGCACCGCGATCGAGGCGCTCGCCGGGGTTCTCGGCGGCACCCAGTCGCTGCACACCAACTCCTACGACGAGGCACTCGCCCTGCCGACCGAGGAGGCCGTGCGGGTCGCGCTTCGCACCCAGCAGATCATCGCCCACGAGACCGGTGTCGCCAACACGATCGACCCGCTCGGCGGCGCCTACGCCGTCGAGGCGATGACCGACCGGATGGAGGAGCTCGCCCGTGACTACTTCCGCCGGATCGATGAGCTGGGCGGCATGGTCGCCGCGGTCAAGGAGGGCTTCCCTCAGCGAGAGATCGCCGACGCCTCGTTCGAGCTCCAGCGCGAGATCGAATCGGGCCGCAGGATCGTCGTCGGCGTGAACGCCTTCACCGAGGGCGACGACGAACAGACCGAGATTCTGAGGATCGACCCGGCACTGGAGCGCAAGCAGGTCGACTCGCTCAAGGCTCGTCGCGGCCGTCGCGACAGCCAGGCCGTCGAGTCGTGCCTCACCGCGTTGAGCGAGGCGGCCGAGCGCGGCGGCAATCTGATGGAGCCGCTGCTCGCGGCAGCTCGGGTCGAGACGACCGAGGGCGAGATCATCCACGCATTGCAGAAGGTGTTCGGCTCGTACACGGAGACTCCGGTCTTCTGATCCGAGGCCGCACGCGGCGGAAATGGTCCGCGGCCCCTGGGGAGGGGCCGGCCGGATCGAAGGGGAGAGGGGGCCGCGAGGCCCCGATACGACAGGGGAGGCAGCAGGATGGCGATTCACGGCAAGGCATCGGAAGTGATCGAGGCGCCGATCGACGAGGTCTACGAGGTGGCGGCCGACGTCGAGGGCTCGCCCGAGTGGCAGCCCGAGATCACGAAGGCCGAGGTGCTCAAGACCGACAAGGACGGCAATCAGGTCCTCGTCCGCACAGCGACCGACGCGAAGGTCAAGCAGCTCTCGAGCGAGCTCGAGTTCAGCTACGACCCACCCAACGGCCTCTCTTGGAAGCAGAAGAAGGGCGACGTCAAGTCGGTCGAGGGCTCGTGGGCCTTCGAGGACCTCGGCGATGGCACCACCAAGGCGACCTACGAGATGACGGTCGACCTCGGGCGTACCCTCGGCCTGGTGATCCGCGGGCCGCTGGTCGACGTGATGCGCGGTCAGCTCGTGGACACCATGCCCGGCAAGCTCAAGAAGTTCGTCGAGGGCCGCTGAACAGAGGGGCGGCCGCGCCCGCCCGGGCCCGGCACGGGGCGATGTCGACGGCGATCGGATCGCCAGTCGATCGGCGGCTCGCCCGGAAATGCTCAGGATCGCTACGATCCCGCCGTCCCGCCCGCCCGTAGATCGAGCGGGAGACGACCCATGTCAGACAGCGCAACAGACCGAAAGATCAGAGTCGTGGTCGCGAAGCCCGGCCTCGACGGCCACGACCGCGGAGCGAAGATCATCGCCCGCGCGCTTCGTGACGCCGGCATGGAAGTGATCTACACCGGGCTGCACCAGACCCCGGAACAGATCGTCGAGACGGCGATCCAGGAGGACGCCGACGCCGTTGGCCTCTCGATCCTCTCCGGCGCGCACATGACCCTCGTTCCCCGCATCGTCTCGCTGCTCGGGGAGCAGGGGGCGGGCGACATCCTCGTCACGGTCGGAGGCACGATCCCGGCCGACGACATCCCGGAGCTGAAGGCCCTCGGAGTGGCCGAGGTGTTCACTCCCGGCTCGTCCACGCAGGACATCATCGACTTCATCAGCAGTTCCGTAGAGGCTTAGGAGCCCGCAGGAAAAGAACCATCCGGGGAGCCACTGCGTAATCTGATTGACTCGTGAGTCAGTCAGGCGACCTGGCTGGCAACCCGCCCCCAACCAACATCGACAGGAGGACGACCGCACCGTGAAGATCTGCGTTCTGGTCAAGGAAGTACCGGACGCCGCCGTTGACAAGCGAATCGACCCCGCAACGGGCCGACTCGACCGCTCCGGCGAGCGCAACCTCAACCCGTACGACACCCACGCGATCGAGGCTGCGATGCAGATCCGCGAAGGTGGCACGACGCCGGTCGAGGAGATCGTCGCCGTCACGATGGGTCCCTCGGGGGCCGAGCGTGCTCTGCACAAGGCGGTTTCGCTCGGCGCGGACCGTTCGATCCACCTCTCCGACGACGTCCTCGCAGGAAGCGACGTGGCCGCCACCGGTTACGCGCTGGCGACGGTGCTCAAGGCTGAGAACCCCGATCTCGTCCTCCTCGGTCAGCAGTCGGACGACGGCGAGTGCTACACGATCGGCGCAGTTGTGGCCGACCACCTGCAGATGCCGTCGGTCACTCAGGTCGTGAAGATGGACCTGGTCGACGGCGGAGCCAAGTGCGAGCGCCAGGCCGAGTACGGCTACGACACCGTCCAGGTCGAGTTCCCCGCCGTGATCTCGGTCGGTGACGCGATCAACGAGCCGCGCTACCCGTCGCTGAAGGCGATCATGGGGGCCAAGAAGAAGCCGCTCGACGTCAAGTCCGCTGCTGACGCCGGGATCGACGCTTCGCTCGTCGGCGGCGACGGCTCCAAGGTCGCCTGTGGCGACTTCAAGGCTCCGCCCGCCAAGGCGTCCGGAGAAATCATCGAAGACGAAGACACCAACGAGACGGTCGAGAAGATCGTCGCTTGGCTCGAGGAAAGGAAGCTGATCGCATGAGCTCCGTACTGGTTTACGCGCTCCACAAGGACGGCGCAATCAACAAGAACTCGCTCGGGGCCATCTCCGAGGGAGCCCGCGTCGCAGGCGAACTCGGCGGTCAGTGTGACGTCGTCGTCGTCGGCGGAGCCGACCTCACCGATGACCTGCTCGCAGGCCTCGGCAACTACGGCGCGTCGAAGGTCTACAAGGTCGACGGCCCCGAAGGCCTCGCCCAGCCGGTCATCGACGCGATGGCCCAGATCATCGACGCCAATGGCCACAGTTACGCCCTGTTCGGGGGTGGACTGCTCGGCTTCGAGATCGGAGCCGGTCTCGCGGCCCGCAAGAACGCCGGCGTGACGATGGAGGTCACGGCGATCAACGTCGAGGGTGGCGAGGCCAAGGCAGAGCGTCCGATCCTCCAGGACTCGCAGATCTCGATCTCGACCTACCGTGGCGGTCTCGGCATCATCATCGGCCGGATCAACGCGTTCGAGGTCAAGGAGACCGGTGGCACGGCCACAGTCGAGCCGCTCGCAGTCGAGTTCTCGCCCTGGTCGACGAAGGCCACGATGGTGACGCGCGGTGAGCAGCGTGGCGCCGACATCAACATCGAGGACGCCAGCGTCCTCATCGCCGGAGGCCGAGGCCTCGGTGCTGCCGAAGGGTTCGGGATGTGCGATGACCTCGCTGAGGCTCTCGGCGGAACGGTCGCAGCGACCCGCGCAGTCGTCGACGCCGGCTGGTTCCCGTACGCGGGCCAGATCGGCCAGACCGGCAAGACCGTCGCACCGAAGCTGTACCTCGCAGCAGGCATTTCCGGCGCGATCCAGCACAAGGTCGGCATGCAGGGCTCGGAGAACATCGTCGCGATCAACAAGGACGCGAACGCTCCGATCTTCGAGTTCGCCGACCTCGGAATCGTCGGTGACCTCAACAAGATCATGCCCAAGCTGACCGAGGCCATCAAGGCCAAGAAGGGCTGATCGCGATGTCGTCCAACGGCAAGGTCTCACCGATCGCGTACCCGCCGCCTGTTGACTCGCCTGCCGAGTTCATCAAGCGCGACATCGACGGTGAAGAGGAGCGGATCGAAGTAGGCGTGGCGATTGTCGGCGGTGGAACCGCCGGCCTCGCCTGTGCCAACCGCCTGCTCCAGCTGCTGGGCGACGATCCCGAGCTGATGGAAAAGCTCGGCGAGGTACCTGTCGCGATCATCGAGAAGGCGAAGACCTGCGGCGGGCACAACCTGTCCGGCGCGGTCGTCCGCCCCGGTCCGCTCCAGGAGTTGTTCCCCGACATGTCCCGTGAGCAGTGGCGCGAGGAGGGATTCGCCTTCGGCGAGGTCAAGAAGGAGGGCATCTACCTGCTTCCCAACTCGAAGATGAAGGTGCGGATCCCGCCGCCGCCGCCGCTCAAGAACCACGGCAACGAAGTGATGTCGGTAGCGGCTCTCTGCCGCTTCATGCAGGCCCAGGCCGAGGAAGCCGGCGCCTACGTGCTGACGGAGACCGCAGCGACCAAGCTGCTCGTCGAGGACGGGGCCGTCAAGGGCATCCGCTCCGGCGACAAGGGTCGCGGCAAGGAGGGCGAGGAGCTCAGCAACTTCGAGCCCGGCATGGACGTGACCGCCAAGGCAACCGTGCTGGCCGAGGGATGCTGGGGCAGCCTGACCGGCGCCGCGGTCCGCGAATTCGGCCTCGGTGAGGATCGCGAGCCCCAGACCTGGGAGCTAGGCGTCAAGGAGGTCTGGAAGGTCACCAAGCCGCTCGACAAGGTGATCCACACGATCGCCGGGTGGCCGCTGAAGATCAACGCCAAGTACCACCAGATCGGTGGATCGTGGATCTACCCGATGAAGGACGAGAAGACGGGCGACGATCTCGTTTCGATCGGCTTCGTGGTCGACCTCGACTACGCCGACGCCACCACCTCGGCTCACGACCTGCTCCAGCAGTTCAAGACCCATAAGATGGTCCGTGAGATCCTCGACGGCGGCGAGCGCATCAGCTGGGGAGCAAAGGCCCTTCCCGCCGGCGGCTACTGGGCGATGCCGAAGCTCTCGATGCCCGGCGCCCTGATCTGCGGCGACGCAGGCGGATTCGTCAACACGGCCGCGCTCAAGGGCGTCCACTGCGCGATCGAGTCCGGGATGTATGCAGCCGAAGCCATCTACAACAACCTCAAGGCGGGCGAGTCGCTCGAGGCCTACGAGGCGACGATCGACCAGTCCGATCTCGGCAAGGAGCTCTACGAGGTCCGCAACGTGCGCCAGCCGTTCGCCAAGGGCCTGATCAAGGGTGGGCCGCTGGTCAACCTGATGATCGCGACCAAGGGCAAGTTCCCTGCCGGTCGCTGGCCGCTGCACAGAAACGACGAGCAACCGATGTTCATCGGCAACTCGCAGGCCAACTACCCGGTGCCGGACGGCAAGCTCACCTTCGACAAGTTGTCGAGCGTCTACATCACAGGCAACCAGACCCGCGACGATGCTCCGAACCACATTCGGGTCCAGAAGCGGGTACCTCGCGAGGTCGCCGAGACCTGGAAGTGGATGTGCCCTGCGGGCGTGTACGAGATCCCCGAAGACCAGCCCGAGCACGGCGAGGTCGACGTGATCGTCAACTACACCAACTGCGTGCAGTGCGGCGCGATCACCGCCAAGGGAGGTCGCCTGACGACCCCCGAGGGCGGCGACGGTCCGCTCTACCAGATCACCTGATTGGTTCTCCGCGGAGACGGCGGTGCGCCAGCCGGCGCCCGCCTCCGCGGAAAGTTGACTCGCGAGTCGAAACTTGCGCCGGTTGGCCGTGTTGTCTTTACTTGCAGTGATTCGCCTGCTCAAGACAGCACTCTGCGCGGCCTTGGCGGCCGGCGCGCTCGCCGCCACGGCCACGGCCGCAGAACCGGCGGGGTCCGACTCCCCCCGGGTTGAGCGCCTCCGGGTGATTGCCGAGCGAGCCTCATCGGCCAGTTCGGCGCGACCGTCGGCCGGTGCGGCATCGGTCAAGGTCGACGGCTGCACGAGCAATTCCGTGCCGGCGTCGAGGGCCTATCTGCTGAGCGCTTCGGCGAACTCGGTGTCCGGCGCCAAGTCGGTCAGGGTCAGGTTCCACCTGTTCGTCAAGGCTCCCGGCAAGCCTGAGGAGGAGATCAAGATCGCGACGGGCAACCGCCTCGGGGCGTGGGAGGAACCTGTCTCGATTGGCAGCGGCGGAGTCGGCAGCGTCAAGTTCGTCAAGCGGATCTACCGGCTCAGCGCTCCCGCGGCCTACCGGGCGGCAGTGGACTTCGAGTGGTATTCGGCATCGGGCGGGAAGGGCACCAGAAAGCGAAGCCAGACGGTCAACGCCCGGTCGTGCACGCAGGCCGACCTGCGGCCCGACCTCCAGGTCTCCTCGGCCACTGTCACCCCTGTGAACAGCACTCGTGCGCGGGTCGCGATCGGGATCGTCAACAAGGGCAATGGCCGGTCGGCGGCGGGAACGGTGCGTCTCTTCGTGCCCGGGGCGGGCAGCGGCACCGGCGCGGTCAACCTCGCTCTCGGCAGGATCGACGAGCAGGGGACGAGGCGCAAGCCGACCAACAGTGACCCGCTGGTCCTCTCGAGGACGTTGACCGTGGAGGTAGCGCGCTGCGCCCCCGGATCGGCGATGAGCGTCGAGATCGATCCAGCCGGCGTGATCGGCGAGCGCACCGTGAGCGACAACTACTTGCAGATCGGCTGCCTTGCGCTCAACTGAGTGCGATCCGCCCGGCTCGAGCGGCATCGGCCGCTTGCTGCGGCTGCGCGGCCACGCTTGCCCCGCTAGACTCTTGCTCAATGCAGACGGAGATCCACCCCGAGTACGTCGAGTCACAGGTGCGCTGCACCTGCGGCAACCAGTTCACGACCCGCTCGACCGAGGCGGAGATCAACGTCGAGATCTGCTCCGAATGCCACCCCTTCTACACGGGCCGCCAGAAGCTCGTGGACACCGGTGGCCGGGTCGAGCGGTTCAAGCGTCGCCAGGCCAAGCGCCAGCGCCCGAGCAGCTGATCGGGAGGAACCTTTGAGCGGGTCGGCCCAAGAGCCAACCCTGCTGCCGGACGGCCGCATCATGGCTGTCAAGGACGCGCTCGTCGGCGGCCAGGCG
>JBAXRO010000082.1:0-7833 GCA_037131165.1 Actinomycetes bacterium | reverse complement strand
GGCTCGGCCGCGAGCGATCGGCCCGCACGTTCACGACCGGATTCTTGCGACCGTCTCGCATCTTCCGCACGTACTCGCCAACCTGCTCGTTGCCGAGGCCGATGCGACGCTCTCCGAGGAGGGTGAACCGCTGCCCGCGACAGGCCCGAGTTTTCGCGACGCAACTCGGGTTGCTGGTGTGCCGAGCTCGATCTGGACCGACATCTACCTCTCGAACTCGGAGGCCCTCATCAGGCGGATCGAGGGTGTCGAACGGCGGCTGCGCGAGGTCAGGGAGATGCTTTTCGACGGTGACGCCGAGCGCCTCACCGAATGGAACGACCTTGCGGCCGAGCAGCGTGTCCGGGTGTCCGAGCAGGCGGTCTCGGGCGGACCGGCCCAGTCGCTGCGGGTGCGGGTCCCCAACCGCGCCGGGGTGCTCGCCGAGGTTGCCCTCGCGCTCGGCGGGGCGGGTATCGACCTCGTCGACCTGCAGCTCCATCCGGCTGCAGACAGGGCCACTGGCACGATCGTCCTGTGGATCGAAGGCTCCGAGGCCAAGGACCGGGCGGCGCAGTTGATCGCCAGCCTCGGCCACGTGGTGATCTGAGTTGGGCTCGACCCGGTTCGACCCGTCCGGTCCGCTCGGCGGTCGCCTGCAGACGGCCGCCGACAAGTCGATCTCGCACCGGTCGGCCCTGTTCGCTGCGATGGCGGACGGGACCTCGACCATCGATGGCTACCTGCGAGCAGCCGACACGGACAGCACTCTTGCGGCGGTCCGGGCGCTCGGCTGCGGAGTCGAGGTGGATGGCACGAACGTGCGGATCGAGGGTGTCGGACTGCGGGGCGCGGGTCTGGTTGACGGGGTCATCGACGTCGGCAACAGCGGGACCCTGATGAGGCTGTTGACAGGCTGGCTGTCAGGGCAACCGCAGGGGGAATGGAGATTGGACGGCGACGAGTCGATCAGGCGGCGCCCGATCGACAGGGTCGCCGCTCCGCTCGAGCTGATGGGTGCGCGGATCGACACCACCGCTGGATTGCCTCCGTTCAGCGTCCACGGTTCGAGCCTCGTCGGCGCGAACCACCGCATGGCGGTCGCGAGCGCGCAGGTCAAGAGCGCCATCCTGATGGCCGGTTTGCTGGCCGATTCAACGACCTCCGTGAGCGAGTCGCCGGCTTCTCGCGATCACACCGAGAGGATGCTCGCCGAGCAAGGAGCCGCGATCTCGGTGTCCGAGGTCGGCTCGGAGAGGACGGTCACCGTCGAGCCGTGCGATCGACTCGAGCCGACCGATCGGACCGTCCCGGGCGACCCGTCCTCGGCGGCGTTCCTCGTTGCTGCCGCTCTGCTCGTCCCGGGATCGGACATCACGGTCGACGATGTCGACCTGAACCCCGGGCGGATCGGCCTCTTCAGGATCCTCGAACGGATGGGCGCATCGATCGAGGGACTCCCGCACGGCGACCCGGATCCGCTCGGTCCCGAGCCCCTCGGCTCGATCCGGGTGACTCACGGTCCGCTCAAGGGGGTAGACGTCGGGGCCGACGAGGTGCCGTCCTCGATCGACGAGCTTCCGCTGCTTGCTTTGGTGGCCTGCTTCGCCAAGGGCACCACGACAGTGACCGGCGCCGAGGAGCTCCGCGTCAAGGAGAGCGACCGGATCGAGGCAACGGTCTCCGGTCTTTCAGCCCTCGGTGCGCGGATCGAGGCGGCCCCCGACGGGTTCTCGATCGAGGGGACGGGGGAGCTTCGCGGCGGAACGATCGAAAGCCTCGGCGACCATCGTCTCGCAATGCTCGGGGCCGTGGCCGGCCTTGCGAGCAGGGAGGGTGTCGAGGTCGACGACTTCGCTGCTGCCAGCGTCTCCTACCCGGGGTTTGCTGCCGACTTGGCCTCTCTCGCATAGCCTGTCGCCGATGGTCATCGCGATCGACGGACCCGCCGGGTCGGGCAAGAGCACCACAGCCAAGGCGGTCGCGAGCACTCTCGGATTCGCCCACCTCGACACCGGTGCGATGTACAGGGCCGTGGCCCTCGCCTCGCTGGAGCGTGGGCTTGCCCCGGCCGAGGCAGCGGCAGCGATCCGACTTGAGCCGGGACCCCCGCTGTTGGTCGACGGTGAAGCGCCCGGAGAGCGACTGCGCTCCCCGGCGGTGACTGCAGCCGCGTCGACGGTCGCCGGTGACCCCGAGGTGAGGAGGCTGCTCGTGGCAAGGCAGCGGGAGATCCTCGCTGCCGGGGATTGGGTTGCCGAAGGCAGGGACATCTGCACCGTCGTCGCCCCCGACGCGGAGGTGCGGATCTGGCTGTTTGCCGATGAGGAGGAGAGGGCCAGGCGCAGGGCGGTCGAGCAGGGGCTCGATCCGGCTGAGGTGCTCGAAGCCCAGCGCCTGCGTGACACAGCCGATTCGGGCCACGGACGTTCGACCCTCGAGGCGGCTGAGGGGGCGACGCGGCTCGACACGACCGGTCTGACGGTCGAAGAGGTTGTCGAGCGGATCCGCAAGATGGCCGACGCGGCTCGAGGCTGAGCGGGCCGGATCGCCCCGAACGGGACCCGCTCCCGCTTGCGGGCATACTGATCACCGTGCGCAAGATCGCCGTCGTCGGCTACCCCAATGTGGGCAAGAGTTCACTCGTCAACCGCTTGAGCGGGACCCACGAGGCCGTCGTCCATGAGACGGCGGGGGTGACCCGCGACCGCAAGGAGATCCCGGCCGAGTGGAACGGTCGGCTTTTCACCCTTGTCGACACTGGGGGAATCGACGAGGCAGAGCGCAACTCGATGGGGGAGGCGATCCGCAGGCAGGCGAGGGCCGCACTCGACGACTGCGACGCGGTCCTGTTCGTGGTTGACGCAAAGGCGGGACTGAGGCCCGGTGACGAGGAGGTCGCTGACATCCTGCGCCGTTCGGATCTGCCGGTCGTCGTCGCAGCCAACAAGTGCGACAGCGTCGGAGTGATGCCCCAGGCGGCTGAGTTCCACAGGCTCGGCCTCGGCGAGCCCCAACCCGTCTCGGCCACGGAGGGTCTCGGGACCGGTGACCTGCTCGACCGAATCTGCGACCTGATGGGGGAGGAGGCCGGCGAAGGCCCCGAGCCGGAAGAGCCCGTACGGCTGGCGCTGATCGGTCGCCCGAACGCTGGCAAGAGCTCGCTTGTCAATCGCCTCACCGGTGAGGACAGGGTGATCGTCTCCGAGGTTGCGGGCACGACGCGGGATTCGATCGACACCCCGCTGGAGGTCCCGGCGGAGCTCGGTGGCGGCAGGCCGCGGAAGCTGCTGCTCGTCGACACCGCCGGACTCAGGCGGAATGCCAAGATCGACGGGACTCTCGAACAGGCCTCTGCCCTCAGGTCGCGCCGCGCGGCCGAGCGTGCGGGAGTCGCGCTCGTCGTCTGCGACGCACTCGACGGCGTGACCTCGCAGGACCTTCGCGTCGCTGAGCTCGCGATGCAGTCGGGCTGCGCGGCCGCATTGGTGCTCAACAAGTGGGATTTGGTCAAGGACAGCGGCAGGGACCCGGACGAGGTGCTGGCCGATGCTCAGGACCTCGTTGCATCGCGCTCGAGGCTTAGGCCGCGGGTGCTCACCTGCAGCGCGCTTACCGGGCGCCACGTCAGCCGGCTGCTCGCGGAGGCGGTCGGACTCGCCGACCGGGCCGCGGAACGGATCCCGACTCCCGCTCTCAACAGGTTCCTCTCCGAAATCGTCGCAGCCCGCCAGCCCCCGGCAGTCCGGGGAAAGCGACTCAAGCTCCTCTACGGAGCTCAGACGGAGACATCGCCTCCGAGGTTCGCCATTCAGGTGAACAGCCGCTCGCGGATCACCAAGGCCTACGCCTACTACATCGAGAACAGGCTGCGCGAGCGCTTCAACCTCGAGGGCGTGCCGATCATCATCGACCTTGTCGAACACAGCTCGCGCCGGGTTGACGGCGGACGCGACCGGTAATCTGCCGTGAGGCAGGACGAGTGCGAACGGTCACTCGGTACCCTTTCGCCGTCCCGCGAACATCACCAACCCCGAACGAGCGAGCCAACAACACATGAGCACCAGCGACAACTCGTACCTCTTCACCTCCGAGTCGGTCACCGAAGGCCACCCCGACAAGGTTGCCGACCAGATCTCCGACGGGGTCCTTGACGCCTGCCTGGCGGCCGATCCCGGCTCGCGCGTGGCTTGCGAGACACTCGTGAACACCAACCTCGCAGTCGTCTCGGGCGAGATCACGACAGGGGCCGACCTCGACTTCGACCGGATCGTCCGCGACACGGTTCGCCGCATCGGCTACGTCGGTTTCGATCCCGGATTCGACGCCGACGAGCTCGAAGTCCTCGTCAGGGTTGACAAGCAGTCGCCGGACATCGCCCAGGGAGTCAACGCCTCCGAGGAGGTGCGCTCCGGGCAGGCCGAAGGGGACGAGGCCGAGCAGGCTGGAGCAGGCGACCAGGGGATGATGTTCGGCTACGCCTCGAACGAGACCCCGCACCTGATGCCGATGCCGATCCACCTTGCGCATCGGCTCGCCGAGCGGCTCACCGCCGTCCGCAAGGACGGGACGCTCGACTACCTGCGCCCCGACGGCAAGACTCAGGTCTCCGTGCGCTACGAAGACGGTCGTCCCGTCGCCGTCGAGAAGGTCTTGATCTCCACCCAGCACTCACCCGGAGCCGGCGACGACTCGCTGGTCGGTGACGAGTCCGGCACCCGCGACCGGATCACCGAAGGTCTCTGGGAGGAAGTGATCAAGCCGGTGTTCGCCGAGGAGGCGGTCAGCTGGGACGAAGCCCAAGTCCGCAACGACCTCTTGATCAACCCGACGGGCGTGTTCATCGTCGGTGGGCCGGTCGGCGATTGCGGCCTTACCGGTCGCAAGATCATCGTCGACACGTACGGAGGCATGGCCCGCCACGGTGGCGGTGCCTTCTCGGGCAAGGACCCCTCGAAGGTCGACCGTTCCGCGGCCTACGCCGCCCGGCACGTCGCCAAGAACGTCGTTGCCGCCGGCCTGGCCGACCGCGCCGAAGTCCAGGTCGCATACGCCATCGGTGTCGCCCGCCCCGTCTCGGTGATGGTCGAGACCTTCGGGACCGAGAAGATCGGCAGGGGACGGATCCAAGACCTGATCGATGAGCACTTCGACCTGCGTCCCGGTGCATTCCGTCGGTCGCTCGACCTCCACCGTCCGATCTACAGCCCGACCGCGGCATACGGTCACTTCGGGCGTGACGGATTCAGCTGGGAGGAGACCGACAAGGCCGACGCCCTGCGCGAGGCTGCCGGACTCTGACCGGGCCGGGCGTCTCAGCGGGACGCCGCACCAGTTGAGGATCGCCAGGGTCGAGCCGCTGACGACGGCCCGGGCGCTGCGCGGGCCGTTCGACTACCTGCTGGCGGACGACTTCGAGGAGGTGACGGTCGGCACTCGGCTGATCGTCCCGTTCGCGGGACGCAGGCTGGAGTCGGTCGTCGTCGAGCTCGACGACAGGTCCGATCTCCCGGTCGAACGCCTCGCGTCCCCGGTCTCGGTCGTCGCCCCCGCGATCCCGACCGAACTGGTATCGCTGGCCTTGAGGGTCGCCTCGTCCTACTGTTCGACCCCAGCAAGGGCGCTCCAGCTCGTTGCCGCGCCAGGGGGACGGGCCGGAGCGGGACCGCAGACCGCACTTCACGCCGCCCTGACAGTCGAGGGGCGCACTGCCCTTGAGAGCGGGAAGCGCCTGACGGAAGGCCAGAGGGACGCGATCGAAGCGCTGCTCGGGGGGCCGCTTCGTGCGAAGGATGTTCCCGGTGGCACTCAGGGCCTCAGGAGGCTCGAGGCCCGCGGGCTTGTCGCGATCGAGGCGCAACGCGTCTCCAGGAGGCCGGCCCCGGACGGGTACGACCCGGGGCGGATCAGGCCGGCGCTCAACTCCGACCAGAAGGCGGTCCTCGCCGAAGTGATCGCCGAGCTCGAGTCGGCTGCGGGCAGCCGCGGGATACTGCTCCACGGGGTAACCGGGTCGGGCAAGACCGAGATCTACCTCGGCGCCGCCGAGCGGGCGCTCGAGCTGGGCAGGGGTGTGTTGGTGCTCGTCCCCGAGCTCGCCCTGACGCCACAGGCTGTGGCACGGTTTTCGGCGAGGTTGGGGGACACGGTCGGCGTGATCCACTCGGGTCTTTCGGCCGGTGAGCGATACGACGAGTGGACCAGACTCGCGGACGGGGAGGCGAGGGTGTGCGTCGGACCGAGGTCGGCTGTCTTCGCCCCCGTCAGGGACCTCGGGCTTGTGATCGTGGACGAAGAGCACGAGTCGGCGTACCGCAACGACGGCGACCCCGGCTACGACGCCAGAGAGGTGGCGCGCTGGCGGGCCGAGGAGGAGGGTGGCCTGCTTCTGGCAGGCAGCGCGACCCCCAGGCCCGAGAGCGTGAGGAGGCTGCGCAGGTTGAGGCTCGACAGACGGGCGGATGGCGCTCCGATGCCGCCGGTCGAGCTCCTCGACATGAAGGGGGTCCGTGGCGCCCTTCACCCGGCCACAGTGGAGGCTTTGGCCAACGTCAAGCGTGAGGGTGGGAAGGCAATCGTCCTGCTCAACCGCAGGGGGTGGTCCAACTACCTGTCATGTGGATCGTGTGGTCGGGTCTGGACGTGCCCGGCCTGCGACGTGACTCTCGTCCTGCACCGCAACGAGGGGTTCATCGGTTGCCATCACTGTGGTCACCGCGAGTCGGTCCCCGATCACTGCCCCGACTGCGGCTCTGCTTCTGTCTCGCGGCATGGTGCCGGCACCGAAAGGATCGAGTCGCAGATCCGCTCGCTGGTCGGCTCCGACGATTTCCCGGTTCTCAGGCTCGACGCCGACTCCGCCTCGCGCAAGGGTGCCGCAGGCGATCTCCTGACGGCTTTCCAGTCGGCCAGGGCCGGGGTCCTGATCGGGACTCAGATGGTCGCCAAGGGCCATGACTTCCCCGACGTGACGCTCGGGATCGTGGTCGACGCCGACTCGACCCTGCGCTTCCCCGACTTCCGTTCCGAGGAGCGCACGTTCCAGCTGGTGACCCAGCTCGCGGGACGGGCAGGGCGGGGGCCCGGTGGCGGCCGTGTGCTCGTCCAGACGACCACCCCCGACTCGCCGGTCCTGATGCTCGCCGCGAGGCATGACGCCGACGGGTTCCTCGAGGAGGAACTCTCCCGCCGCGATGCGCTCGGGTACCCGCCGGCCGCGGCACTCGTGAGGATCCAGCTCGGATCCGAATCGGAGGCGGATGTCGAATCGGCTGCGCAGGCCGTGGTCGAGCTGCTTGAAGGGTCCGGACTCGAACCGCTTGGACCGGCACCGCTGTTCAGGCTGAGGGGGCGCCACAGGCGCCAGATCCTCGTCCGGTCAGCTGATCGCGAGCACCTCGTCGGCTCCGTTGAGGCTGCGGTCGCGGCCGCTGCGGCGACACCGGCCGGACGGCGTTCGGCGATCGGAACCGAAGTGGACGCCGGTTAGAATCGAGCCATGGGCGAAATCGAAGGTCACCCGGCGGACGGCGATCGCGACGAGGTCGACGAGGCGAGATCTCTGCGGCGCAAGGTCGCGCTCGAGTCGGTCAGGCAGTGGGGCGACCCGGTCCTGCGCAGCGTCGCGAGCGAGGTCACGTCGTTCGACGCTGCTCTGGCTGCCGAGGCAAGGAGGATGGCCGAGCTGATGGAGCACGCTGCGGGAGTCGGACTCGCCGCACCTCAGGTCGGTTCGCTCAAGCGGATGTTCGTCTACCGGATCGAGCAGGACACCCCGCCGACCGTCCTCGTCAACCCGAAGATCGTCTGGGCAAGCGACGATGAGGAGAGGGCGCTAGAGGGATGCCTGAGCCT
>JBAXRO010000081.1:0-8030 GCA_037131165.1 Actinomycetes bacterium | reverse complement strand
GTCAGCATCTCCCTGCCGAACGGAAGGAAGCGCCAGCTGAAGATCACGAAGATCGCCTGACGCCTTGAGCGACAGCGAACAGGACACCTCCGGCGAGAGCCGAGAGCAGGAGCTGATCGACGCTCGGCGCGCGAAGGCCGACGGGATCAGGGAGCGGGGCGGTGAACCGTTCCCGCACTCGTTCGAGGATTGCGAGCCGATCGAATCCGTCCTCGCCGCCCACGATTCGCTCGCCGACGGCGAGGAGACCGAGTCGGCCCATCGGGTGGCCGGCCGCCTTGCCGCGAGGCGCGGTCAGGGAGGCGCGGCCTTCCTCGACCTGTTCGACCGCAGCGGGCGGATCCAGCTGCTCGCCCAGCAGGATGCTGTTGGCGATGATCTGTTCGAGCAGATAAGCGAGCTCGACCTCGGTGACGTGATAGGAGTCGAGGGAACGGCGATCCGCACCCGCCGCGGGCAGCTCTCGCTCAAGCTGACGGGCGTGACCCTGTTGGCCAAGGCCCTGCGGCCGCCGCCGGACAAGCACCACGGCCTCAAGGACGTCGAGACCAGGTATCGCCGCCGTGAGCTCGACCTGATGGCCTCCGAGGAGGTCAGGCAGATGTTCATCACTCGGGCGAAGGTGATCTCGACGATCCGAGGCAGGCTCGATTCCGACGGGTTCATCGAGGTCGAGACGCCAGTGCTCCAGCCGCTCTACGGCGGTGCGGCGGCGCGTCCGTTCACGACGCACCACAACGCTCTCGACATGGAGCTGTACCTGCGGATCGCTCCCGAGCTCTACCTCAAGCGGCTGATCGTCGGCGGGCTCGAGCGGGTCTACGAGTTGGGGAAGGACTTCCGCAACGAGGGGATCTCCCACAAGCACAACCCCGAGTTCACGATGCTCGAGTGGTACGAGGCATGGTCCGACTACCGGGTCGTCGCCGACCGGCTCGAGGCACTCGTTCGCGAGGTTGCCGAGGCCGTCGCTTACGAGGGTGAGATCGACTTCGTCTCACCTTGGAAGCGCGAGACCCTGCGCGAGGCGATCCGCTCGCGCTGCGGCATCGACGTGATCGAGCACCGCAACAGGGAGGCGCTCGCCGCAGCGATCGGGGCCGCCGGGATGGAAGCCCCCGAGACCGACACCTGGGCGCAGCTGGTCGACGAGCTCCTGACCAAGCACGTCGAGCCCGACCTCCAGCAGCCGACGATCCTGTTCGACTACCCGGTCGAGCTGTCGCCGTTCGCGAAGCGCCACCGCAGCGAGGATGGCCTGGTCGAGCGGTTCGAGGCATACGCCGGCGGGATGGAGATCGCCAACGCCTTCAGCGAGCTCAACGACCCCGACGAGCAGCGCCGTCGGTTCGAGGCCCAGAGGGCCGACGCCGAGGCCGGCGACGAGGAGGCGCAGCCCTACGACGAGGGCTTCGTACGGGCGCTCGAACAGGGAATGCCGCCGACCGGCGGGCTCGGACTCGGGATCGACCGGCTGGTGATGCTGCTGACGGGCAGCAGCGCGATCCGCGAGGTCGTGCTTTTCCCGGCCATGCGCGAAGAGCGCTGAGCGCGCGATCCCGGCGCGTCGAACCACTCAGCCCGTCCGCTGCCGATTGGTAGGATGGGCCATGGCCGCCAAGACTCACCACGACCCGAACGGAACGCGTCCCGCGCAACCTTTCGGGCTGTGGGCTGTTTCGGCGTACACGGCTAACGGCGTTCAGCGCCAAGGGGGGAGGGCCCATGTTCGAGAGGTTCACTGAGCGCGCAAGGCAGGTCGTAGTCCTCGCACAGGAGGAGGCCCGCACCCTCAAGCACAACTACATCGGCACCGAGCACGTGCTGCTCGG
This sequence comes from Actinomycetes bacterium, assembly GCA_037131165.1. Lineage (GTDB taxonomy): Bacteria > Actinomycetota > Thermoleophilia > Solirubrobacterales > Solirubrobacteraceae > WLNJ01. The sequence continues at coordinate 6,198 of JBAXRO010000081.1, read as the reverse complement.
CTTGCTGCGTGAAGAGGAGGGGCTCGCGGCGCGCGTCCTCGAAAGCCTCGACATCACCGCTGACAAGGTCCGCGACCAGGTGGTCCGCATCGTCGGCTCCGGCGAGGAAGTGACCTCCGGCCAGATCCCCTTCACTCCCCGGGCCAAGAAGGTCCTCGAGCTCGCCCTGCGCGAGGCCCTCTCGCTCGGCCACAACTACATCGGCACGGAGCACATCCTGCTCGGCCTCGTCCGCGAGAACGAGGGTGTCGCCGCCCGGATCCTGCTCGACTTCGACGCCGACTCCGAGAAGATCCGCAACGAGGTCATCCGGATGCTGTCCGGACCCGGCGGTCGCAGGCAGAGTTCAGGCTCGCGTTCCTCCGGGAGCAGCGAGGGGAGCGGCGAGGGCAAGAAGCCCTCGAAGCTGCTCGACCAGTTCGGCCGCAACCTGACCAAGCTCGCAGCCGACGGCAAGCTCGACCCGGTGGTCGGTCGCGAGACCGAGATCGAGCGGATCATGCAGATCCTCTCGCGTCGCACCAAGAACAACCCCGTCCTCGTCGGTGAGCCGGGAGTCGGCAAGACCGCGGTCGTCGAAGGGCTCGCGCAGCGGATCATCAACGCCGACGTGCCCGAGCTGCTCAAGGGCAAGCAGATCTACACGCTCGACCTTGCGGCCCTGGTCGCAGGTTCGAAGTACCGCGGAGAGTTCGAGGAGCGCCTCAAGAAGGTGATGAAGGAGATCACCCAGCGCGGGGACATCATTCTTTTCATCGACGAGATCCACAACCTCGTCGGAGCCGGCGCTGCCGAGGGCGCGATCGACGCGGCCTCGATCCTCAAGCCCGCGCTCGCCCGCGGCGAGCTCCAGACTGTCGGCGCCACGACGCTCGACGAGTACAGGAAGTACCTCGAGCGCGACAGCGCCCTCGAGCGTCGCTTCCAGCAGATCAAGGTCGACCAGCCGTCGACCGAGGAAACGGTGCAGATCCTGCGTGGCCTGCGTGACCGCTACGAGGCGCACCACAAGGTCGAGATCACCGACGAGTCACTCGAGGCCGCCGCCGATCTCGCCGACCGCTACATCAGCGAGCGGTTCCTGCCCGACAAGGCGATCGACCTGATCGACGAGGCGGCTTCCCGCGCCCGGATCAAGGCGATGAGCGCACCGCCCGTCTACCGCGAGATCGAGGACGAGATCGAGCAGGCCAGGCGTGCCAAGGAGTCCGCGATCGAGAATCAGGAGTTCGAGAAGGCGGCCAGCCTGCGCGACGACGAGCGCAAGCTGTCCCAGAAGAAGCGCGAGCTCGAGGAAGCCTGGGAGGAGGGCGAGGAGACCGAGCGCCCGTCGATCGGCGAGGAGGAGATCGCCGACATCGTCTCGATGTGGACAGGCATCCCCGTCTTCAAGATCACCGAGGCCGAGACCCAGAAGCTGATCCGCATGGAGGAGGAACTCCACAAGCGGGTGATCGGCCAGCATGCAGCGGTCGAGATCATCTCCAAGGCGATGCGCCGTTCGCGCGCGGGACTCAAGGATCCCAAGCGCCCGACCGGTTCGTTCGTCTTCCTCGGCCCGTCAGGTGTCGGCAAGACCGAGCTTGCCCGCACCCTGGCCGAGTTCCTGTTCGGCGACGAGGACTCGATGGTCCGCATCGACATGTCCGAGTACATGGAGAAGCACGCCGTCTCGAGGCTCGTCGGTTCGCCTCCCGGCTACGTCGGTTACGACGAGGGCGGCCAGCTGACCGAAGCGGTTCGCCGCAAGCCGTACTCGGTGCTGCTGCTCGACGAGATCGAGAAGGCTCACCCGGACGTCTTCAACATCCTGTTGCAGATCCTCGAGGACGGCCGCCTGACCGATTCGCAAGGACGCACGGTGGACTTCCGTCACTGCATCGTGATCATGACCTCGAACATCGGAGCATCTGAGATCGCGCGAAATACGCCGCTCGGCTTTGCAGTCTCCGACGACGAGACGGGCATCACGTACGACGACATGAAGCTGCGGATCATGGGCGAGCTGAAGAAGGTCTTCCGCCCCGAGTTCCTCAACCGGATCGACGAGGTCATCGTCTTCCACAAGCTCAGCCGCGAGGAAATCAAGGAGATCGTCGACCTCCTGCTCCATCGGGTGCGCGAGTCGCTCGCCGAGATGGAGCTGCAGCTCGAGCTGACCGACGAGGCGAAGGACCTGCTGGTCGACAAGGGCTGGGACCCGTCGATGGGTGCCCGTCCGCTGCGCCGGGCGATCCAGCGCTACATCGAGGATCCGCTGGCCGACTTCGTGCTGCGGGCACAGCTCACGCCGGGCGCGACCGTGCTGGTCGAGCGTGCCCCGGAGGGCGAGGAGCCCGAGGTGTCGATTTCGATCATCGAGCCTGCGCCCCAGCCGGTCGCCGTCGGCGCCGCCGGAGCAGACTCCGACGAGGAGATCGCAGTCGACGGTCCCGAAGCCGAAGCTGACGGCAGCGACTCCGAGTAGCCTCCCGACGATGAGCGAAACAGTCGAAGTCAAGGTCCGCGACAACGGCCCGCTGAAGATCACTGGCCACGTCCGAGTGGTCGATGCCGACGGCAACCTGATCAGGGAGACCGACGAGGGGCAGGCGATCGCGCTTTGCCGCTGCGGGCATTCGACGGACAAGCCGTTCTGCGACGGCAAGCACAGCGGCGAGGGCTTCGAGTCCTGCGTCCGCGCCGACGCCTGAGCCGGCCCGCGCAGCCCTTGGTGCCGCCCGACTGCGGCGTCCGCACGCGGGCCTGAACGCGCTCTGCGCAGCAACTGCGCGGCCGCTTGGTAACCGCCGCGCCGGTCCCTAGTGTCGGTGAGACGATGGCGAAGAGCTCAACAGTCCACGTCTGTTCCGGCTGCGGGCATGTCGCGGCCCGCTGGCACGGCCGCTGCCCCGAGTGCGAGGAGTGGAACACGATGGTCGAGGAGCGCCGCGAGCCGGCATCCGGTCCGACCCGTGCCTCCCGCGGTCGGGCGGGGACTCCGGTCGCCCTCGGCGAGATCCCGACCGAGGAGAGCCGCAGGCTCTCGACCGGTGTCGGCGAGCTCGATCGCGTCCTCGGGGGCGGGATCGTCCCCGGGTCGCTGATCCTGCTGGGCGGGGCGCCGGGGATCGGTAAATCGACCCTCACCGCGATGGCGCTTGCGAATCTCGCTGGCGCAGGCGAGCGCGTGCTCTACGTCAGTGCCGAGGAGTCACCCCAGCAGGTGAGGCTCAGGGCCGAGCGGCTCGGCGGCAGCTCGCTCGAGGTGCCCGTCCTCGCCGAGACCGACCTCGGAGCGGTGATCGCGACGATCGAGGCGGAACGGCCGAGCGTCTGCGTGATCGACTCCGTCCAGACCCTCCACGCCGATGGCCTCACCGGCGCGCCCGGGACGGTCGGCCAGGTCAGGGAGGTGGCAGGTGCCCTGATGCGGACCGCCAAGTCGCTCGGTACCGCGACGATCCTCGTCGGTCACATCACCAAGGAGGGGGACCTCGCCGGTCCGCGTGTGCTCGAGCATCTGGTGGACTGCGTGATCCGGTTCGACGGCGAGCGCGAGCGCACCTACCGGACCTTGAGAGCGATCAAGAACCGCTTCGGCTCGACCGACGAGGCCGGAGTCTTCGAGATGCGCGACGACGGCCTTGTCGAGGTGCTCGATGCGTCCGCACGGTTCGTCGCCGAGGCGACCCATGCACCGGGAAGCGTCGTCCTCTGCGCGATGGAGGGTTCGCGTCCGCTGCTGGTCGAGGTCCAGGCGCTCGTCTCGCCGTCGGAGCTTCCGTCACCTCGGCGGGTGGTCAACGGGATCGACCGCAACCGTCTGGCGCTCGTGCTCGCCGTCCTCGGTCGGCATGGCGGCCTCGAGACCGCCTCGGCTGACGTCTTCCTCAACGTCGTAGGCGGTGTCAGGGTCGACGAACCCGGAGCTGACCTGGCGATCGCGATCGCGGTTGCGTCCGCTGCCCGCGGAGTCGTCGCTGGCGATGGGCGGGTGCCGGTCGCCTGCTTCGGCGAGCTTGGACTGACCGGGGAGGTGCGCTCGGTCGCACACCCCGACAGACGTCTCTCGGAGGCCGCCAAGTTCGGCCTGACTCCGTTGCTCGCGCCGATCGGTGCCGGCAGGGGCGCAACCGAGGTCGGGACGCTCGCCGAGGCTCTCCAGCGGGCATTGCCGGCAGCTGGCGACGGTCGCCTCCAAGCCGTCTGAGGAGACCGCCTGAGCGCCTGAAACTGGCTGATCCGCAGTCGACGCGAAACTCGATTGCGACGGTGCGTTTTTCCCGCAGACGCGGTAGAATCATGGGTCTGATGCAGACGCGATCAGAGGACGATCAACTAATCGAACTCGAAACGCGTCAGGAGCCCGGCCTCGTCAGATCGTTGGAGATGGTGGCCCCCGGAACGGCTCTGCGTGAGGGCATCGACAACGTCGTGCACGCCCGCACCGGCGCTCTCGTCGTGATCGGCGACCCGGAGGAGCTCGCCCAGATGATGTCCGGCGGGATCCGGGTCGACATCGACTACTCGCCGGCGTTCCTCTACCAACTCGCAAAGATGGACGGCGCGATCCTGCTCAACCCGAGCGCCACGAAGATCGTCTGGGCGAACGTCCAGCTGACGCCGGACCCGACGATCATGTCGAGCGAGACCGGGACCCGCCACCGCACGGCGGAGCGGCTCTCCAAGCAGGCTGACGCCCTCGTGATCGCGATCTCGCAGAGGCGCGAGGTCGTGTCGCTCTACTCCGACGGCGCGAAGTACATCCTCGAGGACATCCCCGTCGTTCTCGCCAAGGCCAACCAGGCGCTGGCGACGCTCGACAAATACCGCAGCAGGCTCGACCAGGTCTCGACTCGCCTGACTGCTCTCGAGTTCGAGGGCAACGCGACTCTCCACGACGTCCTCACCGTGCTTCAGCGGGGCGAGCTGGTGACGCGGATGGGTTCCGAGATCGAGCGCCACATCGTCGAACTCGGCACCGAGGGCCGGCTGATCGAGATGCAGCTCGACGAGGTCCTCGTCGGTGTGGCCGCCGACAAGGCCGCACTCGTGGACGACTACCTCGTTGAGGTGGGAGCGGATGGGATCGCCGGCGTGATGGAGCAGCTCGCCCGTCTCTCGCACCAGGATCTTCTCGACTTTGGGCGGCTCGCAGAGCTGCTCGGACACGACCGAAAGGTCAACACGATCGATCTCCCGGTCGCCCCCAAGGGCTATCGGGTGCTCGGTCGCATCCCACGCCTGCCGAAGCTGGTTGCGCAGCGGATCGTCGAGGCCTTCGAGGGCCTCGAGGAGCTGCTCGCCGCCCCCGACGGCGAGTTGGAGGCGATCGAGGGAGTCGGAGATCTCCGAGCGAAGGACATTCGCGAAGGGCTCCGGCGGCTTCAGGAAATCAATCTCGTGGACCGCTACCTGCAGATCTGACGATCTGCGAAGCAGCACCAGCGGCCGCCGGACCGAACAGGAGGACACCATTCCCAACAGCACCATTCAAGAAGACGACCTCGAGGTCGAGCTCGTAGTCGAAGAGATCGACTTCGAAGTTGGCGATTCGGTCGTCTACCCGCACCACGGTGCCGGTGAGGTCGTAACCAAGGAAGTCAAGGAAGTGCTCGGCGAGAAGCGCGAGTACCTGACGATCAAGATCCATCACAACGACATGACGGTGATGGTCCCGAGCGAGAACGCCTGCCGCTCCGGCCTGCGTCGGGTGATCGACGAGAAGACGGTCAAGAAGGTCCTCAAGGTGATCTCCTCGGAGTGCTCCGAGATGCCGAAGAACTGGAACCGCCGCTTCAAGCACAACCGCGACAAGATCAAGACCGGCGACATCTACGAGCTGGCCGAAGTGGTCCGCAACCTGGCGGTGCGTGAGTCCGACAAGGGCCTCTCGACCGGCGAGAAGCAGATGTTCACCCGAGCGAAGCGCATCCTCGCATCGGAGCTGCAGTACGCACTGGTGATGGAGGACGATGAGGCCGAAGCGCACCTCGACGACCTGCTCGCCAAGTCGAACGGGCACAAGACCGCAGCAGCGGCCGGCTGACCCGACAGACCTGCCTGTGGCAACCGCGCTGGTCGTAGCCGCAGGACGCGGCGAACGCCTTGGATCCGATGGACCCAAGGCGTTCGTCGTGTTGGGGGGTCGCCCGATGGTCGCCTGGTGCCTGGACGCATTCCGAGCCGCTCCGGGGATCGATTCGATCGTCGTTT
>JBAXRO010000080.1:0-8205 GCA_037131165.1 Actinomycetes bacterium | reverse complement strand
GACCCGGCTCATGTCCCCGAGGTGGGTCTCGCCGTCGTCGCCGAGGCGGGTGTAGATCCGGGTGAGGTTGACGGCCATCCGGCTCCGCACGGTAGCGGACGCGGTCGCCGCCAACGTTGCGGACCGGGTGGTGGCGGCTCGCCTGTCCCGCTGGTACCTTCGTTCGTTCAGAAGACGGTCGGTGGTCAAGGGAAGTCCGGTGAAAGTCCGGCGCGGTCCCGCCACTGTGACCGGGGAGGCCCACCGCAAGTGCCGCGAGGCGCAGCCACTGGGATCGACGAGATCCCGGGAAGGCGCGGGAAGGGTAGGCCCGGAAGTCAGGAGACCTGCCTCCGACCGAGACAAAAAACACCCTCGAGGAAAGGGGTGGCTCATGCCATCAGCTTCAACCAGCCGTCGGCTCGGCGTCGCCATCTGCTCGGCGTCCGCGGTCTTGGCGTTCGCCGTGCAGCCCAGTCCGTCGATCGCTGCGACTCCGACGGTCGACGTGATGGTCACAGGGGGGAGTGCAACGGCAATCGTCGGACCCAAGCGGGTCATGCCGGGCGCCAACACCCTCCTCGTCACGAAGGCCGGCAAGACGAAGCGGTGCGCGATTCCGGCGTCGACCCCGCTGGCCGTCCTCAAGCTGGCAGGCATCTCGTTTGCCGTCACCGACTACGGAGCCTGCTCGAGCAAGCCGGCCGATGCGGCGAGCCTTTTCGTCACGAGGATCGGAACGAGGTCCGGGTCGGGCCTTGCAGGTTGGAACTACAAGGTCGGGACCCGCTCCGGAACGGCCGGTGCATCCGACCCGGCCGGGCCGTTCGGCTCCGGTCCGCTCAGGTCGGGCAGCAAGGTCCTCTGGTTCTGGTGCGTCTACGACCCCGAGACCTACGCCTGCCAGCGAACGCTGTCCATCTCCGGTCCCTCGACCATCAAGGCAGGGCAGGTCCTGACCGTCAAGGTGCTCGCATACGACGACCTCGGCAGGGCCGTCGCAGCGGCCGGCGCTCGGGTCTCGGGCTGCGGGATCGATGGGGTCGTCACGGGGCCGACCGGCGAGATCCGGGTTTCGGCCCCCGCGACCAAGGGCAGTTGCACCCTTGCTGCCGTCGATGCCACCAACGGACTCAGGCCAGCAGCCTTTCCCGTGTCGGTGAAAGTCACCTGAGTCGGCGGCGGGGCCCGGAGTGGACCGATGACCACCGCAGGTAAGGCAACAGCCTTGATGGTCGTTGCAGCGACCCTGGTCGGCTGCGGCATGGGCGCGGGCAAACCGACCGGTCAAGTCACCCTGACCGTGACCGACCGCTTCGGCACCGTTCCGGTCGGCAAGGTTGTCTCGGCCAACGCTCCCGGAGCCGAGACGGCGATGCGGCAGCTCGTTCGGGCACATCGAGTCGAGTCGCGGTACGAGGGGAGGTTCGTCCAGTCGATCGACGGGCTCGAGGGGGGAACCGTCGGCGGCAGGCCGGTCGACTGGTTCATCTTCGTCAACGGCCTCGAGGCGACCAAGGGCGCGGCGGACGTGGCGCTCACTGCCGGTGACAGCGTTTGGTGGGACAGGAGGGACTGGGGTGCCGCGACCCACGTACCGGCAGTCGTCGGCTCATGGCCGCAGCCGTTCCGCTCAGGTCGCGAAGGCAAGCGACTCGCGGTCAGGCTGATCTGCCCGCCGGGGGGCGACGCGGGCTGCGCAAAGGTCGAGCGGATATTGATCTCGATCGGGGCGAGCCCGGCGAAGGGCATCCCCGGTGTCTCCGGCAAGGGAAGCGGCCTCAGGGTCGTGGTCGGGGAGTGGTCGGCGATCAGGAACGACCCGGCAGCGGCCGGGCTGGCAAGGGGACCGGGCTCCTCCGGCGTCTACGTGAAGCCGTCACGCGATGGCGGCTCGTTCGAGTTGCTCGACCCGACAGAGCGGGAGGTTGACCAGCTCGGCGAGGGGACAGGGATGGTCGCAGCGACAGGGGAGATCGGGTCGCCGCCGACGTGGCTGGTCACCGGGATCGGCCCGCAAGGGCTGGAACGGGCGGTTGCGGCCCTCGACTCCAAGACGCTCGCCCGCCGCTACGCGGTCCTGGTAGCACCCGACGGCTCGGTGCGCGGTGCCCCCGAGGTGCGCCGGTGAGCTCAACCCGACCGAGTGCGCTGGGATCGGCGAGGACCGCCGTGGCGGGAGCCTGGTTCGCAGTTGTGATGGCTGTCGCCCTCGCTCTCGACCACCCACTGGCCCTCGTTTCGCTGCTGGTCGGACTGGTCTCCGTCGCCTTGCTCACGGGTTCAGGGCGCCCGCTCGGGAGGGCCGCGGTCTGGACAGTGCCGATGGCGGTCACGGTCGCGCTGCTAAACGCGCTCCTCTCGAGGGACGGGCTCACCGTCGTGGCTCGGCTCGGCGAGCTGCCGGTGCTTGGCCGCCTTGACGTGACCCTCGAAGGCTTGGCCTACGGGGGAGTCCTTGCGCTCAGGGTGACGTTGGTGGCCGCCGCCGTTGCGGTGTTTGCGGCCTGCGTCGACCAGGACAGTGTCGTCGGCCTGCTGCGTCGCCGCAGCGGCCGATTCGGCATTGCGATCGCACTTGCGGGGAGGATGGCCCCGTTGCTCGCTGCCGACGCCAAGCGGATGTCCCAAGCCCGCAGGACCCTGGGCAGCGAGGTCGCCCCCTCACGAGCCGCCCTGCTTTCTGCGCTGGTCGGAGGAGCGCTCGATCGATCGGTGGATGCAGCTTCCGCTCTGGAGCTGCGAGGCCTCGGTGACGGTCCCTGCCTCGTCCCCCCGAGCCGTCGCCCATGGTCGCGCCACGACTTCTCGCTCAGCATCTCGGCTGCCGCACTCGCCGCGCTGGTGATTCTCGGATCGGCTCTCGGATGGCTGGATGCCTCGTGGCGGCCCCAGCTGGCCGTGACTTGGGGAATCGGCGCTTTCGTGGTCGCCGCGCTCCTTCCGCTGGTCGCAGCGATGCCCCTGCTCGACAGGCGCGGGGTCGTCCGATGAGCGCACTGCTCAAGTTCGAGGGGTTCAGCTATCGGCACGCCGGGGCCAATGCCCCGGCTCTCCGTGACCTCGACCTGACAATCGACGAGGGTGGGTTCGTTCTCCTTGCGGGCCCATCCGGCTCGGGCAAGTCGACGCTGCTGCGCGCCGCCTGCGGCCTTGCTCCGAACTTCGACGGTGGGACCGCGGCGGGAACCGTCACGGTCGGTGGATTCGAGTCGCGCGAGCATGGACCGGGCGAGATCGCGAGGGTTTGCGGGACGGTCCTTCAGGACCCCGAGCGACAGGTCGTGATGAAGACTGTCCGGGCAGAGCTTGCGCTGCCTCTGGAGAGCCGCGGCTTCGCCGAGCCTGCGATAGCGCGGGCCGTCGAGGAGACGTCGCTGCTGCTGGGGCTCGCGGACCTGCTCGACAGGTCGCTCTCGACTCTCTCGGGGGGTGAGCTGCAACGGGTCGCGATCGGGGCGGCTCTCGCTCCTCGGCCAGGGCTGCTCCTGCTCGACGAACCGACCTCTCAGCTCGACCCGGTGGCAGCCGATGACCTCGCCTGGCTGCTCAGGCGGTTGAACGAGGAACAGGGGATCGCGGTACTCGTCTCGGAGCAGAGGCTCGAGAGGCTGCTGCCGGCCGCCGATCGCGTGGTTGTGCTCAACGAAGGTCGGATCGCCTGCGACTCGACCCCGACCGGGTTCCTCGAGTGGGCCGCCGGGAGGGCGCCGGCGCTGCAGACCCCGGGTGGCGCGCTGTTCGCGCTCGCCGGTCTCCCGGCGCCGCCAACCACGGTCAAGCAGGCCCGCGTCGCACTCTCGGAGAAGGGACTTCTCCCGAAGGGTGAGCCGCCCCGGATCGATCCACCGGCACCGAGGACCCGCTTCGTGCGCCGCAGGTCGACCGCCGCGGTTGCGATCAGGTCACTGTGGGATGAGAGGACGGGCAGCAGGGCTTTGCTGGCCGGTGTTGACCTCTCAGTCGAACCGGGCGAGACCGTCGCGCTGATGGGACGCAACGGGGCAGGCAAATCGACCCTGCTCAAGCACGTCGCCGGACTGCTGAAGCCGACGCGCGGTCGGATCGATTGCGCCGGTCGGGTTGCGCTCCTGATGCAGAACCCAGCCGATTACCTGATCGGCGAGAGGGTCGCGGATCTGATCCCGATCGAGACGCTCGAGCGGGCCGGGATCGCAGTCCCGGCAGACCGGCACCCCAGGGACCTCTCCGGAGGGGAGCGTCAGCGGATTGCGTTCGAGATGGTCATCGCGGGTGAGCCGGCCGCGGCCGTGCTGCTCGATGAGCCGACACGCGGGCTCGACAGGGCCCGCCGCAACGAGCTTGCCGAGAGGGTTCGGTCGGTCGCTTCGGAGGGAGCGGCGGTCGTCGTGGCAACCCACGACGCGGAGCTTGCCGCCGAACTGGCCGACCGCGTTGTGCTCCTCGGGGAGGGCAGGGTCCTGGCCGAAGGGTCGCCCCGATCGATCCTCTCGGGTGGCTGGTACTTCGCGACCGAGACGGCCCGGATCCTCGACGGGGCCGGCGGAGCCCTGCTCCCCTCCGAGGGAGCCGGGCTTCTCACCGGCGAGCGGGCGAGGGCCGGACGATGAGCTGGGCGGTTGCCTCCCTCGCGCTGCTCGCGCTGGCGCTGGCCGCGCAGCTGGTGCTGTTCGAGCGGGGCCGCCCCTCGACCCGTTCGCTGGCTCTGGTGGCGGCGCTGGCCGGCTTGGCCGTGGCAGGGAGGCTCGCATTCGCTCCGCTGCCAAACGTCAAGCCGACGACGGACATCGTCCTGATCGCAGGGTTCGCCCTCGGGGCCTCGCCCGGGTTCGCCGTCGGCGCGATCACAGCCCTCGTCTCGAACATGGCGTTCGGCCAGGGGCCTTGGACCCCGTGGCAGATGCTCGCTTGGGGGCTGGTCGGGGTCGGTGGTGCGCTGCTTGCCCGCCTCACCGGCGGGAACATTGGACGCTGGCGCCTGGCCGCGGCAGGAGCGCTCGCCGGCCTGCTGTTCGGGACGGTCATGGATGTCTCCCAATGGCTGCTCTACGGAGGCCAGCCGGAACAGGCCAAGCTGATCGGGTTCATGGTCACGTCGCTGCCGTGGAACATCGCCCATGCCGCCGGCAACGCCGCCTTCGCCCTCGCCTTCGGTCCCGCCCTGATCGCTGCTGTGACTCGGGCACGCCGACGCCTCGAGCCCGTCTGGCTGCCGAGGGGAACCCCGTTGGCGGCGGTCTCCCTGCCGGCTGTGCTGGCGCTCGTCGCGTTCGCTTCGCCCCAACCTGCGGACGAAGGATCCTCGCCGGCACGCAGTGCGTCGGGCAGCCCCACGGCGTGGCTGCTCTCGGCCCAGAACCTCGACGGGGGGTTCGGCAACGACAGGGGAGCGTCATCCGCTCCGATGACCACGGCATGGGCCGCGCTCGGGCTGGCCGCGTCGGGAAGGGACCTCAACCTGACCTCACGGAGGGACGGGCTCACGGTGATCGAGCGCCTGCGGATGGACGCGCACACGGCAGGCGATCCCGGCTCGGTTCAACGGCTTGTCCTCGCCGCGGTCGCCGGCGGGGCGGACCCTGCGTCTTTCGGTGGGCGCAACCTCGTCGCACAGGTGGAGAGGGGGATCGGTCCCTCGGGCGCTGTCCGCTCGCCCGGGGGCGGTCCGGCGACGAACCTCACGGCATTCGCCGTGCTCGCCCTGGCCGCCGCCGGAAGGGGTGGATCCGGTGGTGCCGGCGGCAAGGCCGTCGATTGGCTGCTCACGGCCCAGCAGCCCGACGGTGGGTTCGGGATCGCGGGGAGAAACGGACCGAAGAGCGACGTTGACAGCACTGCCGCAGCCATCCAGGCGCTCGTGTCCGTAGGGCGGTTCGACTCGGGCAGGAGGGCCAAGGCTCTCGCGTTCCTGAAGCGCAGTCGGGGCTCTTCGGGCGGTTACCCGGCCTATCCGGGTGGGCAGGTCAATGCCCAGTCAACGGCCTGGGCGGTCCAGGCGCTCGTCGCCACGGGCGGCCCGACCGAGCGGCCGCTTCGGTGGCTGCGGTCGATGATCGGCTCCGGAGGCAAGGTCTCCTACGCCGCCGGTCAGTTTCAGACACCGGTCTGGGTTACGGCTCAGGCGATGCTCGCTCTGGCGGGCAAGAGCTTCCCGCTCGCGGCCTCGAACGGCTCGGGATCGCCGACCGATTCCGGCGACGCGAGTGGCTCGATCGATGTCGATGGGGTATCGGGAAGCGGATCGGGCGCCCCCGCGTCCGGGTCGCCGCAGGACAAGGCGCTGGCCGAGGCCAAAGCCCGAGCGCTCGCCAAAGGCAAGCGGATCCTCAGGGCGAAGAGGATCGCGACTTCGGCGGCAATCACCGGAGCTGCGGTCGTGGGAGCCTTCGTGGACGCCTTCGCGGGGCCGACGCGGTAGCTTTCCGCGCCATGCGAATAGGAGTCCCGAAGGAAACCGCCGAAGGCGAACATCGAGTGGCACTCGTGCCCGAGGTCGTCGGCAAGCTGACCAAGGCCGGTCACGACGTCGTAGTGGAGGCCGGAGCAGGGCAGGGAGCGATGCTCCCGGACTCTGCCTTCTCCGATGCGGGGGCGACCATCGCCCCTGATCGGGCGACGATCGATTCGGCGGATGTCGTAGTCGCCGTCGCCCCGCCGTCAATCGAGCAGGTCGGCTCGCTCAAGCGGGACTCCGTCCTGATCGGATTCCTCGCACCGCTCTCCAATGGGCCCGGCGTCAAGGCGCTCGCCGACGCCGGTGTCACCTCGTTCGCGATGGAGGCCGTGCCGCGCATCAGCCGTGCCCAGTCGATGGATGCCCTCTCGTCGCAGAGCAACGTCGCCGGCTACCGCGCTGCGCTGATCGGTTGTCAGGAGCTCGGTCGCTTCTACCCGATGCTGATGACCGCAGCCGGCACGATCCGCCCGGCGACCGTCCTCGTCCTCGGCGCCGGCGTTGCCGGACTCCAGGCGATTGCGACGGCGCGCAGGCTCGGCGCCGTCGTCCAGGCGTTCGACGTCCGCGCAGCAGTCAAGGAGCAGGTCGAGTCGCTCGGCGCCAAGTTCCTCGAGTTCGACCTCGGTGGGGACCTCGAGGGCGAAGGTGGATACGCCAAGGAACTCACCGTCGAGCAGCGAGCGCTCCAGCAGCAGCTCCTGACCGAGGCGATCGGCAAGGTCGACGTGGTGATCACGACCGCTCTCGTCCCGGGGCGTCCCGCTCCCAAGCTCGTGACGGCAGCCGCAGTCGAGGGGATGAAGCCCGGATCGGTCGTCGTCGACCTCGCCGGTGAGGCCGGGGGCAACTGCGAGCTGACGAAGCCCGGCGAGACTGTCGTCGAGCACGGGGTCAAGATCGTCTCCCCGCTCAACCTCCCGTCGACGATGGCGGAGCACGCCTCCCAGTTGTACGCAAAGAACATCGAATCGCTGCTCGAGCTGATGACCAACGAAGAGGGTGCGCTGACGCTCGACTTCGACGATGAGATCATCGCCGGCGCCTGCGTCACCAAGGGCGGCGAGATCGTCCACGAGGGCGCCAAGGCCGCCGCCGGGGCATAGGAGGGACCGACATGAGTCTTCTTGCTGCTGCAACAACCCACGCCGACAACCTCGACCTGATCACGATGCTGGCGATCCTCGTGCTGTCGGCGTTCGTCGGCTTCGAGGTGATCTCGAAGGTTCCCAACACTCTGCACACGCCCCTGATGTCCGGGACCAACGCGATCCACGGGATCGTGGTCGTCGGGGCGCTCGTCGTCGTCTCGCAGTCGACCGGCCTGCTCGCTCAGGTACTGCTCGTCATTGCGATCGCCTTCGGCACGATCAACGTCGTCGGCGGCTTCCTCGTCACCGACCGGATGCTCGGCATGTTCAAGCGCAAGCCCGAGCCACCCAAGGCGGACGCACCGGCCGAGGAGAAGGCGTCATGAGCATCGCCACGGCCTGGTACCAGAGCTTCACTTTCATCACGGCTCTCTACATCGTCGCTTTCACACTGTTCATCGTCGGCCTCAAGGGGCTGACCGGCCCGAACACGGCGGTGCGCGGCAACAAGATCGCGGCGGTCGGCATGGCCGTTGCGGTGATCGCGACCCTGATCGGGGTCGGGCCGGAGGGGATTCCGGTCATCAACGACACCTCGGACATCGTCGTGATCGTCCTCGGCGTCGTGATCGGTACGGCACTGGGGATCCCCAGCGCCGTCAAGGTCAAGATGACCGCGATCCCGCAGATGGTCGCCCT
>JBAXRO010000079.1:0-8299 GCA_037131165.1 Actinomycetes bacterium | reverse complement strand
CGCGGTTCATACCGTGGCTCGGGCGCGTCCAGAACGACCTGTTCGACGTCGGCGCCGACATCTCCGTGCCCGGTGAGGACTCGAAGGAACGCCTCAGGGTGATCCCCGAGCAGGTCGGTTGGCTCGAGCAGCGCTGCGACGAGGTAAACGCCGAGCTCGAGCCGCTCAAGTCGTTCGTCCTCCCCGGAGGGACGCCTGCCGCAGCGCAGCTCCATGTCTGCCGGACCGTCTGCCGGCGTGCGGAGCGACTTGCCGTCTCGTGCGAAGGTATTTCAGCCGAGGTGGTCCGCTACCTCAACCGACTGAGCGACCTGCTGTTCATCCTCGCGCGCTCGGCCAACGGCGGCAACGAACCGCTCTGGAAGCCCGGCCTCGGTCGCGGCGACGGATCCTAGGCCGAACGTCCCCAGCTGCCGCGGTCGTCCCGAGACCAGCTGCTGAAGGACGACTCCGAGTAGTCCCTGCCGTCCCAGGCGACCGACCTCAGTTCCATCCGCCCCGGTTGGAGGTCGGCCAGCTGCCACGCCGGTGCCTCCCCTCCCCTGATCCGCGTCGAACAGGCCGTCCCGCCGTGCATCGCGACCATCGTCCTGCCGGCGACCTCAACCGTGAACGGCTCTCCGCCGTGAGGCCTGTGCAGGTGTCCTGAGAGCAACAGGTCCACTCCCCCTCCGGACGCGACCTCGAGCAGCTCGTCCGACCTGACGACGAGGCTCGGACCGCGTCCCGAGGCCGGGTGCATTGCCAGCGGGTGATGCGTCACCAGCACGACGGGGTCATGCGGCGTGCGCCCGTCGAGCAGTTCCTTGGCGAGCCAGAGCGACTCGCGGTCGACCGCGCCCTCGACCCGGCGCCTCGGACTCGCTGTGCGGGCGCACATCACGAAGGCCCCTCCGACCGAGGCCGAAGGCTCGAGGTCGTGATGGACGTGGCGACGGAACCGGCCAAACGGGTCCGTGATCCTGCGCGTCAGGTCGAACAGCGGGATGTCGTGATTGCCCGGAGTGGCGATCCACTGGCTCGGCAGACGCTCGAGCCATCCGGCGGCCTGCTGCCACTGGGCGGTCCTCGACCGCTGCGTCAGGTCCCCTCCGATCGCAACGAGGTCGGGAGCCGAGGCGACGATCGATCCGAGCATCGCCTCGACGAGTCGCTCGTCGGCTCGGCCGGAGTGGAGGTCGGACAGGTGCGCCAGTCTCATCGGTTCAGAAGCGACAAAACCCCCGCGGGAGCGAGGGTCTTGACAGTACCGCTACGGGGATTCGAACCCCGGTTTCCGCCGTGAGAGGGCGGCGTCCTAGTCCCCTAGACGATAGCGGCAGGAAGGAATCGAGAGCCTAGCAAGAGGACCTTGTGGCCGCGGTCCCTGATCAGGGAGCTGCCCCGGCTCCTGCCCGTCGCCGAGGGTCGACTGCGTGTATCGTCAGCGGTCGCCAGCGGCTGTGGCGGAATTGGTAGACGCGCACGGTTCAGGTCCGTGTGGGGGAGACCCCGTGGAGGTTCGAGTCCTCTCAGCCGCATTTCCCGAGCGGGTCGGTGCGGGCGGCCGGGACCGGCCCGTCCGCCTAGCGCCGGCTCAGCGTGACCGGGACTGCCGGCGAGCTGCAAGGTCCGGCGATGTTGCCGACGATCCTGATCTTCCCGGTGATCCTGCCGCCCCGGAATCGCATCTTGGCCCTGAGCCGGCGGGTCTTGGTACCCGAGTTGATCGAAATCCTGCCGGACTTCGACACCCTTGCCCGCGGTCGGACCGTGACTTGGGCCGGGCCGACCAGGCCGCCCAGTTCGCAGTTGAAGGTGCTCGTCCAAGCGGTCGCTTCGACGACCGTTCCGGACCGGACCTTCATCACCACCGAAGGTGCGGCAGAAGACGATCCTGCGTAGACACCGGGAGGAGCGATCGCAGCCGTTGCGATCAGGACAGCGAGTGCGTTCACACGAGGGAAGATAGCCTCAGGCCATGCTGCTCGCAACCTGGAACGTGAACTCGCTCAGGGCCCGGCTTCCCCGGGTCCTCGAGTTCCTCGACGAGTACCGGCCGGATGCCTTGCTGCTCCAGGAGACCAAGTGCTCGCCCGAGCAGTTCCCCCACGCCGACCTCGAAGCGGCCGGCTGGAAGGCGGTCGACAACAGCGGCGGCAGGTGGTGCGGCGTGGCGATTCTCGTTCCGATCGAGGCGGAGATCGACCGGTCGGCTCAGGGACTGCCCGGCCAACCGGAACCCGACGAGGCGCGCTGGATCGAGGCCACGCTCGACGGTGGGATCAGGGTCGTGAGCGTCTACGTCCCCAACGGGCGGGAGGTGGACAGCGTCCACTTCGAACGGAAGCTCGAGTTCCTCGACGCCGCTGCGAGCCGGGTCGCAGAGCTGGCTTTCGCCGGCCCGCTGATCGTGGGCGGTGACATGAATGTCGCCCCGACCGACCTCGACGTCTGGGATCCGAACCAATTCACGGGCGCGACCCATGTGACTGCTCAGGAGCGGCTCGCGCTGGAGCGGATGAGGCTCGCCGGGCCGCTGTTCGACGCCCACGTCGAGCGCCTCGGTGACGAGCAGCTGTTCACCTGGTGGGACTACCGGGGCGGCTCCTTCCACAGGGGCTTCGGGATGCGGATCGATCACTTCCTGCTCAGCCGCGACCTGGCCGACCGGATCGAGCAGTTCGGGATAGCCCGCGAGTACCGCAAGGGTGAGAAGCCCTCCGACCATGTTCCCGTGGTCATGCGGCTCGCGGACTGACCGACCGGGGGTAGGCTCCCGGTATGGCGAGCAAGACGGTTCCGGTCACGCTTCTCCGTTCGGCCTACAGGTTCGCCAACCTCGCGATCTCGATCGACCGCAGGGTCAGGAACTCCCGCGGGCGCGGTGTCAAGTTCATAGTCGACGGGGGCGAGCGCGGCATCCTCCTCGTTCGCCACACCTACGGCCATCGCCATTGGACTCTGCCCGGGGGACGCGTCCGCCGTAGCGAGGCACCGCTGGCTGCCGCCAGGCGGGAGCTCGGTGAGGAACTGAACCTCACCAACCCCGATCTGATCGACCTCGGTTCGTATCCCGGAAGGGTCCACAGGCGCAGGGAGCAGGTTTCCGTCTTCCTGGCCGACTGCCGCGCCGGGGACGCCGTGGCAAACCCGGTCGAACTCGCGGAGATCGGATGGTTCCTCGAGAATGCACTCCCGCCGGACACCGACCCGACCCTTCCGACCTCGCTCGGGCTGCTGGCGGGGCGCAGAGCCGAGAAGGCCGCCCGCTCGGGTCGAAGCGCGCGTTGACTGCGGCTTTGCCGTCCAATGGGGAGCGTTTTCACGAACCGGCCTTAACTTGTGAGGATCTTGATCAGGGCTGAGCGACAGAGGCGTGTTCCCGTCGGGCTGATCGCAGCCATCGCGACCGGCTGCTCGTTTGGGGTCCTGCCTGCCTCGGCGATGGCCGATGCTGCGACGCCGATCAGCCCGAAGAGCGTCAAGGCGAAGCAGCCACCGAGAGGCGAGATCCGCGACCGGGTCCTGCCCAAGCGACCGCGCAACATGGCCCGCGCGGCGGCGGTGATCGACGCCCGTGGCAGAGGAGGCGAATACACCGTGACCGTGGCCGGCAAGACACGGACGGTGCGCGTCTACCTCTCGTCTGCGTTCTCCGCCGTAACCGACAAGGCGGAGATCGACCGCAGGAACACCGAGTGGGCCGAGGAGTTCACGAAGATGGAGCACGGCTCCGAGCTCTCGACCCTCACCGTCTACGTCTCCCCCCTGTCGGAGATCACCGAGCCCTCGGTCTGTGGCAAGGAGGCGGTCTCCTGCTACGACCCGAACGACGGGTCGATGTACCTGGTCGGAGAGGAACTGCCGGACGGCACCGGTGTCCTCCAGGTGGCGATGCACGAGTACGGCCACCATGTCGCAACCAGCAGGCTCAACACCCCTTGGGACGCCAGCGGTTGGGGACCGAAGTACTGGGCTTCCGCTCAACGGGTCTGCTCATGGGTCCGCCGCGGGAAGATGTGGCCGTTCGATCAGGACACCCACTACGCCGACAATCCCGGCGAAGTCTGGGCCGAGACGTACCGGATCGTCGCGGCTCAGGCGCAGGGGCTGGAGCCCGATCCGTGGGAGATCCTCAACCCGAACTGGGACCCGATCTCCAAGCCGGCGATCCTCGCTGCTGCCAGGCGCGACGTGTTGAGCCCGTGGCGCGGTCGGGTGCGGTCGAGCTGGTCGGGCCGACTCGACGCGAAGACGCGGCGCACGGTCACGGTTCGCGTGCCTGCCAACGCGGACGGGCTCCTCGACACGCGTTTGAGCACCTCCGGAAACCTCAAGGCCAAGCTCAAGCTCGTGCCCCGCGGCGGGTCGCTGGCCGACGGGAGGCTCTGCGGAGCATCGGCCGTCGACGCGACCATCACCCGGCGGTCGGGCGCCGGCCGCTGGGGCTTCGCCGCCAGGTACGCGAAGCGGTAGGGCCGTGATCCTGGCCGGCTGGATCGAGCGGCCGGCGTTGCCGTCAGCGTGGGGCGACGGACAGCGAGTAGTCGAGCCAGCGCTCGCTCACCGCGCCGACCCGCTCATAGACCGCCTGAGCGCGACGGTTGTCGAGCGCTGTCTGCCAGACGAGCGAGTCCGCCCCCCGTTCGCGACAGCGCTCGACGCAGTCCGCGATCAACCGGTCAGCGACTCCCTCGCCTCTGGCGGACGGGACGACGAACAGGTCGTTCATTACACCGACCCGCGAGGCCGTGAGCGTCTGCCAGGTCCAGTAGACCGTGGCGAATCCGACGGCTGCCCCGCCGTCGTCCCGGGCGAGGATCTGGACTCCCTCCGATGGAGAGTCGATCAACGCCTCGGCGAGTTGTCTCAACCGATCGGACCCCGGATCCACCCGATAGAAGTCGCAGTAGTCCCCCATCAGCGCGATCAGCTCGTCCAGGTCAGCCCTGGTCACGGGGCGTGTCGAGATTTCCATTCTCAAATCGTCCCAGCCCGGCCCGACGCCCCGGATCGAGGCGATCCTTTACCGGGATTTTCCCTTTACATCGCGGTCGATTGGCGATCCAACCCTTAGGCTTGCCTCCAATGATCTTCCGATCCACCACCGCCCCGCTGGCAGGCCGGGGGATGCGCGCACAGATCCTCCTCGCCGGGATCGCCGCCGTCGCGGCGATGGCCCTCGCTCCGTCGCCGGCATTCGCGATCGACAACAACCGCGAGGACGCAAGGGCAGCCGTGGTGACAGCCGTCAGGGGCTACTACAAGGGCTGGCTGAGCAAGGGCCGCACGATCAAGACCGAGTGCTCCGGCAACCGCAATGTCTTCAACTGCGACTGGTGGATCATCAGGGGGAAGTTCGGATACAAGCCAGCGCCTGCCTCTCTGTCGATCGCCCCATTGGCGTTCGTCGCCGAGTCGAAGGGAATCAAGCCCGATTCGGTTGCCTTGAGCGGCCAGGCGCAGGCGACCTGGGCCTGTCTTGCGTCAGGCCGCAAGGGCCGCTGCACGAAGTACGGGTTCAAGGTCAGCTTCAGCTGATCGCCCGCCCGGAAGGGCACCGGGCAAGCGCCTCCGCGCCGCATCTCGGGATATCCGACCTCCCGAGAAGGAATTCGCTATCTTTCCGCGCTACAGTCTCACGCGCACGACGCGAGACCTGCACCATCCGCCCCGATGAGCACAGCGAACAACCAGCCCGAGACAGCCGAGCGCCGGTCGCTCAAGCCGCTCTGGTGGGCGCTCGCGATCGCTTCGGGCCTCGGTGCCATCTGGCTGATGGCGACAGCCGAGACCGGGCCGGTGGACCCCTCCGAGGCGACACGCGGCACGATGAGCCACGGGACCGTCGTCTTCAACTCGACGATGATCGTCTTCCGTGAGGGTCTCGAAGCCGTCCTGATCCTCGCGGCGGTGACTGCCAGCTTCCTCGGATGCAACAGGCCCCAGCGCCGCCCGGTCTTCCTCGGTGCTCTGGTCGCCCTGCTCGCCTCAGTGGTCACCTGGTTCGCAGCCGGCGAGATCCTCGCCCAGTTCACCTGGCTCGGGATGCGGCTCGAGGCGATCACCGGGTTCATCGCGATCGTCGTCCTGCTGATCGTCCTCAACTGGTTCGTCCACAAGGTCTATTGGACCGGCTGGATCGCCCGCCACCACCGCAAGCGCCGCGAACTCCTCGCCGACGGCGGACGGGGCGTGATGATCGGCCTCGTCGCACTCGGGTTCACCAGCGTGTACCGGGAGGGCTTCGAGACCGTCCTGTTCCTGCAGAACCTGAGGGTGACCGCAGGTTCGTCGGTCGTCCTCGAGGGAGTCGCGATCGGCTCCGCCCTGACCGCAATAGTCGGGCTGATCACCTTCCGCCTTCAGCAGAAGCTGCCCTACAAGAAGATGCTGATCATCACCGGCGTGATGATCGGGATCGTCCTCGTCGTGATGGTCGGAGGCACAGCCGCGACCTTCCAGGACCTCGGTTGGCTCCCGCGTCACGAGGTCCTCGTCGGGGTGATCCCGATCTGGATGGGTTCGTGGTTCGAGGTCTACCCGACCGTCGAGACACTCGCAGCGCAGGCGCTGGCAGCCGCCTTCGTGATCGGCTCCTACTACCTCGCCGAGTACATGAAGGTCACCAAGCCCAAGCGCGAGGGCAAGCCGGTCGCGCAACGCGCGGAAGCACCCCCGGCCCAGCCTGCCTCGGCCGCAGCGCAGGCCGAGCTGGTCACCTACTGAGTCCCCAAGTCGGGTACGCGGGGCCTCGCTGATGGAGGACCACGGCGCAGTCGATTCGCGTGCCGCGCGGGCTGCGACCGCGATCGTCGCCACTGTCGGAGTCGCCTCACTCGGCAGCGAGATCGCCGGGGCGAGGCTGCTCGCCCCCTACTTCGGCACCAGCACGATCATCTGGGCGAACACGATCGCCGTCGTGCTGCTCTCGCTCTCGCTCGGATACTGGCTCGGGGGCCGGGCGGCAGACCGCGACCCTTCGCTCGCGGGCCTCTGCCGACTGGTCCTCGCCGCCGCGCTGCTGCTCGCCTGCGTCCCGTTCCTCGCGAAGCCGGTCCTCGGCCTGGCGGTCGATGCCCTCAGTTCGATCTCGGTCGGGGCGTTCCTCGGCTCGCTCGCTGCCGTCCTCGTCCTGCTGGCCCTCCCGCTGATCCTGCTCGGCGCTGCCGCCCCCTACGCGGTGAGGCTCAGCGTCCGGAGCGTCGAGGAGAGCGGTCGGGTGACCGGGCGCCTCTACGCGATCTCGACCGTCGGCTCACTGGTCGGTGTCTTCTCCTCCTCCCTCCTCCTGATCCCATTCGCCGGCACCCGGTTGACCTTCCTCGCCTACTCCCTGCTGCTCGCGCTCGTCTCGACGGTCGGCTTCGCGAGGCGAGGACTCGCAGCCGCCGCGGTGATCGGCGTGGTCGCACTGCTGCCGGTCGGAACGATCAAGGCCGCGGAGCCGGGATCATCACTGCTGGCCGAACAGGACACCGAGTACGGCTACGCGAGGATCGTGGAAACGCCGGACGGCGGCCGGCAGCTCGAGCTCAACGAGGGCGTGGCCGTCCACTCGCTCCTGCGGGCCGACCGAGGCCCGCTGACCGGCGGCTACTGGGACGAGATCCAGGTGCTCCCATGGTCATCGGACCGGGGCGGCAAGCGGCCCGAGCGGATCCTGATCCTCGGCAACGCAGGAGGAACTGCCGCCCGGGCATTCACGATGCTCGACCCCCGGGTCGAGGTGGACGGGGTCGAGCTCGACCCGAAGATCTCCGAGCTGGGCCGCCGCTGGCTGGGGATGCCTGGCGGCCCGCGGTTCACGCTCCATGACGGCGACGCCCGCTACTTCCTGCGGTCGTCGGCTGGTCCCTGGGACGCGATCGTGGTGGATGCGTATCGCCAGCCCTACATCCCGTTCCACCTTGCGACCCGGGAGTTCTTCGCAGAGGCCGCCAAGCGGCTCGCTCCCGGAGGGGTCGTGATCGTCAACGTCGGCCATCCAGCCGACGACTCCGGCCTCGAACGTTCGCTGACCGCGACTCTGCGCTCAGTCTTCCCCACGGTACTCCGCGACCCGGCACAGATCGAGAACACCCAGCTGATCGCAGGCAACGGGGCGATCTCGGCGGAGGTGCTGCTCGGGGCGGCGGCCGAAATGCCGGGCGCAATCCGGCCGATCGCCGTCGACGCCGCGCGAAGGCTCGAACCGGGCCTCGACGGTGGCGATGTCTGGACCGATGACCGCGCGCCCGTCGAGTGGCTCGTCGACCTCTCGATCGTCAAGGCAGCGGCCGCCGGCGGCTGAGGGACCGACCCATGAAGAAGGGCC
>JBAXRO010000078.1:0-8319 GCA_037131165.1 Actinomycetes bacterium | reverse complement strand
CGGGTCTTGGAACCTTCCTCCAGTCGACGGCCCACGACCAGAATCGAGCTCGCCACCAGCGCGCTCATCAATGGCGGTGAGAGGGCGCTGCGGAGCCTCCAACGGGACGCGGCGCTCGCGTTCTATCCTCGCTGCCCGTCCCACAGGGAACCGGACTGATCAGTCGGGTCAGGGACCTTCCGCCAGGCTGAGTGCGAAGTCGGCGATGCTTGCACCGCGCCAGGCCAGAGGGGACTCCCCCTCCCCTTCGAGCTCAAACCGAGCGCCCGGTATCCGCTGGGCCCAGTCCTGAGCGACAGCCACCGGGTGCCCCGGGTCGGCCTCATCCCGGCTCCCGACGACGAGCGTCGGGAGCCTCAAGGACTGCAGGCTGTCCAGCGATTGGAATGGCTTCGACAGTGGGGTATCGCGGAGCGCAGCCGCGACCGCGTCGAGGTGCAGGTGAGAACCCATCCGCTGCCGGGCAGCGACCGAGGCGAGCTCGCTCCACCGTCCCTGAGGTCCTGATTCGGCCAGTTCCCCGATGAAGCCCTCGATCCCGTCGGACTCCAAAGCATCGGCGAGCCCGAGCCAGCGCTCAGCCTCAGTTGGGCTCAGCACTGTGGATCCCCTCCAGGCCGGGGTGATCAGCACCATCGCCCTGCAGAGATCAGGACGGGCGATTGCGAGACCGGCCGCCGTGTGGGCTCCCATCGACACTCCGACCAGGACCGCCGGCCCCGGCGCAAAGCGGGCGAGGATGGCCTCCGCATCTTCGATCAGCCGGCCGTAGCCGTAGTCGCTGCCAGGAGCAGCCGGGCCACTGTTGCCGTGCCCCCGTGCGTCGAACGCGATCACGGTCCAGCCCTCACGTTGCAGCTTGCGCGACCCCATCAACACCAGCCCACGGTGTGCTGTGAGGCCATGCATCAGCACGGCCGTCCGTTCTCCCCCCGCGGCCACCGAGCCGGAAAGCAATGTCCCGTCGGGGGCCACGAGTTCGACGGGCTCTCCAATGGCAGTCGGCATCCGAGTCCGCTCTCAGGCCAGTGGCAGGGCGAGCTGCCCGCTGGCTTCACGACCGCGCTCGAACCCGGCGACCCTCACTCCGAGAAGTCGAACTGGTCTGTTTGGGTCGAATTCCCTCAGCAGCGCTCTGGCCACAGAAGCAATTGCAACCGGGTCTGCTGTCGGCTCGGTGATGGTCTTGGCTCTCGTGTGGGTCTCGAAGTCTGCGTACCTGATCTTGATCGCAACGGTGCGCCCATGGTGTCCGTGGAGCTTCAACGCGGCCCCGAGCTCGCCTGCGAGCATGTCGAGCCGCCTCTCCAGTTCGGCCCTGTCTTCGATGTCGACGTCGAAGGTCGACTCTCGGGACTCGGATACGGCCTCCCTGCGGGGCTGCACCGGCGTGTCGTCCTCGAAGCGTGCGCGGTCGTGCAGCCAAGGACCGTGGCGCGTACCAAAGTGCTCCACGAGGAGTTCGATCGGTGCCTCCCCCATGTCGGCGATCGTCGTTATCCCGAGCCTGCGGAGTCGCTCCTCGGTCTTTGGTCCGACACCGGGTATCAGCCCACAGCGTTCGCCGGCGAATCGAAGGCGGGCCTGCGTAGTCGTCAAGGCCAGGAATCCGCGCGGCTTGTCCGCGTCCGACGCCACCTTTGCAACCAGTCGGTTGGGGCCGAGACCGACCGATGCGTGGAGGCCGGTGTCGCGCTCGATATCGACGACCACCCGCCTCATTGCCGCCGTGGGGGCAGCCATCCCGGTCAGGTCAACGTAAGCCTCGTCGAGCCCGGCCTGTTCGACCACCGACACGTGGTGATGGAGGATCTCCATCACGGCCGATGATGCCCTCCTGTACTCGGCGCCATCGGGTGGCACCACCACGGCCTCCGGGCATAGCCTGAGTGCCTTCGCGGCAGGCATGGCCGACCCGACACCGAACCGCCTTGCCTCATAGCTCGCAGTCGTCACGACCGACCTCGGCCCGCTGCCGGCCACGATCACGGGCTTTCCGACCAGCTCCGGCCTGCGCAGAAGCTCGACCGAGACAAAGAATGCGTCGAGGTCAAGGTGCGCGATCGTTCGTTCCCGGCCGCCCCGTTCCCGTTCAGCTTCCTGAGGGTGGAGGCGGTCATCTTGGACCATGTGGCGAGATTACGCCGGGTTCCGGTCGACAGTGAGTCTCAGGGCGAGACCCAGACCGTGTCGACTCCGTCGAAGTGCAGCCGGCGCGCCACCGCGCCGGTCAGGTCGAATTCCCTGGCCCCGATGAAGGGGCCACGGTCGATCACTGGCGCAACGACTGTCCTGCCGCGGTAGCGAATGGTCACCTTGGTCCCACACGGGAGCGTCTTGTGAGCCACCCCGATCTGGTTGCGGCCGAGCCTGCCACCGCATGCGAGTCCGCCCCCGTAGAGCCCGTACCAAGAGGCCAAGGCTGGCCTCAGCGGCCGGCTTCGTACCGTTCGACTCGTGCTGCCCGCGAGTCCCGAGGTGGGCGCCACTCTGATTCGGTGTGATCCGGCCTTCCGTGCGAGCCTGATTGCGACCGCGATCCTGCCGTCGGGCGCCGAGATGCCACCGGCGGTCCTTCTCCAGTCCCGGGAGAATCGGGACTCGAGCGTCCACCGGACTCTCCGAGCCGGCCTGACCGAAGCGGCCAGACGGACCCTTGTCCCAGCTCGGCCTGCGATGGTGTCCGACCCCGGGGTGACCCCGATCGCGAGGTCGATCCGCTGTCCTCCGCTGAACGCGGCGCTGCGCACAAGGCTGTGACTTGCGACAGCAAAGACCTCACCCTCCTGAGTCGGCCGCAGGGTGACCTTCCATCTGCGCTCCCTCGACAGGCGCGTCGAGGCCACAGTGCGGGGCAGGCCGCTGTCGGGCCGCAAGACGATGCGGACCTCATCGCCGGGCTTCAGGCTCGGGGCGCGGCCGCTGGCGGTTATAGGGCTGCCCCACGTCACCAGACTCGATGACAGCCGCACGGGCAGCGTACGGTCGAGGAGATCGGGCTCCGCCCCTCCGCCGGATGCGGCGTTGCTGAAAGCGGCCAAACCGACCAGAGGCAGGACGGCAATTGAACACAGGACCTTCGAATGGCGGTGCAAGTCCGCCCCCTTTCGTAATCGCCTGCGGGGTTAGCTGACGGACTCGCAACCTGGATGCTGCTCGGTCGCTACCAAAGCTTCGCTTCGGATTCGCCCCTGCCGGCCTTGGCCGACTTTGGTTCCCCCGCCCCGCTCTGCCGGGGGCAGTGCGGGTTCGGCGTTCATGTATGGACGTGCAGTTTACGGCATCTGCGCGTTGGCTCTTTGCCTAGCACAGACCGTCAGGCGGCGACCTTCAGGTGATCGGGACAGGTCTCCCTGAGGCGGTTGAGCCCGAGTCTGACCCGGCTCTTCGCCGTGCCGATTGGAACGCCTGACCGGCGGGCGATCTCATCGGCGGTCAGACCTCCCCAATAGGACAGAACGACCGCCTCTCGCTGGGGATCGGGGAGCTCCTTGAGCATCCCTCGAAGCTCGTCTGAACGCTCGCGCTCTTCGAACTGGACCTCGGGCCTCAAATCGTCGCGGGGAGCATCCTGAGCCACCGCGACCTTGAGCCGGTCACCGGCGCGCGATGCTGCGTCACCCTCGCGCCAGAGGTCGAGCGCCCGACTGCGCGCCATCAGGCGAAGGAACGGCCCGATCTCGCCCCTGCTCGGGTCGAAGCGATCGGGCTTGCGCCAGATCCGCATGAAGACGTCCTGTACTACGTCCTGTGCCTGGGCATGGTTGCCGGTCACTCTGAATGCCGCGGCGAACACACCGCGTTCATGCTCCGAGAAGACGTTCTCGAAGGTGGCCGGGTCGGAAAGATCCATCAACTTGTTCACTTCAGGAGCGGTTTTCATGCTCGTCACCTTACACACGATGTAGAAGGTTGTCAAGCAGCCCTGTGTAAGGTTTGTCACCCGCCCCATTCGCCTTGCGCGGGCCTCCCCTACGATGAGCCGGATGGCGAATCCGGATCGGCTCACAGGCCTTGACGCGTCGTTCCTTCACTTGGAGCGCGGCGGGGCTCACATGCACATCGGCTCGTGCATGATCTTCGAGGGGCCTGCCCCTTCGTACGAGGAATTCGTGGCGCACGTCTCCTCGAGGCTCGACCGCGTTCCCAGGTACCGACAGCGGATCGCGGACATCCCCCTCCGCCAAGGTCGGCCTGTCTGGATCGATGATGCCCACTTCAACATCGGCTACCACCTCAGGCACAAGGCACTGCCGGCGCCTGGTGACGACCTCCAGCTCTCACGGCTTTGCGGCCGCATGTTCTCGACCCAGCTCGATCGCCACAAGCCGCTCTGGGAGATCGCGCTCGTGGAGGGATTCTCAGGGAATCGGCACGCGCTGATCGCAAAGACACACCACGCCGTGATCGACGGCATCTCGGGAGTCGACATCTCCGCCGTTCTGTTCGACTTGAGTCCCAACCCTTCGGAATCGCCGGCGCCCACCGCATGGTCCCCGAAGCCTCCCCCCTCGGCCGCCGAGCTGCTCGCGGATGCCCTGCTTGAACGCACCACTGCTCCGACCGAAATCTCGAGAAGCCTCAGGGCACTGGCCCGGACGCCCCGCAGGGCCGTCGAGGCCGCCGTCTCGCGGCTCGGCGCGGTCGGCAGTCTCGCAGCCGCAGGCACGGAGCCGGCTCCGGAGAGTCCGCTGAACGTCCCGATCGGGTCGCACCGGCGGTTCACTTGGGTCCGGTCGGACCTTCAAAGGGTCAAGGACGTCAAGAACGCCCTCGGCGGCACCGTGAACGATGTGATCCTCGCGACTGTCGCAGGAGCTCTGGGAAGCCACCTCCGCTCTCGTGGAACCCCAACGAGAGGGCTTGAGCTGCGCGCCATGGTCCCTGTTTCCGTTCGGCCTGATTCCGACCGCGGCGCGTTGGGCAACCAAGTCGCAGTCATGTGGGCAGTACTTCCAGTCGGAGAACCGGACCCGGTTCGACGGCTGCATCTGATCAGCGACTCGATGGCCGAGGTGAAGGAGTCAGGTCAGGCTGTGGGAGCGCGAGCGCTGACCGAACTTGCCGGCTTCGCGCCCCAGACGATCCTCTCCCAGGCAGCAAGGCTCGTGCCAAGACAGCGGTTCTTCAACCTCGTCGTGACGAACGTGCCTGGGCCTCAGGTCCCGCTTTACCTGCTCGGCAGCCGACTGCTGGACATCTTCCCGATGGTCCCGCTGGCCGAAAACCAAGCGCTCGGGATAGCGGTGATGAGCTACGACGGCCGCCTCGATTTCGGCCTCAATGGGGATTGGGACGCGATGGCGGACCTTGACTTGCTGGCTGAGGACCTGAGTGCCGCGCTCGACGAACTCGAGCAGGCAGCCGCCCGCTCCAAGCCGCGGGCTTCGCGTCAAAACACCGCTGCATCGAAGACCTCCGACCAGCTCGGCGCGTGACCGAGTTCCTAAGAGTCGGCCTGGCTCAGGTCAACCCCAAGGTGGGCGATCTTGAAGGCAACGCCCGCCTGATCATCGAGGCCGCTGCCTCGGCGGCCGAGCAATCGTGCGACGTCGTCGTCATGCCGGAAATGGCCTTGACTGGCTACCCACCCGAGGATCTTCTGCTCAGCGATGCCTTCACGGATGCGAGCATGGACGTGCTGGCTTCGCTCGCAGGTGACCTTGAGGGACCTGTGGCGATCGTGGGTTGCGTCGAACGGCGATCCGAGGGGCTCTTCAACTCGCTTGCGATCATCTCCGATCGCCGCGTGACCGGCTTCGCCCGGAAGTGCCGGCTCCCCAATTACGGAGTGTTCGACGAGCGGCGCTACTTCAGTGCCTCCCCGAGCGGGACGATCTTCGAGCTGGGCGGGGTAAAGGTCGCACTCTCGATCTGCGAGGACATCTGGTTCCCCGGCGAACCGACGGCTGCCGCAGTGGCAGCTGGGGCGCGGCTCGTGATCAACTCGTCCGCGTCCCCCTTCCATGCGGGCAAGGGGCGCGAGAGAGCGCGGATGTTGAGCGAGCGAGCAGTCGAACATGGCATTCCGATCGCCTATTGCGCGCTCGTCGGTGGCCAGGACGAGCTGGTCTTTGATGGGCAGTCGCTGGTTGTCGACTCGGCAGGGCGGTTGATCGGCCGAGCTGGTCAGTTCCAATCCGACTTGCTCGTCGTCGACGTACCTCTCGCTGAAGGTCGAAGCCCAGAGGAGACGGGACTGGCGCCGGTCGCACGCATTGGTCGAGCGGGTTCGGTCCGGACCACCGCCACCGCAGCCGAAGTGCTCGCCCCCGAACTCGACTCGATCCACGAGGTCGAGTCGGCACTCCAGCTCGGACTCCGGGACTACGTCGGCAAGAACGGCTTCAACGGCGTCGTGCTCGGGGTATCGGGTGGGATCGACTCGGCCGTGGCGTTGACGCTGGCTGTCGACGCGCTCGGGGCGGATCGGGTCCGGGGCGTCGTGATGCCCTCACCGTGGTCATCCGACGAAACCCAGTCGGACGCTCGGCTGATCTGTTCCAACCTCGGGGTTGAAGCCTTTGATGTCCCAATCGAATTGGCCATGGGGGCTTACGCGGAGAGCCTGGCCTCGGTCCCTTCCGGACCCGGTGACGCCCTTGCCGACGAAAACATCCAGGCCCGGATCCGGGGCAACCTGTTGATGGCGCTGTCGAACCGCCATGGCTGGCTCGTGGTGACCACGGGCAACAAGTCCGAATTGGCAGTTGGATATTCAACCCTGTATGGCGATGCTGCCGGGGGCTTCGGGCTGCTCAAGGACGTACCCAAAGGGACGGTCTACGACTTGGCGAGGCTCCGCAATGCGCGGTCCGACAGCCCGATCCCAACCTCGATCATCGAGCGCGCGCCGAGCGCGGAACTGCGACCAGGGCAACGCGACGAGGATTCACTCCCGGCCTATCCGATCCTTGACGAGATCCTGAGGCTTTACGTCGAGGAGCGTTGCGATCTCGACGAAATCGCCAACAGGGGACTCGACCGCGAGACGGTCGAACAGGTCCTCCGACTGGTCGATCGTGCCGAGTACAAGCGCCGCCAGTACCCGCCGGGAGTGAAGATCACACCACTGGCATTCGGCAGGGATCGGCGAATGCCCATGACCAACGGCTTCCGCGGCTGAGCCGTCGAGGTCAGGCCGGGGAGCGGACGGCGATCGTCATCCGCGAGAGTGCGCAAAGCCGATCCGAGTCGTCGCGGATTTCGACGTCCCACACCCAAGTCGACCTGCCCCGATGGACGGCGCCGGCACGAGCGTGAATCACGCCGCTGGAGACGGGGCGCAGGAAGGACGTCTGGTTGGAGAGTCCCATCGCCAGCTTGCCCTCGTCCTTGACCGCAAACCAGGTTCCGATCGATGCAAGCGCCTCGGCAATCGAGCAATGAACGCCACCGTGGACGATTCCGAAGGGCTGCTGAACCCGACGATCAACTTCGACATGGCCGGTGACGAGCCCATCCGACACCTCGTCGACCACGAGACCGTAGAGAGAGTCGAAGGTCGACGCAGGGTCGAGCGGCAGGTCGTGAACGTCACTCACCGGACCGCACCCTACCCCCCGACTCGGGGCTACGCTTCCACAGTGAGCAATCTCGACCTCCTCCCCGCCGCCCAACTCGCAAGCCTCAGGCTGATCGTCACCGGGCGCACCTATGCCGAGGTTGCCGAGGCCCTCTCGATCGACGCCGACTCGGTGGCCGACAACGCGAGGCTCGCAGTGTCGACCCTCGCGGGTCAGGCAGCAGAGCCGCTGGCCCTGGCCGAGCGCGGGCGGATCGCCGACTGGCTCCTTGGTCAAAGCGAGCGCGAGCCGCTCGTCGAGGGTTCGCCTGCCGCCCGGGCTTTCGGCCAGGCTGCCTCCGACGAGCTTGCTGCGATCGACGGTGCCGTTCTGCCTCTGCTTCCCGATCCGGAACTTCCGCCGGGCCCGGCCAGCGAGCCACCTCTTCGAGCTGCCAAGCAGTTCGCACCGCCGTCGGGCACCGCCGACGAGGCCAAGCCGCCGCGCCTCACCGATTCTGCGCCGGACGGACCGGCCGCTGGGAGCCGCGGCACGCCCGAGATCTCCCGAAGGGGAGGGATCGCAGTGCTCGCAGCCGCCGGTGTGGCTGCGGTGATCGGTGGGCTTGCAATCGGCGGCGTGTTCGACGGGGGAGATGAATCAACGCCCACCGCCACATCGACCACGGCCGCGTCGACTCCCACGACAGCGCAGAACACCCCTTCGGCCGGAGCGAGCACACCTGACGGCAAGGGCGGATGGACGTTGCGCAAGCGATTCACGCTCAAGCCCGTGGCCGGAGGAAAAGCGCTCG
>JBAXRO010000077.1:0-8333 GCA_037131165.1 Actinomycetes bacterium | reverse complement strand
GCGGACCGTGCGGGATCACTTCGACCTTGGCCCCGTCGACCCCGAGGGCATCGACGAGGCGAGCGCGACCATGCTCACTGTGGACGACGACCGCGTCAGCGCGCTGCCAGAGGCGGGCCTGGGCGCGGACCTGGCCCGGGCGCGGCTCGCGGGGGAGCACGTCGTGGGCGGTCATCACGAGCGGACGCTCCTTGGGCAGCAGGTGAACGTCGAGCCCCTGGACGGCTAGCCACTGAGCGTGGATCAGATCGAAGCCCTTGATCGAACGCCTCCAGGCGATCATGTCAGGCAGGTGGCGGGCGGCCCTGCCGGCCCTCAGCAGCGCCGAACCGGCGCCTCCGGGAAGGCCGCGATAGAACCGTTCGACCCTGCGGTAACCCTCGGCCGACGGGACGGAGCCGTAGGGGAAGGGCGCGGTCGCAAGCTCGACCTCGGCTCCAGCGCGTCCGAGCGCCCGGCAGAGAGCGTGGTCGTAGGCCGGCGTGTAAGCGGCGGGATCGACGACCTGGACCTTCATCGGCTGGACTCCCGCGGCATCGCCGGGAAAACGGTAGCGCCGCGGCCGTCCGGCAAGGCTGGCGGGGTGGCGGCGACCGGTCCGAGAGGCCTTGCGCGATCATGGCCGAAGTGACCGGGATCGAACTCACATGGTGCGTCGTCAACACCGCCCAGCGCGAACGACTGTCGGAGTGCCTCGACGCCCTCTCAGAGGAGCAGCGATCTCTTCCATTCGAGACCGAGGCGATCGTGCTCGACAACTTCTCCAAGGACGGCTCGGCGGAGATGGCCTCGGCTCATCCGGTCGTCGACCGGGTAATCGCACTGCGCTCGAGACGAGGCAAGGCCGAGAACGACAGCGAGCTGATCGGGGCGGCCAACGGCCGCTACTGCATGCTGCTCAACGAGGACGCGATCCTCCAGCCGGGAGCGACCGCGGCACTCCGCGCGGCCCTCGAAGCGAACCCGAAGGCGGCGGCGGCCGGGGCGATGCTGCTTCGACCCGATCGCCGTGAGCAACCCTCGGCTTGGCGCTTCCCCGGCTGGGGCACGGTGCTGGCCGGGGCCCTGTTCCTGCACCGTCGCTTCACCGTGCAGTCGGGTCGGGGCCCCGGGACGATCGAAGTCGACTGGGCACAGTCGGCCGCGATGCTGCTCGACCGCGAGGCGGCCGACTCCGTCGGCAGGCTCGACCCCGGGTACTTCGTCTACTCCGACGAGACCGATCTCTGCAAACGCCTGGCCGATGCCGGCCGCTCGACCCTGCACGTCCCGGAGGCAGTCGCCGTGCACCACGAGGGACTCTCCACGGGAGCCTCGGCGCAGCGGCGAATTGTGGAATTCGCCCGGGGCCGCAACCGCTACCTCTCGACCCACCTTGGGCCACTCCAGGCGCTCGCGATGAGGCCCCTGATCGCCTTCCCCTACCTCGTCCGGGCTGTTGCGGCAACGGTGCTCCCCGGCCATGACCGCGCCCGCTACCTCTGGCACGTCAAGGCAACACTCTCGCCCGCGAATGGCTCGGGCCTGCGCGAGGCGGCGGCCGAGTTCAACCGCCGCGAGGCGCAGCAAGCCGGGTCCTGAGGGCGGCGACCCCGCGGCCCGCTGCGGCAATCTCTCCCGGTCGGGCGAAGCGGGTGACCCAGAGGACGAGCGGGATCGAAGCGGCGAGGGCGACCCTCGGCAACAGGCCGGAGAGGCCCTCGGTCGGCAGCAGCAGGTTCCCCGCGATCGAGATCCCGCCGGCGACGAGCAGCAGGTGGCCGAGACGAAGCCATTCGAAGCGGACCTCGAAGAGATTGCGGGTCAGGAGCCTGAGGACGACGATCATCACGACGTAGGCGCCGGCCAAGGCCATGCCGGCACCGGCGATCCCGAATGGCTCGACGAACAGGGCGAGGAAGACAATGTTCGCCGCCAGGCCGGCCAGAGCGGCCGGGAAGTTGCGCGTCGTGACCTTCGCCCGGCCCCCGACGGCGACGAGAACCTGGAACAGGCCGTACATCGCCCAACCGAGTGCCACCCAAGGGAGCGCCTTGTGCGCCTCGTAGTAGGACGGGGCCGCGAGCAGCCTCACGACCCAGCGACCGAGCAACACCAGAGCGGCGACGGCCAGCCCCGTGACGGCCGCGTACCAGGTGGTGACGGCGGCGTAAAGGCGGGCGGCCTCGCGATCGTCCTTCACGGAATAGGCGAGTGGCGGCCACGCGTACTGGAAGCCGCGGGCGAGGGCGATCATCCCGCCGGAGAGCTTGATCGCCAGCGAGTAGAGGCCGGCAGCGGCAGCCCCGCCCTTGCCGTGAAAGAGCCAAGCCCTGTCGATCAGGTTGAGAGCGAAGACGCTTGCGTCGGCGGGAACCGTCGGCAGGCCGAAGCGCAATAGCGTGGCCATCCCGGTCGCCTGCCCGGCCTTTGCCCGCAACCGCTCGCGCTCCCAGAACCAAAGCGCAAGCAGCACCACTGTCGATGCCGCGTAGTTGCCGAACAGCAGGCCGTTGGCCCCGTCGCCGCGGAAGACGACGAGCCACACCGTCAGGGAGACGGTCATCAGGACGTTCGCGATCGAGAACGACGCGTACTCCCGGGCCCGCTCCTCGACCCTGAGCAGTGCCTGGGCAAGCTCGAGGTTCGAGAACGCCCACAGGCCGAGCGCAGCGATCCGGATGATCGTCGGATCGGGTCCGTCGAGGACGAGCTCGGAGATCGGTTCGGCGAATGCGGCGACCGCAAGGCAGACGACCGAGGAGATCAACCCCAGCGCGATGACCGAGCGCCGGGCCAGTGCGTCGCGCCCGGCCGAGTCGAGCTGTTCGTAGTGGTAGCGGACGAATGCCTCGCCGATCCCGAGCCTGACGACGATGCTGGTGAAGACGACACCCGCCCCGATCAGCTCGGCCG
Organism: Actinomycetes bacterium; assembly: GCA_037131165.1. Lineage (GTDB taxonomy): Bacteria > Actinomycetota > Thermoleophilia > Solirubrobacterales > Solirubrobacteraceae > WLNJ01. Next base: position 5,438 of record JBAXRO010000077.1, on the reverse strand, counting down.
TTCCGTAGTCGGAGCTGGTCAGGTGGCGCGTGTAGAGCGGGAGCAGAAGCAGGGCGAGCGGCTTCGAGACCAGGTCGGACACCTGGTAGGCGAAAGCTGTCTTGAGCAGCCTGCGGGCGGTTCCGGCCATCGGCTCGGACGCTACCGGGGGGGCGGGCGGTTACCGTCCCGCAGGTGAACGAACGCCTCGCACTGTTCCTGCTGCCCAAGCCGCTCGAGGGCTTCATCCTCGCCGACTTCGTAAGGCCGCTGTTGGAGGCGCCCGGGGTCGCCGTCCTGGAACCGGGTCGGGTTCCGGCCGGGGCGCTGATGCGCCTCCCGGGGCCGCTCGCCGCGGCGGAGGCGACCAGGCAGGCCAACCGGGTGAAGTTGCGCGGGGAGCTGGCGGTCGTGATCGCGATGCACCCCGTGCTCCAACCGCTCGCGGCGGCGCTGCTCGACCGCAAGCCCGGAGCCGAGCTCTGGTACGGGATCTGGGATCGCTACGACCATGCCCCGGACGCCGACGAGGCCACGCGCAAGCGGGTCCACGAGCTTCACGAGGCGCTCTCGCGCCGGGCGGACTGGAGGTTCGCCGTCTCGGGGGCCTTGGCGGAGGTCGAACGCGCAGCGGGGCGGGAGGCCGACGTGCTGCCGCCGCCGCACGACTCCTTCCCTGCACCCGATCCCTCCGAGTCGGTCGTGGCCGTCTCGATGGGTCACCTCGGGCGAAGGACCGACTGGAAGCTGTTGGCAGACCTGCTCGAGGCAATGCCGGAGCTGACCCTGCTGCTGATCGGCGAGATCCACCCTGACGAGACACCGGGTGACCCGGATCTCGCTCGAGTCATGGCCGCCCCGGGGAGCATCACGCTCGGAAGCCTCGACGACGAGGCAGCGGCCCGGGTTATCTCGCTCGCCGACGTCGGGATCCTGCCGTTCAAGCTCGACGAGTTCAATGACGGCGGCTTGCCGCAACGTGTCCTCAAGGCCGCACGAGTCGGCCGGGCCACGCTCGTGCCGCCACTGAAGGGCCCGCTCACCCAGGAGCGGGCCGTGACCGTCTGCCAGACGCTGGACGACTGGACGGCCGCCCTGCGCTCGTTCGCGACCGGATCGCGCAACGGTGACGACGAGCTGCGCCAGTGGGCACTCGGCCAGAACGAGGAAGCCTTGCTCGCGCCGATCCGCAAGAGGATGCGAGCGCTCGGGGTCGAGGCCTGAACGACGAAGCGGGCCCCGAGGGACCCGCTTCGGTACTACTCGAGTTCAACGAATCTCAGAACGGCGAACTGCTGCACTTGGCGGCGTTGTTCTTGCGGGCGAGATCCGCAACACCGGCCTTGCCACCTGTCGTTCCGGCCCCGTACTTGGCCGTCACCTGGGCGAGACATGCCTGCTGCTTGACGCCTCCGGCAACCCCGGCGAGGAACCAGAGCGCGAGGACAGTCGCGATTCCGACGAGGATCTTGCCGACAGGGGGCCGACCGATCGCGATCGGGGCGATGGCGGTTGAGCCAGCACCGTTCTCGGTCTCGGAGATCGCAACGTCACCCGTTCCCTCGGGAGCGGTGCCGGCAGCCTCCGGAGCCTCGGACGTCGCCTGCTTGTCTGTGCTTACCGGCTCCGCGGGCGGAGCCGGATCCTTCTCTTGATCAGTCATAGGGCCGGAGAATAGGGAATCTGACCGCTTTTGGTAAGGGCCGGTAAAGAAACTTTCACAACCCCCGCCAGGACGGCCTCAGACTGTCAGTACGGCCACTCCCCGCGGCCGCCGTCGAACAGGGCCGCGACCGGTCGCAACCTGAGCGTCAGCAGGACCTTGACCAGCAGGTTCCTTGCGAGCCACGGCAGCTCGGCCAGCTGGCCACCGAGGTTGGCCAGGCGCTCGCCGCCTGCCAGCGACGTCCGCGTGTAGCGGGCAAGCGACCGGGACCGACCCTCGTATCGCCACTCGGAGGACGCAAACAGCAACCGCGCCTGGGCGAGGGTCACCCCTACCGACGAGAACGAGTCGTGGATCAACATCGTGCCCCCGGGCTTGACCCGTGCTCCCCAGTCGCGAATGTCGGCGAGAGCAGGCTCGTAGCGGTGTGCGCCATCGATGTAGAGCATGTCGAGGCCGTCCTCGACGTCACCGTGGGCCTCCTGCGACGGCAGGCGTACATGACGCACCCGCGAATCGACCCCGGCCGACCGGAGATTGGCCCAGAAGCGGTCGTTGTCGCCCTGGCCTTCATCCGAGGTTCCCTCGATCTGCTGCGGGCCACGATCGTTGCCGGCATGGGGATCGATCGCAACCACCTCCGAGGCTTGGGGGGCCGCAAGCGCGATGACGATGGCCGAGCGGCCCCGGTAGCTGCCGATCTCGGCGATTCGCCCGCCGCCCGGCACCGAGCGGGCAACATCCCAGAGCATCCGGGCCTGACCGCGCGTCATCCAGCCCTCCACTCCGTCGACCGCTGCCCACGCGAAGTCGAAATCAGCGGGGCTGTAGCCGCGGGAGTCCTGCGTCTTGTCGGCTGAGTGACTCAGGCGACGGATGGTACCGGCAGCGAAATGCCGTCGACGCCGGCGCGAAATCCCCATGCTGCCACTAGCCTTGTCTGTTCGTGGAAACCGTGTCGGAATCGAGGAGTGGGAGTGCCTTGGGAGGGGCTGTCTCAAGGCTGTCCGCGCGGCCCGATGCCCGCTTCCTCGTCTACGTGACCATCGGCGCTTTCGTCGTTCGCCTGATCCTGATTCTGAGCGTCCAACGGGGCAACAACTTCGCCTTCAACGACACGTTCTTCTACCACTCGGTCGCCGCGATGGCGGCAGACGGCAAAGGCTTCTCGACCCTCGACGGCAGGCCGTTCGGGCAGTGGCCGCCAGGCTACGTCTTCCTCCTGTCGCTTGTCTACCGGCTGTTCGGGACGGAGCCGCTCGCCGGGGAGCTCGTCAATGCGCTGATCGGAACGGCGACTGTCCCTCTGATCCACGCCGTCGCGCTGCGCGCGCTGGGAACGGTCGAAGCTCGATTCTGCGCGATCGCGATGGCCTTCCTGCCCGGCCAGGTCTTCTTCGCGGACGTCCTGATGTCAGAGGCGATGTTCGTCCTGATGATCGTCCTCGGCCTGTGGCTGATCGTCGCCCGCGAACCGAACCTCCAGACGGCAGCCCTGTTCGGGGTGTTGGCGGGCCTCAGCGTCCTGACCCGAGGCGAAGGGCCGCTGATGTTCCTGATGCCGCTGGCGGCATGGTGGCCGAAGATCAGTCGCCGGCAACTCGTCGAGCGCATGGCGGTGATGGGCGGCGTCGCCGTCCTCTGCGTCGTGCCGTGGACGCTGCGAAACCAAGCGGTCTTCGGTCAGTTCATCCCGGTCAGCACGAACTTCGGCTCGACCTTCTGGGCCGGCCACAACCCGACGGCCACCGGCGAACAGACCTACCCGCCGGCTTCACTGACATCGCAGGCCGGACCGTCGACCGCGCGCTTCTACCAGATCGAACAGAGCAAGCTGCTCCAACGCGCCGCGGTCGAATGGATCCAGAAGAACCCGCTCAAGGACGTCTCCCTGATCCCGTGGCGGCTGATGGGCATGGCCCAGGGCGACGGCGATGCCATCTACTACTGGGTGAACAAGACCGGGGACGGCAAGAAGCCACTGACGAAGGCATGGGCCGACAGGCTCGCCACGATCGGCGACATCGGCTGGTACCTGCTGCTGACCGGCTTCCTCACCTCGGTCCTGGTGTTCGGGCGATCGATGATCCGCAACTCGGTGCTGCGGGCATGCGCTGCATACCTCACCGCCAGCCTGATGCTGTTCAGCATCGTTCTCTACGGGCAGTTCCGGTACCACATCCCGCTTGAGCCGCTGATGGTCCTGATGACGGCCCCGCTCGTGGCCCAGCTGCTGGCGGTTCGCAGGCGCCGGATCGAAGCCTCGAAGGCGGCAGCGACTTGAGCACGACCCGAAACCCCGACGAGGGACCCGAACAGGCGGTTATCGCCCCGCAGCGCAGTCCCGCCGCGCCCGTCACCCCGCAGCCGGAGCCCGACCCGCGGACAGTCGAGGCGCCCCTGATCGACCCATCGGTCGTCGAGCAGATCGAACTCGTCGAGATCGGCGAAGTCGCGTCGCCCACCGCTCCCCGCAGGGTCGACCCGAGCGTACCGGAGCGCGAGCGCGACGACCGGCCCTACCGCGGCCTGCGACCAAAGCTCGCCGAGCGGCTGATCCTCGCTGTCGCGGTCGCGATCCCGTTCCTGCAGGCGCCGGGCCTGATCTTCACCGACTCGCGAAGCGACCTGACAGTCAACCCGGGGCTGTTCCTCAGTCGGGTATTCCAGACCTGGTCATCCACCTACGACCTTGGGCACGTCCAGAGCGGTCAGTTCGTCGGCTACATCTTTCCGATGGCGCCCTTCTACGCCGGCGGGGCCGCCACTGGAATGCCGATGTGGGTCGTCCAGCGCGTCTGGCTGGCGCTGATCCTGGTCGCGGCGGGGATCGGGGTGTCACGGCTGATCGGCGCCCTCTGGGAGAGGGACGACGGCCTGGCCCGACTGCTCGGGGGCCTTGTCTTCGTGCTCAATCCCTACGTCGTCACCCAGCTGAACCGCGGGACGATCACCCTCACCGCGTACGCCGTCCTGCCCTGGCTGCTGTACGCAGCGCACCGCGGGATGCTGGAACCGCGCCGGTGGCGGTGGCCGATCGCAGCCGGCTTCTTCGTGGCGATGGCCGGCGGCGGAGTCAACGCGGCCGTTCTCCTGTGGGTGATGCTGGCGCCGCTGCTGCTCGTCATCTACGAGGTTGCGATCCTCGGGCGATCGCGACGTGCCGCATGGTCGCTGCTCTGGCGAACCGGCGTCTGCGTCCTCCTGCTGTCGCTTTGGTGGATCATCCCGACCACCCTCCAGAGCGGCTTCGGAGCGGACTTTCTCTCGTTCACCGAGCAGCCGGCGACCATCTGGCAGACCAACAGCGTCTCCGAGTCGCTGCGGCTGTTGGGGTACTGGATCACCTACTTCCAGATCGGATTCGGCGCGAGCCGACCGGTCGTCCCGCCGACGACCGCCTACCTGTTCGCGCCGCTGCTGGTGGCCGGCAGCTTCGCGGTTCCGGTACTCGCCTTCGCCTTCCTGTCGATCACCTGGAGGAAGCCCTACATCCCCTTCTTCGTGTTGCTCGCAGTCGGGGCGATCATTGCCATGGCGGTCGGCTTCCCTCCGGGCAAGCCGCTCAACCGACTGCTGGTCAGGGCCTACTACGACTACCCGCTGCTGCAGATCCTGAGAACCACCTACAAGGCGGCGCCTCTGCTGGCGATCGCACTGGCAGTGCTGGTTGGCACGGGAGGTGCGGCGGCGGTCCGGAGGATCAGGCTCGTCAACAACAGGAGGGCGGCGATCGTCGGCCTCTTCGCAGCGCCGATCGTCTTCGGCTTCCCGCTTGTCACCGGGACGGCAC
>JBAXRO010000076.1:0-8345 GCA_037131165.1 Actinomycetes bacterium | reverse complement strand
GCGGCCTGAAGATGGGCGCGGCGGGTTTCGAACCTGCGACCTCTCGCGTGTGAAGCGAGCGCTCTCCCACTGAGCTACGCGCCCTGAGATTGGGGAGTCTAGAGAGAACCGATCTGTCGGGCGGGACGCCGCTCGATGCCGGGTTTCGCTGCCCGGATTACCCGCAGGGCAGAGCGGCGGCTCGCGCGTTGGACTCGATCGGGTCCAGGAAAAGCCGCTTCATGTCGGCCATTGCCCTCGAGTCCTCGATCAGGTACCCGAACTCCTGGAGCTGGTTCGGATAAGCGTTCTGCGAACCCACCATGACGGCCTGATCATCCACCGCGATGACCTTCGAGTGAAGGCCAGGTGCGTTGGATCCGGGCCAGGTCGTCAATGACGAGAAACGGAATGGCGCGACCGTCAATGATCGGCAGGCTGCCTCCTTCGCGAGGCTCGACGAGCCCATCAGCTTCGTCAACCGCTTCATCACGACGGCCCGCGAGCTGTCGGCCCCTCCGCCGTACTCCTCCTCGAGCGCCTTGATCACGGCGTCCTTGTTCGAGACCACGATCGTCACCTTCACTCCGTCGCGAACCTGCTCTGCGATGGCGTCGAGCAAGCGGACGTCGTAGGACGGGTCCCTGGCGCAGTCGAAGATCAGGTTCTGCTGGGTGATCACGACCTTGGAGTCCGCGGACCTGACGAGAGCTCGCAACGCCGTGTCGCTCGGGTTGTTCCCGTCCCAGCGCGGGTTGCCATTCATCGGATTCGGGAGCGGTGGGATGATGCAACCCGAGTCGTACTTGTCCCCCCGCGAGACCTCACCGGGGTCTTTGCGGCCCGTCACCTTCCCGGTATTGATGTACCCGGCTCGGCCGAGCGACAGCACGGTGACATCGCCCTCCGGGCCGCCCGGGGCCGGAGCCTTCTTGGCTGGACACCCTCCCGGGCCGCCGCCCGCGGGGATGATGGTGTTGTTGTACCGAAGGCCGAAGCCGCTGTTCTCGCAGGTGAATGTCCAAAGCACGTCCAGGAATCGGCTGGGATCAGCGGCCGCCGGACCGCGAACCACTACTCCCAGATCGGTGACTGGATTGGTCGACTGGAGGTAGGAACGTGACCACAGGTTGATGCCCGCGGCCCATGCGACCCGTGAATCCGCCGCAACGATCTTGGAATGGTTCCATGAGTAACCGTTCAAAACGAGCGTGTTGGACATCAGTGACGCGACCACGGTCAGGTCGGGCGCCGCGGCCTGGACGTCCCGTTGCAAGTCCCGCAGCGGAGCGTCGAAAGGTGCGAGTGGCTGACGTCCCCACATCATCCGGATCAACGGCCTTCTACCGGCTCTCTGGGCGTCTGCTGCGCCGTCGATGATCGCCTGACGAAAGCCGCCGTCAGCGACCGCTGACAGGCTCGAGATGTCCACCAGAGTCCGGGCGTTACCGATGATGCTGCGGATCGTCGATGTCAGCTGCCCCTGGACCCTCGACGAGTCGCAGCTCGTCGTCACGCCCCAGCAGTCGGTCGTGCGCGTGATCCATTCCGGGTTTGCCGTCCCGAGGGCCGGGAGCGCATTGCCCTGAGTGAGGTTCCAGAGGATCCCTTCGCTGCTGTCGGAGCCGGTCCGCTCCTCCATGTTCCGGATTGCCGTGACGACCCGATTGATGTGCGGTGTGCGGTCGCCTTGGAGGACACTGACCACCTCACAGTTGCGCACGTTGTCGGCCGGATCGGCGAGCACCACGTCGTTCCCCGGACCGCAGTCGACGCTGTCCCTCGACCCGTCACCGCTGACGATGACCCGGTCGTCGCCGGTTCCGGCCGAGACCCAGTCGTAGCCCGCTCCGCCCCAGATGCGGTCCTTTTCCTCGCGGGTGACGATCGAGTCGGCCCCGGGACCGCCGTCGACGACGTCCCTGTCGGCCGTGCCGATGATCGTGTCGGGCCCGTTGGTGCCCCTCACCACCAAGTCCGAAGGTACGTTCGGCACACGGACAACCGTCTTTGTAGTCGTTGCCGAAGCCGCTTCTGCAACGTTGCCCGTACCGATCCCCGCGGTGGCTGCCAACAGCGCGCAAGTCACCAAAGCGCCGATTCCCGCAGTGCGCACTGCCTGCCGATTCGTCATCGCCGATGGTCTCAACCCTGGTCCTCTCGCCGCTCTGTGAGCTTCCTGTAACTGCTGGGCCGGGCGATTGTACCCGCGGAGTCAGGATGCGGAGCCGGTCAGCTTGGTCGTTGGCACGGCAGGTTGCCCGTGAACAGGACGATGCTCCACTGGCCTTGGGAGCGCAGGACCTTGCGGCCCGTCGTTCCCAACGGCGGGACCGGTTGGGTCTCCGACCGCGACCCCTTGCGGACAATCACGATGCCCGGTGCGATCGGTCGGGCCGAGACGTTCCCGAGCGTCGTTCGCACCCGCCAGGCCGCTGTCGTCGAGTAGGTCCAGTTCGTTCCAAGACGCCCGCAGATCGCGACCAGCTTCTGGATCCCGCCGGCTCTCGCGACGAGGCTCCGTACCTGCTCTGCCTGGGCGTCGATCCGCTGCACCTTCTCGAACCGTGCGCCTGCAGCAGTTGCGCCATTCAAGAGGGCTGTGCCTGAGAGCGCCAGGATCGCCGCGCCCGTCGCCAAGCGCGGTGCTCCAGCCGGCGCGGAGCGGATCAGCTTCCCGGCTCCCGAGCCGGCATGGATGCCGAGGATCACGGCTGCCGGCAACGAGTACCTGCCCAACCCGGAGTAGCCGAACGCGGTCAGAGCGCCGACCTCCAGCACCCAGAGGGCGGCGCCACCCGCGAGCAGCAGCATCAGGCGATCGCGTTCCCTGAAGGCGAAGAACAGCCCGACCGCGGCAAGGATCCACACCTGCCACGGCATCACGTTGAATGTCCGCTCGAGGAACTCCCCGGTGGGCACCACCGAGTCCTGGTAGGCCCTCGCGTGCCTTGAGGCTTGCAGTGCGTCGCCGCCGAATGCGGAAGGAACGACGAACCACCCGATCATCTGGATCACTGCCCCCGCGGTGACCGGCAGGATGGCCCTCCCGCGTTCTCGGTGGAGCAGCCACAGCCCGTAGAGCACGAGGAACGCCCAGGCCTCCGGCCTCAGCAGGCCGGCGGCCACCCCGAGTCCGAAAGCGGCCCAACGCCTTCCCGCAAGGTGTGCCTTGACGGCAACGAGGGCAAGCGCCATCAGGACCGGCTCCGAGCCGCCGCCGAGGGCGAGCTGGACCCAGTCGCCGATCAGGAACGGGCAGATCGCGGCGATCGCCCCGGCCACGGCCCCGCCGCGGCTGGCGGCAAGCCGCCACAGCATGACGCTCGTGAGGATCGTCGAGGCGCGGACGATCCAGAGCCAGAAGATCGCAGCCAACTCCCATGAGATCAAGGTCGCCGGAGCCGAGACGATCACCGGCAGCGGCTTCCAAGAAGGGCCCGCCTCGAGGGCCATCTTCCTGTGAGTCAGCTCCGCCGCCCAGACCAGCCACGCGGCCGGGTCGTAGATCGGCGCCGGGTTGAAGACCAACACCGAGAAGGCCCCGCCGATGGCGCACGCCAGGCCGATCTGGAGCGGTTTCGACACGCCGGGACTCTACGCGGGCACCCCCCGGCAGAAGCATCAGTCGCCCTTTAGGTTGTACTGAGGAGCCGTGTCGTAGACTCACGCGCATGTCGACCAACGAGCCGAAGCAGACCAAAGCCGAGAAGCGCGAAGCAGCCCGCGCAGCCCGCGAGCAGGCCAGCGCAGCCGAGCAGGCCGCGGCCGAACGCAAGCGCCGCCTGTGGATCCTCGGTGGTCTCGGTGCGGTGATCGTCGCAGTCGTGATCGGCGTCGTCGCCGCTCAGGGCGGCGGAGGCTCGACCGACACCAGCAAGCCGCCGAACGGCGCCGCCGAGGTCAACGAGATGTTCAAGGGCGTCCCGCAGCAGGGCAACGTCGCCGGCAAGCCGACCGCTCCCTTGACCCTCGTCGAGTTCGCCGACCTCAAGTGCCCCGTCTGTCGCCAGTTCGACGTCGGATCGATGCCGACGATCATCGAGAAGTACGTCAAGACCGGCAAGCTGCGCATCGACATCCGGCTCCTGCACTTCGTCGGTGAGCAGCAGAACCCCGGCGACTCCGAGCAGGCCGCCCGCTTCGCTGCGGCAGCCGCATCGCAGAACAAGATGTGGCCGTTCGTCCAGCTCTTCTACTTCAACCAGCAGGACGAGACGACCGACTACGTCAATGACTCGTACCTCACCTGGCTCGGCGATGCAGTCGGGATCGACTCGAAGAAGGCACTCGCCGATTCCGAGAGCAAGAAGGTCACCGCCCAGCTCGGCACTTGGGCCAAGCAGTTCGCCGACAACAGCTTCACCGGAACCCCGTCGTTCCTGCTCGGCAAGACCGGAGGCGAGCTCAAGCCCTTCCAGGCATCGGGCGCTTACGACAACCCCGAGTCGTTCACCATCCAGATCGACGAAGCCCTCAAGGGCAACTGAGCCGGGGCCCACTCGAGTGGGACGGCTGAGGAGGTGAGCTGAGAAGTGAAGATGTCGCCGATGTGGTTCTGGCTGCAGGTGGTCACCTTCGCGTTCATCATCGCCGGGGCAGTGATCGCGATCATCAAGCTCGCCTGATCACTCGGCCGCTCGGCCACCGGCTATCTTCAATTCCGTAACCCGCTCGCACCAAGGAGGCGCGGATGTTCCAGAAGATCGTCGTCGGCACCGACGGCTCCGAGACAGCCGATGAGGCAGTCCGCAAGGCCGCTGAACTGGCGCGAGCCGTCTCCGCGACTCTTGAGATCGTCTCCGCCTACGAACCAGTCGCCCCATCGCGCCTGCGCGAAGAGGCCGTTGACGTACCCAAGGACGTCGAATGGACCGTCAACCCGCGTGAGGATGTGGACCACACCCTCGGCAACGCCGAAGCGATGGTCGGCGCCGGGGTCGACGTCAAGCTCCACGCCCGTCAGGGCGATCCGGCCGACGCGATCATCGATGTCGCCGAGGAGGTCGGGGCCGACCTGATCATCGTCGGCAACAAGGGAATGACGGGAGCTCGGCGCTTCCTTCTCGTGTCGGTCCCGAACAAGATCAGCCACCACGCTCCCTGCGCGGTCCTGATCATCCGGACCACCTGAGCGTCAGTTGGGCGGTGCGGGCGGCGCTGTGGCACGGCCGGCGTCCAACAGGCCAGCGCCGTAATACGTGGGCAGTGAAGTCGGGTCCGCGGTGTTCATCAGGTGCCGCTTGAGGAGCGACGGCTTGGGGAAACGGCCCAGGCGCCGGCTCGCAACGACGAGGGCGGCCGCTGCGGACACGTGGGGAGTGGCCATCGAAGTTCCGTCCTCGGCCTCGATCGAGAACTGGTAGGGAATCACTGCCGAGCCGTTCCTCCCCCTGCGAAGGCCGAGTTGGACGATGTCGCGATTGCCGGTCGAATTGATCTGGCAGTTCGGGTCGGTCGTGATTCGGCGGTCCAGGCCGCCGCCGGGAGCGACGATGTCAAGGCCCGTCCCGTAGTTCGAGTAGTCGGCCAGGCAGCCGTGCTCGGTGGTCGCGCCCACAGCCATTGCGTTGGCGGTTCGTGCGGGGTAAGCAACGGTACTGCGGGAGTCGTTGCCGGCTGCAGCCACGACCAGTGTCCCCTTCGACGTTGCGTAGTTGACGGCTCTGATGATCTCCGGGATGTCCTTCTCCGTCGTCTCCGGATCGAACTCGATGCTGAGGTTCGCGATCTTCGCCCCGTGATCGGTCGCCCAACGGATCGCCTGGGCAATGTCGGCGGACTCCCCGTTGCCCTGCGAGTCGAGCACTCGCAGGGGCATGATCGTCGCTCCCCAGGCGAGGCCAGTCATGTACGCGCGGTTGTTGGTCGACTCGGCGATCGTCCCCGCTACGTGAGTTCCGTGGCCGAAGCGATCGACCGGAGGGCCAGCCGGCCGGTAGCGCTTCTGCCCCGGCACGCAGGACTTGGGCGCGTTGCGGGCGAGGAAGTCGCACGCGTCCGAGAACCGGGTCCCCGCGAAGTCAGGGGAGCGCTTGTAGCGCCCCCAGTCGCGGTAGGCGACACCCGAGTCGATCACGGCGATCTTGACCCCGCGACCACCCGGGTAGCCGGCACGCCTGAGGTTGTTCCACGCAGGGATGGCCCCGACGCCGGTGAGAGTGCCGAAGTTCCATTGGCTCGTGAGCCAACCGCCGGGCGGCCGCCCGGGCCGGCCGATGTCGTTGGGAACCCAGCTGTCCTCGGCCGCTGCGCGGGCGATGCGGTTGCGGACCGCGAAGGCGACACCGTCGGTGCGCTTCAGACGGGCGATCGCATCGGTGACCGATTCGCCCGGCTGGACGTGGACGACCTGCGAAGAAGGGGAGACCTGCTCACCGGGCGTCGCCCCGACGTTCGCTGCGATCCCGTCCTGGGCTGCCGCCGAAGTGCCAGGCTCGTAGCCGACGACGACCTCGCCCGGCACCGCCCACGGGGCAGCGGACGCCGGTGGCGGGCCGGCCGCCAAGCAGGCTGCCACGGCAGCGACGAGCGACACGCCGACGAGCCTGCATGAGGGGTGGGGATGTCGCTTGGAGATCACGCGCATTCGCTTAGACATCACTATTGCGCGAGAGTTGCGCATTCACGGCCGACTTCGGCGACACTTGCTCGACTGTGAACCCGTTCTTTCCGATGGATGAGCACTTCATGAGGTTGGCGCTGCGCGAAGCCGACAGGGCGGCGGGGCACGACGACGTGCCCGTCGGGGCGATCGTCGCCCATGAGGGCGAAGTGATCGGAGTTGGGCGCAACGAACGCGAACTGAAGGGGGATCCGACTGCGCACGCGGAGATCATCGCGCTGCGCGAGGCGTCCGAACGGATCGGCGGCTGGAGGCTGGAGGGAACCGTCCTCTACGTGACGCTAGAGCCTTGCGCGATGTGCGCGGGGGCGATAGTGCTGGCACGGGTCCCGAGGGTCGTCTACGCAACCACCGACCCCAAGGCGGGGGCGTGCGGCTCGGTGCTCGACGTGACCGGCGAACACCGACTCAACCACCGCCCACAGGTCGACTCCGGCCTTCTCGCCGACGCGGCGGCTGCGCAGCTGCGCGAGTTCTTCGCAGCGCGACGCTGAGCACAGGCGCTCAGGTCGCGCGCTTGCCCGCCGTACATCGGTACCCTGCTTGAGTCTGCGCGAGCAGGAACTCGGAGGGGTGCCGGAGTGGTTGAACGGGGCGGTCTCGAAAACCGTTGTGGGGCTTGTGCTCTACCGAGGGTTCGAATCCCTCCCCCTCCGCTGGCAGGACTCCGACCGTGCGAGGATTCGAACCCTCGCCATTGAGGTTCTGGCCACGCCTGCGGCGCGGCCTGTTCGAATCCCTCCCCCTCCGCTGGTTGGGCCCAGACCGCTCGAGGATTCGAACCCTCGCCGTTGAGGTGGTGGCCACTCCTGCGGCGCGGCCCGTTCGAATCCCTCCCCCTCCGCTTGTAGTGCTCGAGTCCGCGGGCTCCTGGGCGGCGGCAGTGCCGGTCGATTGCGCAGCCCTCTTGTGATGATTCGTGTGTCAATTGAAGTTTTGACATCACATTGTGATGTTAAGATGTTCCTGTGCGCACGACGATCAACATTTCAGAGCAGCTCTATCGGGCGGCGAAGGCGCGCGCGGCGGAGTCCTCCCAGACGGTCAGCGAGGTGATCGAGGACGCGGTGCGCGAGGCCCTTCGTCCCAAGCCGCAGGCCGCCGCCGCGACTGCGCCCCTGCCGGTCTTCGGCGGAAGTGGCGTGCTCCCTGGGGTGGACCTCTCGGACGGCGGGGCACTGCGGGACCTGATGGACGCCGGAGGCGGCGCGGATGCGCTGCGTTGACGTCAACGTACTCGTCTACGCTCACCGCGCTGAAGCGCCGAACCACGCCGACCACCTAGCTTGGCTCGATGCCGCGCGCGGCGGAGCGGAGCCGCTAGGCCTCGCTCCTGTTGTCGCGAGCGGGTTCCTGCGCGTCGTCACTCACCCGCGGGTCTTCAAGGAGCCGACTCCGATCGAGCTGGCGCTCGAGTTCCTGGACCTGCTGCGAGCTTCCCCCGCCACCGTGCCAGTCGCCCCCGGTGAGCGCCACTGGGAAATATTCGCCGCTCTGTGCAGGCGACTCGGCGCCAGGGGCAATCAGGTGCCCGATGCGTTCCTCGCGGCGATCGCGATCGAGCAGGGGGCCACCTGGGTCAGTTCGGACCGTGGCTTTGCGGGCTTCCCGGGGTTGCGCTGGGCCCATCCGCTCGACGACTGATCGGCGGGCAGCCCTCCCAAACGGAGGTCGCTCACCGGGCAGGCTCGCCTCTCGCCTTGCGCTGATGCCATGATTGGCCAGCATGATCATCGCCGGA
>JBAXRO010000075.1:0-8587 GCA_037131165.1 Actinomycetes bacterium | reverse complement strand
CACGCTGTACTGGGCGAGCGCGGTCGCGCGGATGCGCTCGACGATCTCGCGGTGGTGCGTGTTGATGTCGAGCGCGCGCGCGGCGACGTAGTAGTCGTCGAACGCGTCCACCGTGGTCTCCGCGAGCTCGATGCCGGTCAAGTCACCCGGATTGTCGATCAGGAGCGTGGCCATTCCGGGGGCGAAGTCCACGGCGACGGAGCTGATCGTCGGCTTGACGGTGTCGACTCGCCACTTGGCAACCTTGCTGGTGCTGCTGTTGCCCGCGGGGTCGGAGTGGCTGACAGTGAAGCGGTGATCGCCGTCCTTGAGTCCGTTGAGGGTGAAGGGGCTGCGACAGGGCACGGGAGCTGTCGAGTCGAGCTGGCAGGAGAAGTCCTGGTCGCTCGGGGCGACGAACCTGAAGGTCGCGCTGTTTGCGTTCGTCTGACCTCGCTTCAGTCCGTCGATGTAGACGGGTGCCGAACCACTCAGGAAGACTGGCGGGGCGGGAGGTGCGATGTCGATCGTCCAGCGGGCGGTTGCGCTGGCGCTCCGGTTCCCGAGGTCATCGATCTGCTGGACGGCGAAGGAGTGCGAGCCCTTCCAGACGTTGGTCAGCGTCACCGGGGAGACGCAGGCCTTGAACGCTCGACCGTCACGGGAGCACTGGAGCTTGTTTCCGGGGGCACCGCTGAATGCGAAGGTCGCGTCGCGGCGGTTCGTCACCGGCTGCGGCTGGGCGGTGATCTGCGGCGTCGGTGGCGGGGTGAGTTCAACCTCCCAGGTGATGGTCGTCGGCTCGCCGACCATGCCCGACTGGGCTGTCTGCCTGACCCTCAGGGTGTGCACTCCGTCACCGAGGCCTTCGACCACCTTCGGACTCGAGCACTGGCTGAACGGGGCGCCGTCGAGCGAGCAGCTGAAGCTCGCCCCTGCCCTTCCGGTGAAGGACACCGACGCCGAGGTTTGCCGGGTTCGGGTCGGGAGCGAGGAGGTCAGGGTGGGAGGCAGTGGGTTGGTGAGGTCGACCGACCAGCCGACAGTCACCGGGCTCCCTGCGTTGCCCGACGCGTCTACTTGGGAGATCGCCATCTCATGGGGTCCGTCGACCAGCTTGCTGATCGTGACCGAGTAGGGGCTGGTGCAAGGGATTGGGGGGTCCCCGTCCAGTGAGCAGAGGAACGTCGCGCCGGGCTCGCCCGTCATCGAGAAGGTCGCCGAGAGGGAGTCGGTTCTGGCCGGGGGCCGGGAGGTGACAGTCGGTGGAGGCGGCGGGGTCAGGTCGATCAGCCACGAGTGGGTCGAGGCGGATCCGACGTTGCCGGCCCGATCAATCTGTTTGACGGCGAAGGTGTGGCTTCCCGCTCCGAGTCCGGGCGCGATCTTGGGGCTGGCGCATTCGGTCCAGGCCCCACCGTCGACCGAGCACAGGTACGAGCCGGCAGTCTCCACTCCCAAGAATGTGAATTGCGGGCTCGTATTGCCGCTGACCTTTCCCGGAGTCGAGGTGAAGGTCGGCCCTGCTGGCCCTGTGCGGTCGACTGCCCAGTTGACGATGGCAGGCAGCCCGGGGTTGCCCGCAG
Organism: Actinomycetes bacterium; assembly: GCA_037131165.1. Classification (GTDB taxonomy): domain Bacteria; phylum Actinomycetota; class Thermoleophilia; order Solirubrobacterales; family Solirubrobacteraceae; genus WLNJ01. The sequence goes on along the minus strand of JBAXRO010000075.1, from coordinate 7,022 downwards.
CATCCGTCTGCCTGATCCAGAGCGAGTGGGCTCCGACCGCGAATCCGCTGAAGGTCGCTGGACTCGTGCAAGGCACGTAGGCAGCCTTGTCGACCGAACAGCTGAGGGTCGATCCGGGCTCCCCGGAGGCGCTGACGGCAATCGAGTTGGCGTTGGTCACCGACGGCGGCGTGCTCAAGAGCGTTGGAGGTGCTGGGGGAGTGGTGTCCAGCGTCCAGATCCTCGGGTCGGTGGGTGCTGAAATCGTCCCGTCACGGTTGGCCTGCCTGACGGCAAAGGTGTGGATCCCGTCGGCGAGACCGTCGACCGTCGTCGGACTTGTACACGGACGGAAGGGACCGGAGTCGACTGAGCAGCTGTAGGTCATGTCGTCAGCCAGGCCGACGAAGGCGAAGACTGCCGGGCCGTTCGTCAGGGCTGGGGGGCCGGTGCGGAGCGTCGGTGGGGTCGTCAGTCCGCTGACCGGTACCGGCCGCGAACGGCGCGCTGTGGTTTCGTCGCCCAGTGAGCCGAAGCGGTTGAGCCCCCAGCACCAAGCCGTCCCACCGGCGCTGGCTGCGCAGCTGTGGCTGCGTCCTGAAGCGAGCCCCACGATGTCTGCGAGGCCGCTGACCACTTCCGGCAGCGGGCGGCCCACTGTCGTGCCGTCGCCCAGTTGTCCGTCGGAATTGGCGCCCCAACACGTCACCGACCGGGTGCTCGTGAGAGCACAGGCGTGAGACTCGCCGATCGAGACACTCTCCGCGTTCAAGATCCCGCTCACGTAGACCGGGGTCGTGCTGGCATCGGCGCTTCCATCGCCGACCATGCCCGCGCCCTTGATTCCGCCCCAACACTTGATCAGTGAGTTGTCCAAGACCGCGCAAGAGAGCGACGGGCCCACCGAGACCTCGGCTGCGTTCAGGATTCCCGGCACTGTCACGAGCTTCGGGCGCGCAGTGACCGTGCCGTCGCCGAGCGCTCCGTAGCCGTTGTAGCCCCAGCAGGCAACTTGGTGCGTCTTCCTGACCGCACACGTGTGGAAGCGTCCGGCTGCGATCCGGGTTGCGTTCGTCAGTCCGGCAACTGGAACCGGCTTGAGGCTGCGACTCGCCTTCGAGCCGGTGCCCAGTTGGCCGTTGGCATTCGAGCCCCAGCACTGGGCAACGCCGCTGCGCAGAATGGCGCAGGAGTGGCTGCCGCCTGTCGACACTTGGATCGCTCCGCTGATCCCTTGGACCGTGACCGGGACGGCGCTCTCGTTGCGAGTACCGTCGCCCAGTTGGCCGTCCGAGTTCTCGCCCCAGCACTGGACTTTGGCTCCGCGGATCAGGGCACAGGTGTGGTCTTCGCTCGCGGACAGTTGGATTGCGGTCGAGACCCCGCTGACCGTCACGGCGCGTGATCTGTCCGTGCGGGTGCCATCACCGAGCTGGCCTGAGCTGTTGCTTCCCCAACAGGACACGCTTCCACCGGTGAAGAGCAGGCAGGAGTGGTTCAGTCCATTGCTCAAGCCGGCAATCGACGCGGCCGAAGCCGAGGGCACGGCGCTGCTCATTGTCGCCAGCAGAATGACCGCCGATGCGACAGCCGCGAGTGCAAGGCGTCGGGCCGACGGGGCCTTACGCGGCAGGCTCTGATCGACAGTCGAGACAGAGGTGAGGCGTGCCCGCGAAACTTCACAAAGTTGTAACTGCGAAATAACCATTTGTTGACAGCTTTCGCTGTTGCGCTTCTCCGTCACGAAGGTCTCATATCGGTTGTAAAGACGGGCTGTACGGCGTGTTCCTCGCTTCGATTCCATGAACTATTGGGAGATCACGAGGGTGTGCGAGTCACAGGGTAAATTGCTGGCGTCAAACAGTACACTACCGCCACAGCAAGCCAAAAGCTAACCCGAATGGAAGGCATCCGAGCATGAAAACCCAGCAGCAGACGGTCCAGATCCGTTCGATCGGGACGGTCCTGACCCAGTCCCTGGCAGCGCTTGTTCTGGTCGGGGCCTTCAGTGTGATTAGTGCCGGGGATGCCTCGGCGGCGGGGCGCTTCCCGGTCGTCTCCACCGGGGGATCGTCATCCTGCGCGATCGGCAGCTCGGCGGCCATCACCTGCTGGGGGAAGAACGACCTCGGGCAGGCGACGGCGCCCAGCGGGTCTTTCAAGGAGGTGGCAGTCGGATACGCCCATGCCTGCGCCATCCGCACGACCGGTGTGCTCGCCTGCTGGGGCAAGTCCACGAACGGTCGCACGACCCCGCCCGCCGGTCCCGGATTCAGCTCGGTGACCTCCGGCTTCTCCCACTCGTGCGCGATTCGCTCGGGGACTGCGAGTTGTTGGGGTGACAACTCCTCGGGACAGACCACGATTCCCGGCTCCCTCGGCAACGTGATCCAGGTAAGTGCCGGCTACAACTTCACGTGTGCCGTCAAGCACGACGGAGGGATCGTCTGTTGGGGCGATACCACCAGTTCGCTTACGGCCGGTGGCTACCTCACGGATGTCCCGAGCGGCAGCTACCTCTCGGTCGACGCGGGCGACAGGAATGCCTGCGCGATCAGGCAGGACAACGCAACGGTCTGCTGGGGGTCGAACTCGAACGGGCGCTCGACCCCGTCCGGTTCGGCATCGCAGGCCAGCTCGGTAAGCGCTGGGATCGGAGCAGGGTGCGCCATCACTGGCGAGTTGGCCCTTACCTGCTGGGGTGATTCGACTTACTCCCAGACCGCGTCGCCGAGCGGCAAGTTCGTCTCCGTGTCGGTCGCCGATAAGCACGCATGTGGCGTCAAGAGTTCCGGGGCGGTGGCTTGCTGGGGCGACAACGGCAACACCCAGGCGACGGTCCCGTCGGGCTTGGGCTCCCTCGTATCGCTTTCCGCCGCCGGAGCCGACTTCGGTGACGTCTACCTCACCACCCGCGGCCCGACCCTTTCGATCTCGGTGATCAGCCTCGAGCCGGCCTTGGTCGGCCTGCCGAGCGAGATCTCATTCGAGTCGCTCGCGGTCTCGTCCGTAGCCCTCGGCGGGACCAATTCCGGTGACTTCACGGTCGTCCAGGACGGCTGCACAGGGGTACCCCTGTCGGGAGGCTGGGCAACGTGCCAAATCGGGGTCCGGTTCGCTCCCAAGGCGCTCGGCGCTCGAAGTGCAACTCTCACGATCGGATCGAATGCTGCTTCCGGCGACTTGACGGTCCAACTCGCAGGCGTCGGCGTGGTGGCTCCTCAGGGTCCGAAGGGTGACACCGGCGCGACCGGCGCGACCGGCGCCACCGGCGGGAAGGGCGACACCGGAGCGACCGGTTCCAAGGGCGATACCGGCGCAACGGGCGCTCAGGGTCCGAAGGGTGACACTGGCGCAACGGGCGCTCAGGGGCCTGCCGGTCCGAAGGGTGACACCGGTGCGGTTGGTCCTCAAGGTCCGCAGGGTCCGGCCGGCGTGAAGGGTGACACCGGGGCGACCGGAGCCAAGGGCGACACGGGTGCGACCGGCGCTCAGGGAGCGAAGGGCGATACCGGAGCGACTGGCGCTCAGGGGCCTGCCGGTCCGAAGGGTGAGACCGGTGCGACCGGTGCTCAGGGAGCGAAGGGTGACACTGGCGCGACTGGCGCTCAGGGGCCTGCCGGTCCGAAGGGTGACACCGGTGCGGTTGGTCCGCAGGGTCCGCAGGGTCCGGCTGGCGTGAAGGGTGACACCGGAGCGCCCGGCGCAAAGGGCGATACCGGCGCCACCGGCGCCCAGGGCTCGAAGGGTGACACCGGAGCGACCGGCGCTCAGGGGCAGCAGGGCCCGAAGGGCAACACCGGCTCTACCGGACCTGCCGGTCCGAAGGGCTCAAAGGGTGATACCGGGCCTCAAGGCCCCAAGGGCGACAAGGGCTCCACCGGAGCCACCGGACCTGTTGGCCCGAAGGGCAACACCGGAGCCAAGGGTGACCCGGCGGTGATCGTCTGCCGCCAGAGCGCATCAGCGACCTGCTCGAGCCTCTTCCCGACCGGAACGTGGAAGCTCTCGACCGTCGCGCGGAAGGCCACCTACCGGCTGGTGGCGCCACGCGGGAGGACGGTCGCGAGTGGAATCGCAGTGATCAAGGGTCGGTCGGTCTCGCTGTCGGTTGGCAGGTCCCTTGCGCGCGGCTCGTACACGCTGAGGCTGCGTGACTCCAAGTCGCATCTCATCCTGAATCGGTCGATCAGCGTTCGCTAACCGATGGCCCGCAAGCCAGTCGATCCCCTTCGCCGGCTCGGCGACAGGTTGCTGCCCGTGGCAGTGCCTGTGGTCGTCGCCGTGTTGGGGTTCGGGGCGGGCACCGCGGTGGCAGTCACCGGCGGGGGCGAGCAGATCATCAGCACCTTCGCCAGTTCGGACACTGTCAGTTCATCAGCGGCAGCCCCGGAGGGCGGTGATTCGGGCACTGGAGGCTCGACCGAGTCGTCGGGTCCTCAGGGAGCCGGGGACTCGAGTTCCGTTCCATCGAGTCAGGCGACCACGGTGCCGTCGGGTGGCGACTCCGGGTCCGCTGAGGAAGTGCCACCAACCTCCGCGCGCGATGCTGTGGCCGTCAGGCGCATCCGGGCGAATCCCGGCGCCGGGAGCCTCACGACACGGTCGCCGAATGTCCAAGGCCTGAAGGTCGAAGATGGCGACGCGGACATCGGTGTCACGGTTTCGACCGACACCCTCTCCCCGAACGTCGGATCCGAGGTCGTGACTCGGGTCGTGGTCAGCAACCGCGGTCCGGGTGTTGCGAAGGGCGTACTGATCCAAGTCGACGTCTCGAGCGGCCTGAAGGTGGTCTCGCATTCTGCCGACGGCGGCTCTTGGGATTCCGGCGGAGGCGGGTTCAGCGTCACTTCACTTGAGCCGGGCGATTCAGCCTCACTCGAGTTCCGCGCGACTGTCGAGTCGGGAGCACAGCAGCGCGTTGGCGCCAGCTACAGCCCGATCGATGTGCGCGACCCCGACAGCTCGAACAACTCAGCTTCGTTGACCCTCGTCCCGCCGGTCGCGGACGTCGGCGTCACCGTCTCGGCCAGTGAGAGAACCCCAGCGCTCGGATCGTCGGTCAGCTTCTCTGTCGTTGCGAAGAACCTCGGTCCCGCGGCCTCCGGGCCGATCACTGTCACTCTGGACGCCCCCTCAGAGTTCGCTCTCGCCAGCCTCACAACTCCGGTGGGCGTCTATTCCGACCTCGCCCGTGTATGGACGATCCCTCGTTTGGAGGCGGGCGAATCCCAAACGCTGGTCGTGAGCGGCTCGGTAGACGATCTCGCCCCGAAGAGCGTCAAGGCGAGCATCTCCGCGACCGGGACCTACGATCCAAACCCCTCGAACAATCAGTCGGGCGACACCGCCACTGTGGCTGCCAGTGCCGCTGACCTCGCCCTTTCCAGTCGGATCGACCTCGCGTCGGCATCGATCGGCTCGACCCGGACGTTCACGGTGAAGGCGACCAATCGAGGCCCGAACTCCGGCGCGGCCACGGTCAAACTGGAGCTCCCCGCGGGGCTTGAATTGGTCTCGGCGGAGGCGAGCGACGGGACATGGGACCCCGCCACCGCTCAGTGGTCGCTCGCTCCGGTCGGTGACGGCGACTCCGCTTCGCTCAACGTCAAGGCGCGGATCCTCTCTCGTGAGTCCCAGTCGCTGCAGGCGTCGATCGCAAGCGCTTCACTTCCCGATCCGGACGCCACCAACAATTCGACTTCGATCGCAGTCAAGGCTCCGGAGATCGATCTCGCCGTCACCGGGTCGGCAACGCCGGCAAAGGTCGGACTTGGCGACTCATCGGACCTGCAGCTGAGCGTGACCAACACTTCAAGCACCGAGGACGCGTCAGCAGTCGTCGTTCGTGTCTCGTCGGCCTCAGGCCTCGAACTCGATCCCTCGACCCTGTCGGTCAGCTCCGGCTCGTGGGATCCGGGGAGCGGAACATGGACGCTTGCTTCGCTGGCCGCCGGGCAGACCGCCTCGCTGGCGGTGACCGGCAAGGTGACGGCCTACCGATCCCAGCCCCTGACCGCGCAGATCGCTTCGTTCGACCAGGACGATCCCGACCTGGCTGACAACAGTGCCGATGCCCCTCTGTCGGCTCCGGTCTCCGACATCGACGTCGGGGTCACTGCAAGGCCTCGCTACGTCCACGTCGGCGCCAACCAGGCGGTCACCATCACGATCGAGAACCGTGGGCCCGACGCATCCGACTCGGTCGTTGCCTCGGTCGACGTCCCGGAGCGCCTGAAGTTCGTTTCGTCCTCGGGAGACGGATCTTTCGATCCGGAGTCCGGCGAGTGGAATGCAGGTGCGATCAGGTCGGGGAGGACGGAATCGATGACCCTGACCGTGTCGCCGAAGGACAACTCACTTCCGACCGTCAGGGCGTCGGTCAAGCGCAACAGTTCAGCGGACCTCTCATCGGGCAACGACGAAGCAAGCCTGAAGCTCGGCGCGCCACTTGTTGACCTTTCGCTCACTTCGAGTTCGACGGCCGGCAGCGTCGAGCCAGGCAGCCCCTTCACGGTCACCCTGATCGTGAGGAACAACGGTGATCTGCCGGTCGAGGACATCAGGGTCGCGGACGGGATCCCGTCCGCGGCGAGGGTGGTCTCCGCTGACCCGAGCGGAGGGAGGTACGACTCGGGGTCCGGCAGGTGGTCGATCGACTCGCTCGATCCCGGGAAGGAAGCCCAGCTCACCCTGAGGGTCACAGCCGCCGCTGACGGCACGGTGGCTGCCGCGCCCTCGATCGTCAGTTCCTCCTACGACGACCCCGACGGCTCGAACGACTCGGCGTCCGTGTCGGTCTCGATCGTCTCGCCGCCGCCCCCTCCGCCGGCAGAGACGCCGCCGGTGGAGCCACCGCCGGCAGAGGCACCACCGGCTGAGACACCGCCGGCAGAGGCACCACCGGTCGAGACGCCTCCAACGGCCGAGACGCCCCCAACGGCCGAGCCTGAGCCGCCAACCGCTGCCGAGGAAATCCGCGAAAAGGTCAGCAAGAACATCAAGACCGTTGGCGCAGCGGTCGCGGGTCTCGCTGCCTTGGC
>JBAXRO010000074.1:0-8775 GCA_037131165.1 Actinomycetes bacterium | reverse complement strand
TCTGGGCCGTGTCTCAGTCCCAGTGTGGCTGATCGTCCTCTCAGACCAGCTACCCATCGTTGCCTTGGTAGGCCATTACCCCACCAACTAGCTAATGGGCCGCGGGCCCATCCCAACGCGGAGGCCGAAGCTTCCTTTCAACGTGGACCTCATGGTCCACGATCACATCCGGTATTAGCCCGGGTTTCCCCGGGTTGTCCCGATCGTTGGGGCAGGTTGCCCACGTGTTACTCACCCGTTCGCGGCTCTGCCCCAGGGCAAGCCCTGGTTCGTCGCTCCACTTGCATGTGTAAGGCACGCCGCCAGCGTTCGTCCTGAGCCAGGATCAAACTCTCCGTGAAGAACTACTAACGGAGTGTCCGGCAGTGACTCGAGGGACGCCCAGTACACAAAGGGGCGTCCGCACCGCCGAACTCAATTTACTTGCTCTGCCACCGGTCGGCGCTGGCGCCTCCGGTGGTCGGACTTGGGCATACGCCTCCCACCGGAGTGGTCGGCTGTATGCATGCTGCTGGGTTGTCAAAGACCGCCGTGCCACTCATCCGGGGGACACCCGGGCAGAAGACACGACCGACCGAAGTCGGCGCGGATTGCGGAGTGTAGCGGGTTCGGGCAGGACTCGCGGCTTGCGAGCCGGCGTGCACGGGATGATCCCGTCGCTGGGACCCCGAGGGTCCGCCCCGGCCCCCTCAGCCGAGCGAGGCGCGGCACGAGCGGAGCTTGCCCAGCTGCACGATTCGACCGTCAAGCGCAGCAACGGGGAAATCGAGCTCCGCCACCACTTCGCCGTCGACCCGAACCCCGCCTGCAGCGATTGCCCGCCTCGCCTCGCTCCGTGACACCGCGAACGCTGCTGCAAGGAACGCAGGAAGGTGGACCGGCCCGTCCCCCTCGACCGACCAGCGGCACTCTTCGACATCCTCGGGCAGGCCGCCCTCGATGAACCTCCGGTCGAACGCGGCTTCGGCCTCCGCACCGGCCCCGTTCCCGCGGAAGCGGTCAGTCAGCTCCCGGGCGAGCGCCCGCTTGGCATCCCGGGCCGAGAGATCGGGATCAGGGAGCCTGCCCAGCAGCATCCTGGACCACTCGGCGATCGCCCCATCCGGAATGCTCAGTGTCTTGCCATAGAAGTCCTCGGCCCCCTCGGTAACTCCGATGTAGTTGCCGAGGCTCTTCGACATCTTCCGCTCTCCGTCAAGGCCGACGAGAATCGGCATCTCGATTGCGACCTGCTCTGCCTGGCCAAAGTGCTTCTGGAGCTGCCTTCCGAGCAGCAGATTGAAGTGCTGATCGGTGCCACCCAGCTCAACGTCCGCCTCGATTGCGACCGAGTCGTAGCCCTGAAGGACCGGGTAGAGAAGTTCCAGCAGGCTTACCGGCGTGCCGGAGGCAAGCCGGTTGGAGATGTCATCCCGCTCCGTCACTTGGGCCACGGTCACCATCCTCAGGAGGTCGAAGAGTCGCTCCAGCGGCATATCGAGCCACTCCCCGTTGCGACGTACCTCGAGGCGGTCAGGCCGCAGGACGCTCATCGCCTGCTGCTCGAATGTCGCGGCGTTGTGATCGATGTCCTCGCGGCTCAACTGTGGTCGGGTCTCGGACCGCCCGCTCGGGTCGCCGACCATCGCCGTCCAGTCGCCGACGATCAGGACAACGGTGTGGCCAAGCTCCTGGAACTCGCGGAGCTTCCCGAGGACGACAGTGAAGCCGAGGTGAATATCGGGAGCGGTCGGGTCGATGCCAAGCTTGACTCGCAGCGGACGACCGACCGCCTTGGCCTCGGCCAAGCGCGCGGCCAGTCCGCCGGCCGGTAGCGACTCGACGACGTCCCGCTCCAGCCACGCAGCGGCGGCGATCGGGTCAGACAGGGCGCCTTCCGGCGGCTCGTGGTGGTGTGAACCTGCGATCTCCAAGGGCGCCAATGGTAGAGTCAAGTCCTCGCGAACAGCAGCGCGACCCGTCCGCGAGCTTGCCCCAGGCTCCACTGAGCCGTCACGATGCCAAGCAAGGAAAACGACAGCACCGCCACTGAACGCGCCGCAGCGCGGGCTGCCGCAAAGGCGGATGCCGCTGGCGCTGCGGCCGGTACGGGCGAGCCGCCCGCTGAGCCGCCGAAGCGATCGAAGCCGCCGCGGGTAGTCAGGTGGCGCGTGGCCCTGATCCTCGCCGGACTCGGATCGATTGCGATGATCTCGCTCGCTTTCGGCGCCTTGACCGCGGTCTCGTCGGACCTCCCCGCACTCGAGAGCCGTGAGGAGTACAAGCACTCTGCCAACAGCCTGCTGTTCGATTCGACCGGCAAGCCGCTGGGTGTGCTGACGAGCCCCAAGAACCACTTCCTGGTCGATGCCGCCCACATCGCGCCCGCCATGAAGCACGCCGTGATCTCGATCGAGGACCGTCGCTTCTACGAGAACTCCGGAATCGACCTTCGCGGAATGGGCCGGGCCCTTGTCAGCGACATCAAGAGCGGCTCTGCCGTGCAGGGAGCCTCGACCATCACGCAGCAGTTCGTCAAGAACGCCCTCGAAGCCGCGGACAATCGGACCGTCTTCCAGAAGCTGCGCGAGTCGGTGCTCGCCTACCACCTCAATCGTCGCTGGCCCAAGGACAAGATCCTCAGCGAGTACCTCAACACCATCTACTTCGGCCAAGGTGCCTACGGGGTCGAGTCCGCAGCCCGCGTCTACTTCGGCAAGGCCCATCCCGGCTGCGGCACAAAGCTCAACGACAGCTACTGCGCCGCCGACCTCGACACAGCGGAGGCGGCTCTGCTGGCGGGGGTCATTGCCTCCCCCACTGCGTTCGATCCGATCGCCCACCCTGTGGCGGCAAGGCAAAGGCGCGACACGGTCCTGCGAGCGATGCGGCGCGAGGGATACATCACCGAGTCCGAATACCGGAAGAACCTCCAGCGAACGATCCCCGACGAAACCGACATCACTCCCCCGACGGAGCAGACGCAGTCCCCCTACTTCTCCTCGTGGATCAGGGGCCTGCTGGTCGCGAAGCTCGGAGCCACGCGCGCCTATACCGGCGGTCTGAAGATCAAGACGACCATCGACCTCGACCTCCAGAAGGCGGCCGAAGAGGCTGTGAACCGAATGCTCCCCGCGGACTCGGGCCTGCCCGCGGCGGCAGTCGTGGCTATCGAGAACAAGACCGGGGCCGTGCGAGCGATGGTGGGTGGCACCGACTACTCGAAACACCCCTTCAACCTCGCCACCCAGGGCCATCGCCAGCCAGGGTCGGCCATCAAGCCGATCACTCTCGCGGCGGCGCTCAGCAAGGGCTACTCCACCGGTGACGTCTTCGAGTCGCGTCGCAAGATCTTCACTGTCCCGCGCACGAAGGGCAAAGAGTTCTTCATCGTCAACAACTACGACAACGCCTATGCCGGCTCCCGAAGCCTGACCGATGCCATGATCAGCTCCGATAACTCGGTCTATGCCGAGCTTGGCATCAAGGTCGGAACCAAGCGGATCGCACGGCTCGCAAACAGAATGGGCATCCGCACCCCCGTTTCCACGAACTACGCGGTCACGCTCGGAGGCCTGAAGGAGGGAGTTTCTCCCCTCGACATGGCCCACACCTACGAGACCTTCGCCACCGGGGGCGTGAGGGTCAACAGCGCCAACGGACTCGGTGGCACCGACGGCGGGCCGGTCGGGATCGAATCGATCCGGGCTCCGGGCGGTCGATTACTCGCGAAGAACAAGGCGAGCCGCGATCGGGTGCTCTCGCCCGCCGTCAGCCAGAGCATCTCCGATGTGCTCCAACAGGTCGTGAGTTCGGGAACCGGCAAAGAGGCCCAGATCGGGGGCTTTGCCGCCGGCAAGACCGGAACGACCGAGAACTACGGCGATGCCTGGTTCGTGGGCTGGAACGAGAAACTGACGGTCGCGGTCTGGGTTGGCTACCCGGACAGGCTCAAGCCGATGACCAGCGAGTTCGGAGGAAGCCCGGTGGCGGGCGGCACCTTCCCTGCTTCGATCTGGAGGGAGTTCATGCTCGCTGCCAACTCGATCCTCCAGGGCCGCAAGGACGCTTCCGGGCGGGCCAAGGCTGACAGGGCCGCATCCTCCCAAGGGAGTCCCGGGGACGGCAGTGGGTCGTCAAGCAGCTATGACCCGTCCGGGGGATCCGGATCCGACTACGGCGGGGGCCAAGACTCCGGAACGCCGTCACCCCCACCCTCAGATCAGGGCGGTGGTGGTGGTGGTGGCAACACGGGTGGTGGTGGGAATAGCGGCGGTGGCGGCGGTGATTCCGGCTCGTCGGGCGGTGGCGGCGCGGCCGATCCTGGCGGTTCCGGGCCCAGCGGCTGAGCGGTAGAGAGGCGACCTCAACCCAAGGCCGCACGCGAGGCGTGTGCTCGCCCTAGCTGCTCGCGCACACGGTCGAGCGCGGTCCCCCCCTCGGAACGCTTCGATTCGAGCGTCCTCCCGGGCGCCAGAAGCTCGTAGTACTCGGGGAGCAGCAACGGTGAGGCCGTCTGCAGCTCCTCGGATGTGAGTCCGCCGAGCTGCCGGCCACTGTCAACCGCGGTCCGCACCAGGCCGGCCACGATCCCATGGGCCTCGCGGAACGGGAGCCCTTTGCCGACCAGGAGGTCGGCAACATCCGTCGCGGCCACTAGATCATCGGCCGCCGCCCCCCTCATCCGGTCACGATCGAAAGACACCGTCTCGACCATCGCTGCCAGCGAGTCGAGGCTCAGCTCGACCGTCTCCGATGCATCGAACAGGTGCTCCTTGTCCTCCTGCAGGTCCTTGTTGTAAGTCAACGGCAGGGAGTGGATAACGCCATGCAAGGCAGTCAGGTGTCCGACGACCCTCGGAGCCTTCGCCCTCAGAAGCTCGGCCGCATCGGGGTTCTTCTTTTGCGGCATGATCGACGAACCCGACGACCAGCCGTCTGCCATCTCGCAGAAACCGAACTCCTGACTGCTCCAGATCACGAGCTCGCTCCCGAACCTCGAGAGGTGGGTGGCACAGATCGCAAGCGCGCTGAGGAACTCGAGTGCGACGTCCCGATCGGCGACCGAATCGATCGAGTTCTCGCCCACCCCGTCGAAGCCAAGCTCCGCCGCCACCATCCTGCGGTCGGTGTCGAAGTTCACCCCTGCCAGCGCCCCGGCCCCGAGCGGCATTGCCCGCCGCGAAGCCGCCTCGACCGCGAGAAACCTGCGCCGGTCACGGTTGACCATCCAGAACCAGGCCAGGAGGTGGTGGGAAAGGTAGACGGGCTGTGCTCGCTGCAGGTGGGTATACCCGGGCAGGACCCAGTCGAGATGCCGTTCGGCCTTGTCGAGGAGGGCCTGCTCGACCCTCGCGCAGGCGTCGGCGGCCGCAGCCGCGTGGGCCCGGATCCAGAGGGCGAGACCGGTCGCCACCTGATCGTTGCGGGAACGGGCTGTGTGCATCCTTGCGCCGGCATCCCCTGCGATCGCTGTGACACGGCGCTCGATCGCCATGTGGATGTCCTCGTCCGATTCGAGGAACTGGAAGCGACCCTCTGTGAACTCGAGCTCAACGGTTTCCAGACCGGCGAGGATTGCGTCGCGGTCCTCGATCCCGAGGATGCCGCGGCTCGCGAGCATCCGCACGTGGGCACGCGACAAGGCGATGTCATATGGAGCCAGGCGCCAGTCGAAGCCGGCCGACCGATTCAGGCGAACGAAAAGCGGGTCTTGGGGCTCTCTGAAACGCGACATCGGGCCGCGCAGTCTATTGCGAGCGAGGTCGGCCGAGAGCGGACGCCAAGCCATCGGCGACTCGGGTCGCCTGCTCCTCGGTGAGCTGGGGAAAGAACGGCAGTGCCAGCCCGTGCTCGGCGGCTCGCTCGGTCACCGGGAACTCACCGCGTCTGGCGCCGGTCGCCTCGGCAAGGTGCCCCATCAGGTGAAGGGCGGGGAGGTAAGGCTTGCAATCGATTCCCGATTCCCTGAGCGACTTGATGACCTGATCGCGCTCGACGTCCTCTGGAAGCCCGACGACATAGACGAACCAGCCGCGCTGACCTCCCGCCCACTCGAAGGCCGGCAGTCCGACTCCCTCGATACCGGCCAGGAGCGAGGCGTAAAGGCGGGCGACAGACGCTCTGGCCTCGAGCATCGAATCGAGCCGGTCCAGCTGGCTGATCCCGATAGCCGATTGGATGTCGCTCAGCCGGTAGTTGAAGCCGAGGCGGTCGTGGTCGAGCCAGCCCATGTCCGGAGCACGACCCTGATTGCGCTCGCTGTCGATGCGCTCCTTGATCGCCGGGGCTCCCGAGACCACCATTCCCCCCTCACCCGTCGTCATCTGCTTGTTGGCGTAGAAACCAAAGACCGCAGGGTGACCCCGGCCACCCACCGGAACGCCCTCCAAGTCAACCGCACCGAGCGCCTCGCATGCATCTTGGACGATCGGGACTCCGTGCCGCTCGAGCAGGTCGACGCGCGATGGCATCCCGAAGATGTCGATCGGCAGGATCGCCTTGGTCGCGGGCCCGATTGCCGCGGCCGCGGCCTCGGGATCGATGGTCAGGCTGACCGGGTCTACATCGACGAAGACCGGCTTCGCCCCCTGGTAGAGGATCGCGTTGGCAGACGCGACGAACGAGAAGGGCGAGGTCACGACCTCGTCTCCCGGGCCAACCCCGACGGCGCGCAGCGCCAGGTGCAGGCCGGCAGTACCGCTCGACACCGTGCTCGCAAAGCCCACGCCGAGCCGTTCGGCGAACCGGCGCTCGAATTCCTCGCCGACCGGTCCCAGCGAGAGCCGCCCGCTGCGCAGGACGGCGATGACCGCGGACTCCTCCTCCTGCCCGATCACCGGGCGCGCAAGCGGAATCGGTGCGTACTCGGTCACGTCGGGTTGTCCGGCGCCCGGCCACGGGCGGGCTGAAGTCCGTACTCAAGCGAGTCCACCAACGCCTCCCATGAGGCCTCGATGACGTTGGGCGAGACGCCGATCGTCCCCCAGACATCGTGCCCATCGGTTGCATCGAGCAGGACCCTGGTGACCGACTGAGTGCCCCGGCTCTCGTCGAGGATCCGGACCTTGAAGTTGACAAGTTCGATCCCGGCAAGCTCAGGATGGGCCTTCCCGATCGCCGAGCGCAATGCCCTGTCGAGCGCATTGACTGGGCCATTGCCCTCCGCGGTGGAGACGTGTCGCTCCTCACCGGTCCAAACCTTGACCGTCGCCTCCGTCTGCACCCGTCCATCGGCCTCCTTCTCGACGATCACCCTCCAGGACTCGAGCCGGAAGAGGGGCTGATAGTCGCCCGTGGTCCGCCGCAGCAGGAGTTCAAGCGATCCCTCGGCTGCCTCGTAGTGGTAGCCGAGGTGCTCGTGCTCCTTGATCTCCTCAACGATTGCCGCCGCCTGGTGATCGCTGACCCCGATCCCGAGTTCGGCAGCGCGGGAGAGCACCGTGCCCTTGCCCGAGAGTTCGCCGACCAGTACCTCCCTGCGATTGCCGACCGCCTCCGGCTCGATGTGCTCGAACGTCGATGCGTCCTCGCGGACCGCAGCGACATGCATCCCGCCCTTATGGGCAAATGCGCTGCGACCGACGAATGGCTGCGCCGGGTTCGGTGTCCTGTTGCAGATCTCGTCGACGAAGTGCGAGACCTCGGTGAGGCTCGCAACCCCACCGTCCGGCAGACAGTCGTGGCCAAGCTTGAGCTCGAGGTTGGCTGCGATCGTGACGAGGTTTGCGTTGCCGCATCGCTCTCCGATCCCGTTGATCGTGCCCTGCACCTGAGTTGCACCGGCCTTGACAGCGGCCAGCGAGTTGGCAACGCCGCACCCGAGGTCGTTGTGGCAATGGATCCCGACTCCGGTCGAGTTGTCAAGCGATTGAGCGGCCGAGCGGACCGCCTCGGCCACCTGCTCCGGGAGCGACGAGCCGTTGGTGTCGCACAGCACCAGCCAGGACGCTCCGCCGGATTCGGCTGCCCTGAGGCACTGGATCGCATAGCCGGGGTCGTCGCGCCAGCCATCGAAGAAGTGCTCAGCGTCGTAGAGCACCTCCTTGCCCGCCTCGACCAGAAATCGGCAGGATTCCTCGATCATCGCGAGGTTCTCCTCGCGCTCGACCTTGACGACCTTCTCGAGATGCAGAGCCCAGGTCTTGCCGACGATCGTGACTGCGGGCGCGCTGCTCGCAGCGAGCACCCCAAGCCCCTCGTCCTCAGCGGCAGCCACTCCTTTGCGCCGGGTCATGCCGAACGCGGCAATGCGGCTCCGCCCCGGGGGGTCGGCGCCCAACAGGTCGAAGAGCTCCGCCTCCTTGGGGTTCGACGAAGGGAACCCCGCCTCGATGTAATCGACGCCCAGGGCGTCGAGGCGCTTGGCGACCCGCAGTTTCTCCTCGGCGGTGAGCGAGAGTCCCTCTCCCTGCATACCGTCGCGCAGGGTCGTGTCGTAAAGCGAGATCCGACTCACGCGTCGGTCGCCGACGAGCCCGCCGGCCCCTCCACCGGATCCAGCCAATCGGCGTGGCGGGAATCGCGGCCATGCACGGCGTCGTCATACAGCGCCTGAAGCCTGACCGTCACCGGACCGGGCTTCCCCGTGCCGATCGGGCGGTCGTCGATCTCCCTGACAGGAACCACCTCGGCTGCCGTGCCGGTCAGGAACACCTCGTCAGCGAGATACAGCTCGGCCCTGGCGATGTCGCGCATTGCGATCTCGTAGCCCTCCTCGATCGCGAGCGTCTCGATCGTGCGCCTCGTTATCCCGTTCAACACGCTGGCGGTCGGGGGCGGCTGGACGAGCTTGCC
>JBAXRO010000073.1:0-8784 GCA_037131165.1 Actinomycetes bacterium | reverse complement strand
CCCCGGCGAGCATGGCGCCAAGGGCGAATAGCAACACGAGCTTCTTCATCTGCCACACACTACATCAATGTTGGCGATGGGTTGAAGTGACTGCGCGATGCGGCCCCGATTAGCCGGGCGGGAAGCGGTATCGCTCCAAGCCCTCTGACTCTTGTCCCTGACCTGGGGGCAGAGACAGCCCATTCGGATTTCCTGACTCAGGATGACGACGTGCGGGAGTCGATCCAGGCGACAACCTCGTCAGAGGTAGTTACGCCAGATGCGATCCGTTCGACGATCCCGGCGTCGAGCTCGATGTCCTCTGAATCCCAAGCCAGTCCGTTTTCCCGGAGATACGTGGCCATCGTCAGAAACGCGGCTCGCTTGTTGCCGTCAGGTAGCGGATGGTTGCGCGCCAAGCGAGTCACCAGCTCCGCGGCCCTGACGGTGACGCCTTCGTATGCTGGCGTCCCGCCGAACTCGGCGAAGGGCGCTGCCAAGGCCGACTCGGCGAGCCTCAGGTTGGGCAGCTTGCGAAGCGATTCGCGATCAGCGCCAAGAACCTCCTCTGCCAGATCGAGGTAGTCCTCAATCCCGGGTATCCACTCCTCTTGCACCGGAGGATCACTCAGCTGCCGAGACGATCAAACGTTCCGGCGTGCTCAGACATGAACTTGCGAGCGAACTCCTTGTTCGCCTTGCTGCGGGAGGCACGATCGCCCGCCAGGCGGCTCCCAATCTCGCGCACCTCGGCGTCGCCAAGGTTGTACTTGTCGGCGATTTCCTTGGCGATCTGGTCGATCAGCTCGTCGGTGATGTTCGTGGCTGCCATGGATGCATTGTACGCCGGTGTTCGACCATCGCCAACGGCCTGCGCAAAGTTGTTGCGATCCTGACCCCTTGTCCCCAGCGCGAGAGCTCAGGCTGCGGGCTCGCTCGACCGGCGCTGGAACAACAAAGCCCCAGGGAGCTTGACCCGGGGGTCAGAGGCTCACACTGGGGCGACCGCCGAAGAGAGTAGCAAGCGGAGGACCCGCCATCAAGGCGCCCTCAAGACCCCAAAGTCATCAGACACGGTGACGCAAACTCGGCACTGATTCGTTGCCATTGGAGGTCCGGGGCGGGCAGCCTGACCCCTGGCGTCTTCGCGGCCCATGGGCAGACCCTCTCGAGTGGTTCTGGTCGAGGCTTGATCGTGGCCAAGGGGCGGGGTATTCTCCAGATCCCTCACAACCGCCGTTCAGGCAGGAGATCAAATGCCTTCCCAGCGCGCCGTTCGCCGTCTGATCGCAGTCGTCGCTGTCCTGGCAAGCGTTGCGTTTGCGCCTGCCGCTCAAGCAGGAGGCTTCGACGTCTTTACGCCGACTGGAAGTCTCGTTACCCCTCGTCTGCAAGAGACTGCTTCAGTGTTGCCGAGCGGGAAGGTCTTGTTCGCCGGCGGGACCATATCTGGTGGAGTCACAGCGACCACGGAGCTTTATGATCCAGCCACAGGATTGTTCGCGAAAACTGGTGATCTCGCTACCGCCCGAAGCGAAGCTGCGGCTGCGGTCCTGCCGAGTGGGAAGATCCTGATCGCAGGTGGATATGAGGGTACGGCAGGCGTATTAGCGAGCGCGGAGATCTACGATCCGGCAACGGGTTTGTTCACCAGCACTGGGAACCTGTCAGAAGCGCGTCGCGGGGCGACTGCATCGGTCTTGACCAGCGGCAAGGTTCTGATTGCTGGAGGGATAAACGGGTCCTCAGCAATTTTGAATACCGCCGAGTTGTACGACCCAGTGAAAGGGGTATTTACGCCTGCCGGATCCCCCCTCATAAACGCACGATACGGTGCAACTGCTTTGACATTGCCGAGCGGGAAGGTCCTGCTATCGGGTGGAGTGGAAAGCGTCGGGGGTTTTTCAACTGCGGAGAAGGGTCTGACAAGTGCGGAGCTGTACGACCCAGGTACCGGTTTGTTCACAGCCACTGGAAGCCTCAGCACAGTTCGTAATGGAGCGACGGCAACAGTGCTGTCAGGCGGGAAGGTTCTGGTGGTCGGAGGCCGCGGCAATAAAATGAGCCCTTATACCCAACCCGATGTCTTGGCCAGCGCGGAGCTTTACGACCCTAAAACTGGGTTGTTCACGGCCACAGGCAACCTCATCGACCCCCGGTTCGATGCGACAGCATCAGCCCTGCCGAACGGGAAGGTTCTGATCGCCGGCGGTAAGGACAAGTCCGGCAGCTTGGCTCGATCGGAGCTTTACGATCCAACCACAGGATTGTTTGCGCGAACCGGTGACCTGATTACTGCCCGAACCGAAGCGCTGGCGGTGGTGCTACGCAGCGGGAAGGTACTGATCGTCGGCGGAACCTCCAACTGGTCAGCCACGTTGGGATGGGCCGAGCTCTACACACCAACGCCGGCGAAGCCAGCTGCACCAGCAGTCAAGTGGAGCACCGACAAGAAGAAGCAGGTCGTTACGGCCACGGTTGACAGCGTCAGTGGAGTCTCCTACAGCTTGAGCGCCAAACTTGGTTCCAAGACAAGGACCGGTGTGTGCAAGACCAAGGGCGCCAAGGCCGTCTGCACTCTCGCTCCAGGCAAGGGCAAGTGGTCCTTCTCGCTCACGCCGCGAAACGCTGGTGGAAGTGGCCCGGCGAATGTGAAGGCGATCAAGCTTTAGGACGCTCATTCACGATTGAGTCCTGCCTCGGGATGACCTGGACTTTGGCGTCCTGACGAGAGCGCCTGACCCCTCGCCACGGGCCTGACGCCGTCAGCGGATCGTCACGGACTGGGTGAGGCTCGCTCGTCCGCTCGGACTCACTGCGGTGATCGTGGCCTTCCAGGTGCCCTTGGCCGCGGCCTTGGTGCCGACCTTCCCGTTCCAGGTGAAGGACGGGAGAGTGAGCATGACCCCGTCGCTGACAGGAATGCCTGCCGGCTTGTTGGCCACGAGTGTCACGGGCTTGATCGTCCTCACCGTCTTCTTGATCACCTTCCGACCCTTCCTGACGCTCACGGTTGTCGAGACCGGCTGGGTCAAGGTGATCGTCACCTTGGCCGCCTCACTTGGCGCCCAGTAGAAGTTGCCCCCGGCAGCTCCAGGAGACCTTGGAACCCACTGGAACCGGGTCAAGAGGAACGACGGCGGGGCGATCGCTCTTGCCGTCAGAGGAATGACGTGGGTGCCAACGGCTGAGTCGTCGGTGACCGTCAACTCGGCACGCAGCTCGCCGCGCTGCCAGATCTCCGCTGCGAATCGAACGCGAATCGCACAGTAATCACCGTTGGCGAGAGGACCCGCAGTGCAAGTCTGAGCTGACGCGGAGAATGCATCGAAGCTGTTGAAGGCCTTCGTGAAGGCGAGGCTCTTGACCGTCAATGGCACGCCCAAGGCGAGGGACTTGCTGGCAACCGGAATCGTCAGGACGGCGCTCCGTCGCCCAGCGGTCACATCGCCGAAGTCGAGCCCGCTGGTGTCACCGAAATTCACGACCGCATCGGAGAAGCTCGGGAAGTCAGTGGTGGGAACCGTCAATTGTCCATAGTCGCCGTCCCGCCCGCCGCCCCAGCAGCGGATCGTGGCGTTGAGCTTTACGGCACACGTGTTGGATCTTCCGGAGCTGACCTGGTTGACCCGCCCCAAGTCGGTTGGCACCGTCGTCTGACCGTAGTAGTCATCGCCCCAGCATCGGACGGTGTTGTCACTGGCCTTGATGGCACACGTGTGGCTCACACCGGCGCTGACCTGTGTGACCGGCCCGAGGTCGCTGGGAACAGTCGCCTGACCGCTGCTGTCACCGCCCCAGCAGACCGCGGTCCCGTCAGTGGATCTGACTGCACACGTGTGCAAGTCGCCGGCGCTGACCTGCGTGACCGGCCCAAGGTCGCTCGGCATCGTCGTCTGGCCACTTCCGTCATCGCCCCAGCAGACGACGAGGCTGTCAGTGGCTCTGACGGCACAGGTGTGGTCCGGGCCCGCACTGACCTGTGTGACCGGCCCAAGGTCGGCTGGAGGGCTGACTTGGCCGTAGTCGTACCCCCGGCCGCCGCCCCAGCAAACCACAGTTCTGTCGGTGGCCTTGACAGCACAGGTGTGATTGTTGCTCGTGGTGACCTGAGCGACCGGGCCAAGGTCGACTGGCACCGTCACCTGGCCGGAGTCATAATCAGCCTTGTCTCCCCAGCAGACCGCGGTCCCGTCAGTGGATCTGACGGCACATGTGTGAGAGTAGGCTGCGCTGACCTGAGTGACCGGTCCAAGATCGCTTGGCACCGCTGCCTGAGTGAATTCGTTGTTTCCCCAGCAGACGACGCTGCTGTCACTGGCCTTCGCTCCGCACGTGTGGAAGATGCCTGCGCTGACCTGCGGCATGACAGGCGCGGCCTGAGCGCTCGGCGCCGCCACGCCGGCGATTGCGCATACAACCAGTCCAACGGCCCAGGTGGGCGAAACGCTCACTCTGCGAACGCTCGAAGCCATCGACAGGAAACCGTTGAGTGATTGCATTCCGCGGACCCTACAGCTCGGTGCTCGAGCAAACCACCAGCAACCGACGGCCGAGTCGCTTGCGACAAGGATCCAGTCGAGGTCATGGCTACCGCCAACGGGGTTGGTCGCTGCCGCAGGAGACCGCCTGCGCGGTCCGGCGCCTGCCGCACGGCCAATCTCTATGTTTCCCCAGATCCGAAGAACGTCCAGCGGACAGCGGCGCTCGCCGCCAACCGACCCGTACCGAAGGGAACCGATGTCCTACCGCACTGCAGTCACCCGCACGGCGCTCGCCACCGTCGCAGTTGCGCTCGCCGCCCTCGCGCCGCCCGCCATGGCTCAGGGCGTCGGTGCCTTCAAGCCCACGGGCAACATGACCGCGGCTCGCTACTCCGCGACGGCAACCCTCCTGACCAACGGAAAGGTCCTGCTCGCGGGCGGCAACAGCGGGGCGGGTGCGATCTCGAGCGCGGACATCTACGACCCTGCCACCGGCAAGTTCACGCCAACCGGCAGCATGGGGTCGGCCCGCTACTACGCGACGGCAACGAGGCTGGCCAACGGCAGGGTCCTGATCGCAGGCGGCTACGGCGCGACCAGCATGCTCGCAAGCGCCGAGATCTACGACCCCGTGAACGGCCAATTCACGCCGACCGGGAGCATGAACTACCAACGGGAGTTCGCGACCGCGAACCTGCTCCCTGACGGCACGGTCCTCGTCGCCGGCGGAGCAGGGGTCTCGAGCGTGCTCGCAAGCGCCGAGCTCTTCGACCCGCAGGAGGGAGTGTTCACCGAACTGGGCAGTTCAAGCTCGATGGGCGTCGCCCGCGATTACGCCACGGCGACCTCGGTCGCCGGAGGCAAGGTCCTCGTCGCCGGCGGCGACAGCACTTCGGGATTCCTGGCCTCAGCGGAGGTATTCGACCCGGTATCCGGCTCGTTCTCGCCCACGACCGGTTCCCTGACGGCCGCTCGGGAGGCCGCCGGCGCCACCGCCCTCGCTGATGGCAAGGCACTGGTGGTCGGCGGCTACGGCAACTCCGGGTTCCTCACGAGCGCGAACGTCTACGACCCGGCCACCGGGAACTTCACCGCCACCGGCAATCTCGGTGTCGCGCGCGAGGTTCCGCTCACGGTGTTGCTCGAAAGCGGCAAGGTCTTCGTAGCGGGCGGATGGAGCACATTGGGCTCCCTCTCGGGTGCCGAGCTCTACGACCCTGCAAGCGGCCGATTCAGTCCGACCGGCAGCATGGTCGCCAAGCGAGCGTGGGGGACGGCGACCCGGCTCGCAGACGGCAAGGTCCTCGTCGCCGGCGGCTGGGGTCCCTCGGGCGGCTCGGGCGGATACCGGAGCCTCGCCAGCGCCGAGGTCTACGACCCGAACGGGACACCGATGCCAGCCGTCACGTGGGCGGTCGCAAACGGGCAGCGGACAGTGACAGCCACGATCGTCCGCCTGCCGGCGACCACCTACACCCTTACCGCGAAGAAGGGCTCGACGACGAAGACCGGCAGGTGCACCGTCTGGTCGGCGAAGGTCGTCTGCACGCTCAGGCCGGGAGCCGGCAACTGGAGATTCGCGGTCACGCCGCGCGCCGACGGTGTCGCCGGAGTGGCCACCACGAAACCTTTCAGCCTGCGCTCCTAGAGGCGCGCCGACATTGACCCGAGGAGACGCCCCGATGACGAGCCACGCCACACCACGCAGCCTGATCGCGATCACAGTCGCATTCGCCGTCCTTGCCGCCGCCCCGACTGCAGGAGCCCAGGTGCTCGGCAAGTTCGTGCCGACAGGCAGCATGGGTCAGGGGCGTGACGGAGCGACCGCGACCCTGCTGCCGGGCGGCAAGGTCCTCGTCGCAGGGGGCGGTGACGCGGGCGTACCGCTCGCAAGCGCCGAGGTCTACGACCCGTCCACGGGCAAGTTCACGGCGGCCGGGCCGATGACCACCGCCCGCTGGAATGGAACGGCGACCCTGCTGCCGAACGGCAAGGTCCTCGTCGCAGGAGGGGACTCCGCCACCGGGTTCAACTCGAGCGCCGAACTGTTCGACCCAGCGAAGGGAACCTTCAAGCGAACCGGCACCATGAGCCAGGCTCGCAGCTACGCGACAGCGACCCGGCTCCCCGACGGCAAAGTGCTCGTCGCCGGCGGCATGGGCGGCTTGACCGCGCCGGTCACCGCTGAGGTCTACGACCCCGAGACAGGCCTGTTCACGCCAACGAGCGGCGGACTGTCTGTCGGTCGCACCTACGCCACGGCGAACCTCCTCGCCAGCGGCAAGGTCCTGATCGCCGGTGGCGACGACACCGCGACCGCGGAGCTGTACGACCCGGCGACACGCTCGTTCACGGCAACAGGCAGCATGAGCACCGTGCGCTCCGCCGGCGTCTCGACCCGGCTCGCCAACGGCAAGATTCTGATCGCCGCCGGTGCCACCAACTCGGCGGTGATCGCCAGCGCCGAGATCTACAACCCCGCCACCGGTACCTTCACCGCCACGGGCAGCCTGATCAAGGCGCGTGACTTCCCGGTGGCGGCCCTGCTGCCCAGCGGCAAGGTCCTCGTGGCGGGCGGATGGGACAGCCACAGGGCACTGAGGGGCGCTCAGGTCTACAACCCGGCGACGGGGCGCTTCTCGAACACGGGCAGCCTCGCGCAGCCTCGCTACAGCCCGGCCGCGACTCTCCTCAGGAACGGCAAGGTGCTCGTGGCAGGCGGCTGGAGTGGCTCGAAGAGCCTCGCGAGCGCGATGCTCTACGACCCCAGGAAGTGGAGCCTCTGAGCTTTCGGCCGTCAGGCCAAAGGCGGGCCCTGACGGCCCAACACGCGGCCATCGGCCTTCCCGATGAGCGTTACAGCCGGCCGGGCTGCGGCGCTCAACTCCCGGCTGGAGCCTTCGGTGGCCTCAGCAACGCGACACCAGACACGACCGTGCCGACCGCACCGAAGAGGATCGCCGCCTCGACGGAGACACGGCCGATCATGAAGCCCCACAGCAACACCCCGATCGGCGCGGCGAGGCTCACCGCGAACATCATCACCGCGACAGACTCGCCCGTCGTCGAGGACTCACTCGAGACGGTCGCGGCGCCGATGTTCAGCGACTCAGAAGGACCTCGAACCAAGGGGCAATCCCTTGGGCTGTGGTGGGTCTCGCTGCTGATCGCTGGCGACCGTGATCCTGGGGAAGCCAGCCGACTCCGGTTTCCACGAACTGTGCGATCGTTTCGCGGATGCGAAACCTCAAGCCGAAGCTCACCTACGCCAACGTCATCTCCACGACCTGCCTGTTCGTCACCCTTGGTGGCGTCAGTTGGGCGGCGACGACACTGCCCAGCAACAGTGTCGGCTCGGCACAGATCAGGGACGGGTCGATCCTGACGAAGGACCTCGCCGCCGCAACCATCCAGGCGGCGACCGGCTCGAAGATCCTCAGCGGCGCCACCGCGCCAACCGGTGGATCTGACGGCGACTACTTCCTCCGCACTGACATCTCGGTCATCTACGGGCCGAAGGTCGCTGGCCGCTGGCCGGTCGTGGGTACGAACCTGAAGGGCGCTGCCGGCGCCAAGGGAGATACGGGTGCTGCTGGCGCTGCCGGCGCCAAGGGTGACCGCGGCTCCATCGGACCTGCAGGGCCTGCCGGCGCCAAGGGCGACACCGGAGAGACCGGCGCCAAGGGCGATCGGGGAGAAGCCGGTGCGCCCGGCGAGGCGACTGGCTTCACCTTCCGTGGCGAATGGAACGGCGGCGGGGACTACGCGACGAACGACGTCGTCACATTCGAGGGTTCGTCCTACGTCGCGACCGGCGATCACGCCGGGGCCGGCCCAAGCAGCTTGCCTCCATCCGAACTCGACCGCTGGCAGCTCCTCGCATCGCGCGGCCAGCAGGGCGATCGCGGTGAGGCCGGAGTCCCAGGCGACAAGGGTGACACGGGCGCCCCCGGTCTCCAAGGACCTCAGGGTGACCAAGGTCCCCAAGGCGAGCAAGGACCTCAGGGCGACCAAGGTCCCCAAGGCGAACAAGGTCCCCAAGGCGAACAAGGTCCCCAAGGCGAGCAAGGACCTCAGGGCGACAAGGGCGACATGGGTGCCCCCGGTCCCCAAGGCGAGCAAGGACCCCCAGGGCCTCAGGGCGAGCAAGGATTCGCGGGCGAGCAAGGACCTCAAGGCCCGCAGGGTGAGCAGGGATTCCAAGGTGAGCAGGGAGTCCAGGGTCCCGAAGGGGTTCAGGGTCTCCCCGGCGAGCAGGGAAGTCAGGGGCCTGCGGGCGTAAGTCTCGCGGTCAAGGGTCCGTGGGCCGCCGGCACGACGA